>CADAKE010000015.1 GCA_902788445.1 uncultured Eubacteriales bacterium
GTGTCCACCACGTCCACGCCCGCTTCGATGGCCTTGATCAGGGTCATCGCGCCGGTGCCGGCGGTGTTGTGGGTGTGCAGCACGATGGGCAGCTTGGTGTTCGCTTTCAGCTTCTTGACCAGGGAATAGGCGTTGAAGGGCAAAAGCAATCCCGCCATGTCCTTGATGCAGATCAGGTCAGCGCCCATGTTTTCAATGCCCTTGGCCAGTTCCACGAAGTATTCCTCGGTGTGCACCGGGGAGGTGGTGTAGCTCATGGCCACTTCCGCGATGCCGTTGTACGCCTTGGTGGCCTTCACGGCCTTTTCCATGTTGCGCAGGTCGTTCAGGGCGTCGAAGGTGCGGATGATGTCGATGCCGTTGTCGATGGCTTGTAGCCCAGGATGTTCTGCCCGCGCAGCAGCATTTGCAGCTTGGTATTGGGCAGGGCCTTGCGCAGCTGGCGCAGGCGATCCCAGGGGTCTTCGTTCAGGAAGCGCAGGCAGCTGTCGAACGTCGCGCCGCCCCAGCATTCCAGGGAGAAATAACCAACTTTATCCAGCTTCTCGCAGGCGGGAAGCATTTCATCCAGCCGCATCCGCGTAGCCGCCTGGCTCTGGTGCGCGTCGCGGAGAATGGTATCGGTAATTTGAACTTTCGCCATCACAAACTCTCCTTTTCAGTCGATAGAGTTCAGTGTTCAGAGTGCAGAGTGCAGAGAATATAGCTGATCAACCTACCGGACACAAAGCACATTCACAAAAATCTCTGTACTCTGCACTCTGTACACTGTACTCTCTTTGCATTAGCCAAACATACTGAGCAGAACGCCCGCCGCGATAGCGGAGCCGATCACACCCGCAACGTTCGGGCCCATGGCGTGCATGAGCAGGAAGTTGGCGGGGTTTTCCTTTTGGCCCACCATCTGGGAAACGCGGGCCGCCATGGGCACGGCGGACACGCCGGCGGAACCGATCAGCGGGTTGATCTTGCCGCCAGTCAGCTTGTTCATCAGCTTCGCCAGCAGCAATCCGCCCGCGGTGCCCATGCCGAAGGCGACAACGCCCAGCACGATGATCTCAATGGTCTGGAGCCGCAGGAAGGTCTGGGCGGTGGCGGTCGCGCCGACGGTGATACCCAGGAAGATGGTGACGATGTTCATGAGCTCATTCTGCACCGTCTTGTTCAGGCGTTCCACCACGCCGCACTCGGCACCCCACCAGCGGAGTGGCGGAGGGCAGCAGCAGGGAAACCAGGATGGTGACCACGATGGGGAAGATCACCTTTTCGGTGTGGCTCACGGGCCGCAGCTGCTCCATCACGATCTGGCGTTCCTTCTTGGTGGTGAGCGCCTTCATGATGGGGGGCTGGATGACGGGCACCAGGGCCATGTAGCTGTAAGCGGCCACGGCGATGGGGCCCAGCAGATGCGGGGCCAGCTTGCCGGTCAGCCAGATGGCGGTGGGGCCGTCCGCGCCGCCGATGATGCCGATGGCGCCCGCTTCAGCGGTGTTGAAGCCCAACAGGGACGCGCCGATGAAGGTCATGAAGATGCCCAGCTGCGCGGCAGCGCCCAGGAGCAGGGTCTTGGGGTTGGCGATGAGGGGGCCGAAGTCCGTGCCCGCGCCGACGCCAATGAAGATCAGGCAGGGGTAAATGCCCAGCTTCACGCCCAGGTACAGGTAGTCAAGCAACCCGGGGGTGATGGTGCTGCCCGCGGTGGCGATCAGCTGGCCCAGGGAAGAATACACCTGACCGTCGCTGATGAAGGCAGCGGAGTCTTTGATGATGATCGGCACGGACTCAGCCAGCACAGTGCCGTTTTCAGCGATCAGCCGTCCCAGGCCGTCCAGCTGCGCGCCCACGGAGAAGGAGGACGTGATCTGGCCCAGCACATTGCCATTCAGAATCACGGCCCCGGCGTTGTTGACCGTCATGGCCCCAGACTCCACCAGTTCTTTCAGGTTCGCCAGGTTGGGCGAGTCGATCAATATGGCCCCGCCGAACAGGCTCCAGTTGGCGTGACCGCCCGCGAACAGCGCTTCGTGGTAGACCTCGCTGCCCAGCAGGTTGGTCAGCAGCATCCCGAACGCGATGGGCAGCAGCAGCAGGGGCTCAAACTTTTTGACGATGGCAAGATAAATCAAAAGGCACGCGATGCCCACCATCACCAGGGCCAGCGGATTGCTCAGGAACTGGGCGATTCCGCTCTCCCGGGCCAGGGAGGACAGCGTCTGCAATATATCAACAGATTGTGTTCCCACGGAAGAATCTCCTTTCAAGTTTCTGTTTGCGCCTTTTCATCCGAATAAAGAATTTCTCTCCGTAGGGGCGGATATCATCCGCCCGCTCCGCTTGGCTCCATGATAATTGATTCATATGCGGCTTTGACGGGCGGATGATATCCGCCCCTACATTACGCATTGAACAGCGGGAAAAAACTATGCGGATCGTCAGGCGCATTGTTCAGGATCAGCTTCCTATCAGTTCAGCACCACGAGCGGGTCGCCGGAGTTGACGGACGCGCCCTTGGTCACGTTGACCTGCGCCACGGTGCCGTCCTGGGGCGCGAGGATTTCGTTTTCCATCTTCATGGCTTCCAGGATGCACAGGATATCGCCCTTCTTGACGGCCTGGCCCTGGGCGACCTTCACGTCCAGGATGGTGCCGGGCATGGGGGCGTTCACCTTGGTGCCGTTGGCGACGGGCGCGGCTTTCGGGGCGGCGGGCTTCGCGGCGGGGGCAGCCTTGGGAGCGGGCGCGGCGGCCTTCGGGGCAGAAGCGGGAGCGGCAGATTCGCCCGCGGCCACTTCTTCCACTTCTACTTCATAAGCAACGCCATTGACGGTGATATTGAATTTACGCATGATAGTTCCTCCTGTATGAATTCATGTAGGGGCGGATATCATCCGCCCGCAATGCAGGACGAAACGCCGCTCAATCATCTTCCGGTCAGGATTGACTGGCAGCGGGCGGATGATATCCGCCCCTACGGTTTGTCCTGGAATTGACACGCGTTTGATGATGAAAAATCAAAAATGGCTGTAAATCTGTTCTTCCCTGGCGGCGCGGGCTCTTGCGCTGCTGTTCTGCGTGCGGCGCACGCGGCGCACCACAAAGCCGGTGGCGTGGCCTTCGTCCTGCCAGATTGCGGAGATGGCCGCGGTGATGGCGGCAATGACCTGCAAATCGTCCGCTTCCTCCTCCTGCGCTTCCTCCGCAGGGGCAGGGGCGGGAGCAGGCGTGGGGGCCGCTTTGGCCGGGGCGCTCTTGGCGGGCTTCTTGCGGCCGGTGAACAGCGTGAGCGCGTAGATGCACGCGATCAGGATGATCAGGCCGAAGAACACCACCAGCATCCCGACGCCCGTCGTGGCGAGGCCGAGCATTAATTTATCCATCTCGACCCCTCCTTACAGCGGCAGGTTGCCGTGTTTCTTGGGCAGGTTCACGTCATGCTTGTTCGCCAGCACTTCGAGGGCGGCGATGATGTATTTGCGGGTTTCGCGGGGCTCGATCACGTCGTCCACCACGCCAGCCTTGGCGGCTTCCAGCGCGCCGTGCTGCTTGGCGTAAGCTTCTTCCAGCGCCTCGCGGTTTTCCCCGGCGTTGATCTTTTCGCCGTCCAGGGTCTGCACGGCGGCCTGCGCGGTCAGGGGAGAGAGCACGGCGGTGGGCCAGGCGTAGGCCACGTCGGCAATCGCCTTGCCGCCCATGGCGACGTAGGCCGCGCCCACGGCGTTGCCGGTGAAGATGGCGACCTTGGGAGATGTGGCTTCGGCGTAAGCGTAAATCAATTCGGCGGCGCCGCGCAGCAGCGCGCCCTGATGGCCGGTCATGGGCACCGCCAGGCCGTCGGTGTTCACGAGGGACACGACGGGCAGGCCGAAGCAGTCGCACAGCCGCACGAACCGGGCCGCCTTGCGGGCGTCCTGGCTGGTCAGGCGGCCGTTGTCCGCCTTGTGGTCGTTAGCCACCAGGCCCACGGTGCGCCCGCCGACGCGGCACAGCGCGGTATGGATGGCGGGGCCGTAGCCCTTGTAGAACTCAATCACCTGATTGCCGTCCGCCAGGTCGGCCATCAGCGCGGCGGCCTCGTCGGGATCGTCGCACACGGTCAGGCGGTTCAAATCCTCGCCGTCCGCCAGCGGCGCGTCCTCCATGTTGGAGGCGGGCAGCAGGTCGATCAGGGAGGTGATCAGCGCGAAGGCTTCCTCTTCGGTTTCCGCGGTCAGCGCCACAGCGCCCTGGGCGTCCATGGTTTCCGCGCCGAAAAGCTGCTGGGCGGTCTTGGCCCGGCCCTTTTCGCTGTTCATCACCTGGGCGGTGTGCAGGCGAATTTCGCCGGTTTTTTTCACTTCAATGTTCACGTCGCTCAGCTGGGTCATCATGGTCGCCAGGCCAGCGCAGGGGCCCATGACGCACGTGATGATGGGGCACACGCCGGAGAGACGCGCCATCGCGCCCAGGATCTCCGCGTAAGCGGGCAGGGCGTTCATGTCCTCTTCCAGCTTCACGCCCGCGCTGTCCAGCAGCGCCACGATGGGCGAGCCGGTCACCCGGGCCATGTTCAGGGTTTTCAAAATTTTCTGGGCCTGGGCGGTGGTCATCGCGCCGCCGCAGGAGGTGAAGTCCTGCGCGAAGCAGTACACCGCCTGGCCGTTCACCGTGCCGCTGCCCGCCACGGCGTTGCCGCCCGCGCGCAGGGCGTCGATCTCGGCGAAGCTGCCCGCGTCAAACAGCTTGGCGACCCGCTCGCGGGCCGTGCTCTTGCCTTCGGCGTGCTGCTTGGCCACGCGCTCGGCGTCGCCCGCCAGCAGCGCGGCCTTTTCCATGGCCAGGGCCTGCAATCTTTCAGACATTTCCAATCACATTTCCCCCATTCTCCTGTATTCTTGGTGATGAAGGTTTTTGAAATAAATATTTCATGGCTCCTATTTCCGCTTTTTTCCCAACTTTTACAAATCGAAAAAGCAGCGAAAAAGAAAGCCTCAACCTAACCCAAATTTCCGTATTCAACGCAAATCATCCTTTTCCTGCCGCTGGAAAAGAAAAAAATAAAATTCTTTGGTCTTTTAGCTTCATTTAAGTTTTATAGATTATCCTGCTATCGTCAGCAGGAAGCGTCTGACGGCAAAGGAGGTTATCGAATGAAAGTGATGAAGAACCGGGTTATCCGGAATTTATTGATTGATGTAGTGTGCCTGGGCGTAGCGCTGGTGGTGTTCGCCCTGTTCCACCACGTGCTGCCCCGGCAGCAGCAGAGCGTGGGCATCGTGATTCCCAACCCCTATAAAACGCAAGCGCCCGCGGGCGACGGCGCAAGCCTTGCCCTGCCAGAGGATACAGTATATCTCGCTGCTGGAAGCGCGAGCGACGTGGGCAGCATGAACCTGAGCGCCGCCCGGAACAATCGCGGCGGGCAGCAAAGCTATGGCGGCAAGAACAGCATGATGAACGGCAAGGGCGGCAGCGCCTTAACGGACAGCGATGAAACGCTCGTAGAAGCGGACGACACGCCCATCACCGAAAAGTTCGCCGACATGTACACCGACACCGTGGTGGTGACGGACAACAGCTATTCCAGCCCTGACATTTCCATCACCGTCACCGAGGAAACCACAGCCAACGGCCGCATTACCTATTATCTGGCGGACATTTATGTGCGGGATATTACCTGCTTCCAGTCCGCGCTGGCGCGGAACACCTACGGCAGCGGCTACCGCGACAGCATTTCCGATATGGCGATTCTGAACAACGCCCTGCTGGCGATCAACGGCGACTACTACGGCAACACCAACGAAGGCGTGGTCATCCGCAACGGGGTCATCTACCGCGCCAACCGCACCAACTGCGACGTGTGCGTGCTGTACTATGACGGACGCATGGAGGTCATGCCCGGCAGCGCGTTCGACATGCAGGAGGCCATCCAGAACGGCGCGTGGCAGGCCTGGACGTTTGGCCCCGCCCTGCTGGATACCGACGGCAGCGTGCTTACCAGCTTTGCCAGCACCAACCGCATCATCTCCGCCAACCCCCGCACCGCCATCGGCTACTATGAGCCGGGCCACTACTGCATGATCGTGGTGGATGGGCGCGGCGAATCCGCGGGCATTTCCCTGCCCGACCTGTCCCAATTGTTCTACGACCTGGGCTGCACTGCCGCCTACAACCTGGACGGGGGCAATTCCTCCATCATGGTGTGGCAGAACGCGGTCATCAACGATCCGTCCGGCGGCGGGCGGGAAAGCAGCGACGCGCTGCTGATTGCGGAGGTGAACCGGTATGAGTAAGATTCGCGCGATCCTGCGCCACACGACGGTGATTCTGGCGCTCATGTTCCTGGTGTTCCTGGCGCTGGATCAGTTCAACCCCATGATGAACTTCATCGACAACGACATTTCCCGCTGGCTTCTGGCCGCGCTGTGCGTGAGCGGTTTTATGCAGAGCGTGCTGGGCTGGGCGCTCGATCAGAAAGAAGGAAAATAAAATGGAGGAAACCAGGCCGACCGTCTCCGCCTTTTGCGCCTGCCTGATCATCTTCGCTTCCCTGGCGCTGCGGTTTGTGGTGTGATTGCAGCGAGGGGGAAAAGGCTATTTATAAGGGTGTCTTAATTCATCAAGATAGGAGTTAGGAGAGAGGAGATAGGAGTTCATAGTCTTTCAAAAATATTGAATGAGGGAACAAGCCAAAAGCCGCCTTCCCCTTGAGGGCAATGTCGTCAATTTAAGAAAACATTTTCCGAAATCAACCAAGTAACATATCTATCAATCAACTTCAATTGTCATTCTGAGCGCATCCGGACGCGTTCGCTTGCGCCCCGTCCCGGAGGGCGGGCAGAATCTCCTTGTCGGATAATATGTTGCTTGACATAATGAATGACTATGAGATCCTTCGCGTCCGGATGCGCACAGGATGACAGTGTTAGATGACTTGTATAAAGTCTCTTGTTCGATATTGTCTCACCTTAAGTTGACAACATTCCCCTCAAAGGAAAGGGGTTGGAACGGCATCCTTACGAATGACAAGATTTATCTCCTATCTCCTCTCTTCTAACTCCTATCTTAATGCTTTGAAATAGAGACGTTTTCCGTACATAAACAGAAACCTCCCAAGCATATCCGGCTTGGGAGGTTTCTGTTTGGCTGCGTGCCGTCCTGGGCGGGTCACATCGCGCCTTTCCGGCTCAGCACGGTCCAGACGGTGCGGATCAAAATTTTGCAGTCCAGCAGCAGAGACCAGTTTTCGATGTACTCCCGGTCCAGCTGCACGACCTTGTCAAAGTCCCGGATCTTGCTGCGGCCGCTGATTTGCCACAGGCCGGTGATGCCGGGCTTGGTGGACATACGGCCCCGGTGGTAGGGCTTATAGCGTTCCCATTCGTCCACCGTGGGCGGGCGGGTGCCCACGAGGGACATATCGCCCTTGAGCACGTTAAAGAACTGGGGAAACTCGTCCAGCGACAGATCCCGAATCCAGCCGCCAATGCCCTTTTTCCATTTGCCGTTGGGCAGCTGCTTCTGGCCGATGATGCGCGGGTCGTGCTCCATCTTGAACATCAGCTCGTCCTGCTGGCCCGTGGAAGCGGCCACCTCCTGCTTGCGCTTCTCCGCGTCCAGGTACATGCTGCGGAACTTGTACATCCAGAATTTCCGCCCGTTTTCGCCGATGCGCTGCTGCTTGAAGAAGATCGGGCCGGGGGAGGCGATGTAGATCATCGGGCCCAGCACCAGCGCCAGCAGCACCGTGAACACCGAGCCGATCAGCCCGCCCACGATATCCATCATGCGCTTGAGCAGCAGATCGCGCCCGGAAACATAGCCCAGGCTGGTGGTAAACGTGACCTGGCCGCAGAGCCATTCCACGTTTTTGTTGCGCGCCGCAATCTGATCCATGCTGTTGATGGCCACGTGCACCGTGATGCCCATGCCCATGATTTCGTTAATCAGCTCCACCGGCAGGTCCTGGTCGGACACCGTGTCCAGATACACCTCGTCCACCCAGCTGTTGATCAGATACTGCACCAGGTTATCCTGGGTCGCCACCACGTGCAGGGCTTCGATTTCTTTATCCCCCTGCATAATGTGGGCCAGCTTTTCTTCGGCCAGGGGAATATTGGGCTGCTTATCCAGCAGGGCGACGCCCACAAAACGATAGCTGTCATAATTGTGGTTGACCAGCTTGGTAATCAGCTCATGCAGCCGGTCCGTCTCGGCCAGGATCAGCATGGTGGTGTGGTTCTTCATGTGCAGCCTGTGCCGCAGCTGCTCGCGCCACAGGACGCGCATATTGAAGCACATCAGCGCGTAAAAGGGAATGGACGGCATGAGGATATTGAAAATGTCCAGGTTCTCCACGTGCATCATGAAAATGAAAATGACGAGGCCGACGGTCAGGTACATCGTCTGCGTCACCAGCATCCTCAGTTCCTGGAAAATGTCCCGGTGGATCACGTTGTGGTAAGCGTCCATCAGCACCATGATCATCAAATCAATAAACGCGGCGGCAATGCACAGCGACCAGAACACCCGGTTCTTTGCCAGCGGCTGAAAGCCGAAGTGCATCGCAAAGCCAAGCACCATCGACGCTTCCAGACACAGGATGTCCAGCGTCATAAAATCCAAATGCTGTGACCAGCCCCTTGTTTTTCTGCGGTACATGTCTATTCTGTCCTTCCTTTGATCACTGGAATGAAAGACGAACAGCCGCTCCCGGCCAGGCGTGCAGGAACGCTCTGTCGGCCGGGCGCATTGTCTATGGAAAACTACTTATTCTTTTTCGTTGTCTATTATGAAACGAACGCATCAAAAAGTCAATATGCCTTTTCCCCGTTCCGATACGTTTTTTCGCTTTTGAAGGGCTGAAAACGCATAATTTGCCTTTATGCCTGTCATACTAAGCGGGAACAGAGAAAAAGGAGGTTTTCATCATGGTGGATAAAATCGCGCTGCTACTGGTCATTATCGGGGCTGTGGTCTGGGGGCTGATCGGGATTTTCCAGTTTGACCTGGTCGCTTATCTTTTCGGCGGGCAGGGGGCGCTCATCAGCCGCATCATCTACACGCTGGTCGGCGCGGCGGGCCTGTGGAGCATTTCGCTGCTCTTCCGCGACCGCGACCCGGTGAGGGAGTAGGGAATAGGCATTAGGCAATAGGGAGTAGGGAGTAGGCATTAGGCAATAGGCATTAGGCATTAGGCATTAGGCATTAGGTATTAGGGCCCCCACTGTCATCCTGAGCGGAGCGCAGCGGAGTCGAAGGCGTACTTCCTAATCCCTATTCCCTATTGCCTAATGCCTAACGCCTAATCCCTCCTCCGGATGCGCCCAAGCATAGACCGCCTGGGCGGCTGGCGCGTTCATGCCGGGCACCTGCTTGAGTTCATCCAGTTCGGCTTCCTTGATGGCCTTGATGGACTTGAAGTATTGCAGCAGCGCGCGCCGCCGGGCCGGGCCGACGCCGGGAATATCCTCCAGGGCGCTGTGCACGGACGCCTTGCCCCGCAGACCGCGATGGTAGGTGATGGCGAAGCGGTGGGCCTCGTCGCGGATGCGCTGGATGAGATGCAGCACGGGTGAGTGGTGGTCGATCAGGATGGAGTCCTCCCGCCCCGGCAGGAAGATTTCTTCCAATCGTTTGGCCAGGCCGAACATGGGCACGTCCGCGCCCGTAGCCAGCATAGCTTCCCGGGCGAACTGCAATTGCTCCGGGCCGCCGTCGATCAGCACCAGGTCGGGCAGGGGCCAGCGCTCCTTGGGGTCTTCGGCGAAGCAGCGGCGGAACCGGCGGCCCAGCACCTCGTTCATGGAGGCGAAGTCGTTGGCCCCCTCAAAGCTCTTGATGCGGTAGTGGCGGTACTCCTTGGGCGCGGGCTCGCCGTCGATGAACACCACCATGGAGGCCACGTTCTGGGCCCCCTGGGTGTTGGAAATATCGTAGCCCTCGATGCGGCGGGGCACGGTGTCCATGCCGATGGCTTTCGCCAGTTCCTCCACCGCGCCCATGGTGCGCTCGTACTGGACTTGCTTTTTCGCGTTGCGCTTTTCCAGCGCGTCCCTTGCGTTCTTTTCGGCCAGCAGGGTCAAAGCGCGCTTGTCCCCGCGCTGGGGGATGGTGAGGGTGCACGCGCCGCCGCGCCGCTGGCGCAGCCATTCTTCCAGATCGCCGCCGATTTCTTCGGGTAAGCTGGGGCATAGGATTTCCCGGGCTGGCTTGCGGTCGCCCTCGTAAAACTGCACGATGAAATCGAACAGCACCTCGCCGGGGTCTTCCTTGCCTTCCCTGGGCAGGGCGAAGGAATCGCCGCCGAGGATGTGGCCGTTGCGGACATACAGCACCTGCGCCATGGCGTCCAGGTCGTCCTGGGCCAGGGCGAACACGTCCTGCTCCACGCCGCTGGTCTGGATGGCCTGCTGGCGCTGCATGAGTCCCTGAATGTCCTTTATCTGGTCGCGCAGACGCGCGGCCTTTTCAAATTGCAGGGCCTTCGCCGCTTCCCGCATTTCCCTGTCCAGTTCGTCCGTCACGTCCTGATACTTGCCGTTCAGGAACGCGATCACCCGCCGCACCACCGCCCGGTAGTCCTCCTCCGAGCATTTGCCGCAGCAGGGGCCCAGGCACCGTCCGATCTCGTAGTTCATGCAGGGCCGCTTGGGGCCATGCTCCGGCAGGTGGTAATTGCAGGTGCGCAGAGGGAACAGCTTTTTTAAATGCTCCAGCACCTCCCGCACCGCCGTCGCGCCGATGTAGGGGCCAAAGTATTTCGCCCCGTCCGCATTTTGCCGCCGGGCCAGCGTGACCCGGGGGAACGGCTCGTTCAGGTTGATGCGGATATAGGGGTAGTGCTTGTCGTCCTTTAAAAGGATGTTGTAATACGGCTTGTGCAGCTTGATCAGGTTGCACTCCAAAATCAACGCTTCCAGGTTGGTGCGGCACAGGATGATATCGAAATCCGTGATATGCGAAACCATGGCCGCAACCTTTGGTGTGTGGTCGTGGCCATGGAAATAGCTTCTTACCCGGTTTTTTAAATTGACCGCCTTGCCCACATAGATGATTTTCCCGTTCTCCTTCATCTGGTAGCAGCCGGGAGAATCGGGCAGGAGGCGGAGCTTTTGGGCGATTACTTCATTCATTGTTTCTTGATCTTGTGGGAAGAAAAAAGAGTACAGAGTTCAGAGTTCAGAGTACAGATGATATAGTGAACGCTGTTTAGAATTCGTCTATTGTAAAACACTATAAATCTGAACTCTGTACTCTGCACTCTGTACTCTTATTCCTCGTCGTCCTCTTCGTCCACATCAAAGGTCGCCTCGGCAACCTCCACCAATTGATCCATCAAATCCTCGTCCACGGGCACGAATTCTTCCATGTCCTCGTTGCCCTCGCCCTCCATGGGCTGCACCTTCATGACGTAGCGGGAGATTTCGTCCTCGTCCTCCACGTCACAGGCGTCGCTGAGCAGCACGTATTCATCGCCGTTGTAGAAGAAATAGCGCTCCACGACCAGGCGGATGGGTTCGCCGTCGTCGCCCTCCAGTTCGATGATGTCCCATTCTTCCTGATTGGCCATGTCAGAATCCCTCCTTCGGTTATCTGCTTCTTTAGCATATTATATCCCATTTCCTCCAAAAACACAAGCGAAAGCGCGTCCGATGACAGGGCCACCGCATGAATGAATAAACTGTAAATAAACCGGCCAAAAGCCTTCCCCTTGAGGGGAAGGTGGGCCGCGAAGCGGCTCGGATGAGGTGAGTGCTCCTCCATCTAATTCCCGCAAAAAGGCTCTGTTCAGCCGCTCCGTTTCGTGGAGCTTTATCGAAGAGATTTACACAGACGCGCTTTTCTGCACCGCAAACTCCCGATGCACTTTCAGCATCGACCGCCAATAGTTTTTCTCGTGCGTGGCCGCCGCGGTTTGAATGCTTTTTCGCAATATGACTTCCGGCAGCAGGCAGTCGGCGCGGATCATACCTTCCGTGAGGCAGGCGCGAAGCTCGCCCAATGCGGCGCCGGTCAGTCCATGGGCTTTCGCGCTGTCCAGCAAATTCAAGGAGATATATTCGTACAGGTCATTGGAGAAATCTTTTTCAGCGGGATAATACCGCAGGGAAAACTTTTCCGTTGGGTTCAGGCCGGGAAGAAAAGCGGAATCCTCGGCGGCTTCCCCGATGGAAATGTGGTACAGGCAGGCAGCGTCCTTGCCCTCCGCCCGGCGAATCAGACGGCCCATGCGCTGGATATGCTGCCGCTCTACCGCGGAACCGCTGAGCACGATGCCGATATTGGCGTCCGGCACGTCGATTCCTTCGTCCAGGCAGCGGCAGCTGACCAGTACGCGGACGCTTTTTTCCCGGAACAAAAGCATGTTCCGTTCCCTGGCCTCCTTCGTCAGGCCGGAATGATACAGAACGCAGATATTTCCGAAACGGCGGCGAATAAGCCTTGCCATTTCATCCGCCTGGGTAATCCGTTCGCAGAAAAAAATGATCCGATCCATTGGCCGGAGCTGTTCCAGGAGCGCCAGACCGCACTGAACGCGGGAGGAAGCCAGTACGCTGATTTCTTTTCGCTGATAAGTTTTCAGCAGGAAAGCGGCGGCTGGGTCTTCCGGGTTCATTTCCGCTTCATGCGCAAGTTTGGAAACCGTCCGCAGAAAGCGCAGCTTTTCCAGCTTTTCCAGACCTGGATGGGCTTGATACAGTTTTTTCAGGAGCGAACTGATTTCCACGGTCAACCTGCCATATTCCGCTGATTCCTCGGCGGAAAAGGACGTAGATACCTCGCACACGGAAAAGGGAGAAAGAATTTCCTCCCGAACCGCTTCCTCAAAGCTGTATTGAAAGATTTCCGGGCCCAACGCCTGGGTCAGGATTCCGTCGTTTTCCGTCTGAAAGGGAGTCGCCGACAGGCCCATGCAGGCATACATATCGCCAGATACGATTTCCGGGGTAAGAAAATCAAAGATGCGGCGGTTCTGAAGGCTGGCGTAATGATGGCATTCATCGCAGATCAGCAGCACGCGATGCCCCAGGGAGAGCTCCCTTCGGATGTGAGCGGACAGAGCGATTCGCGCTGAATTAACGATATACACCATGACGCGGTTATTGGGGTCGTCCCGTCTGCCGCCGCCAAAGAAACCGGGCGTGGCTGCCCCTGCCCGGGTGTCCCGAAGCAGCGCGCTTTTCCATTGATAGGCCAGGGGGATGGTGGGCACCACGATCTTGACGGCCAAATCGGGGAACTGTTCCCGCATCCGCCGAATGGCCTCAAGCGCCAGCACCGTTTTCCCCGCGCCGGTCACCACATGAACAATGCCCCTGCGGCCGTTCTTTTCCCAGGCATTCAGGCACTTTTTCTGCCAGTCGTAGAGATGCACGGGACGCCTCCTTGGTTTCTTGATTCCCTATCATATCACAATTTTTGCCTCGTTCGCAAGCAATACGCTTGCCATGATTCCAAATACAGTGTATACTGAGTTTGTTCGTATCGCATACACAATCACTGGTATTGGAAAGGAACGGAAGCAATGCTGAATTACGAGGATTTGTTCAATACATTGCAGGCAATGGATAAAAGCCTGAAGGATTCCGCGGGCACGGTGGCCAGACTGCAAAAAGCGATTCAAAAGAATACCGAAACGGGCAACCTGAATGAAGTCAAGAAGAGCCTTTCCGCCCTGGCCGACGCGGTGGAGCAGTTGAAAGCCCGCGCCGCGGCCATGGATGAGGAAGTAAACGGGTTTGATACGAAAGCCTATTTTGTCGACGGCGATTTTACCCACCAATTGCTGGACGCCTGCGCGGACAAGGGCATTGACGTAAAGGGCGAAAAAGGCGTGTATGAAATGTTCCCCTACAAGGTGCGGGTGCTCAGCGACGAGGAACACGCGGGGGAAGTGTATATCGACCGGAAAAAGGCCCCCAGCTGCCGTCCGGCTTACGTGGCGGATTTGATTCGAGCGGGCCAGGCCAAGCTGTACGCGGCCCCCTTCAAAGCAGCGGCGTTTATGAATGAGCTTTCAGATGCCTATGAAGTCACCTGCCTGCGTTCCGGCGCAAGGATTGGCAGCACCCAGGCGTTGAACAAAATCTATAAGAGCATGGTGCCCATGGCCCGCGCCCGGAAGGAATACGATATGCAGGCGTTCGCTTTCGATTTGGCCCGGCTGTACGAGGAAGGCCCCGACGCGTGGGTGACGAAAAACGGCACGCGGTACGCTTTTGGCACCAGCCGGGACGGGGCAAGCGGCATCCGGGTGCTGAGCCGCGCCGGGGTGGAATCCTTTATCAGCACGCTTCGCCCATTGAACGGCGGAAACGAGTAACGCTTTCGGGAGGGCGGCGTCATGTCAATGCAAACGGAAAGCAGGGCGGCGGGTCTTTCGCGCCTGCTGCAAGGGTCGGCTCCGGGGCAGAGCGAACTGCTGGATGAAATCACGGTGGGTCTGGATTCTCTGACGGGTTTTCTAAAGGAGCAATATCTGCAAAGCTATATCCCGGCGGGCGGCAGTAAAATCAAATTTGTCGCGGGCCGTCCGGGGTGCGGGAAAACCCACTTCGCCCAGGTCATGCTGAAAGAAGCGGAAACGGCGGGCTTTCTGACCGTGTCCTTTTCAGCAAAAAAGGTGTGGCTCCACGATTTCCGGGAAATCTATCTGGAGATTCTTCGCCAGTGCGGCATTGAGCGCGTGCTTTCCGGGTGTGCCCGGCAAATCATCCGGGAACTGGGCTATGACCCGAACGCGATCCAGCCGGGAAAGAATCTGATGGATTACCTGGCGGAACGGGGCGAAGGCGATCCGCTTTCCAAGGGAGAGATTCGTGCCGCATTGCGCCAATACTTTACGCGAAATCCCCGCCTGGACAACACGTTCGCTGGGTGCTGCCAACTGCTGACGGGCGGCCTGCTGGGCCATCCGCTGCTGGAAAACGCCAACCGGGAACTGATACTGGGTTATCTGCATGGGGACAAATCCGTGAAGCTGGCCCAGATGCGGGCTTTGGGCTTATCGCCCGCCGGAATCACCAAGTATAACGCCCGGCATTTGCTGCGCTCTCTGTGCGAAATCGTGCGTCTGGCAGGGTTTCAGGGCCTGCTGATCGTGATTGACGACATGGAAACGCTGCTGAACCGCGCTTCGGATGACACGATTCGATATACCAAGCTGCGCCGGGAGGACACCTATGAAAGCATCCGCCAGTTGATCGACGATATCGACAGCATGAGAAACGTCATGTTCTTCCTCTGCTTCCGTCGGGAACTGATGGACGACGACAGCTACGGCATGAAATCCTATCAGGCGCTGTGGATGCGGATTCAGAACGAGGTCGTTTCCACCCGGTTCAACCGTTTCGCGGACATCATCGACCTGGATCGTTACGCCGATGAAATGTACAGCGCGGATGCGCTGTGTGAAATGTCCCGAAAGCTGGCCTGGGCGCTGGTGGAGGCGGAGAAGGAACTGACGCCCCTCAGCCATGAACAGGCACAAGAAATCATCGGCCGGGCGGAATTCGGCGGGCTGGGGCTGCCTTATCTCATGAACCGCGCTTTGGTGGAAGGAGGCGGAAGCGATGTTTGATTTCAACGCCAGGCATGTGATCGAAGCCCTGCGCTCCGGCGTTCCTTCCCGCGCTGTGGGGGAATACTTCTCCGAAGCCCGGCCCGGGATGATGAAAAAGATTCTCTCCCGCATGGAGGATGTTAAGGAAACAGGCCGGTCCGGCGGCATGATCTTTACCGGGCGGTACGGCGAGGGGAAAACGCATCTGCTCAACACCGTATTCAACATGGCGTTTTCCGAAAACATGGCGGTTTCCTATGTTTCTCTTGGCAAAGAAACGCCCATGGATAAACCCTGGCTGCTGTATCAGAAGCTGATCGCCAATACGTATCTTCCCGGCGCGCAGCAGCCCGGCTTCCGCTCCAAACTGGAAGAAATGACCCAGGGCAGCAGCGTGGCGAATGAATTGATGGCTTACGCCGCCAAGGAACTGGATACGGATAAGCTGTACTTTTTGCTGAAAGCGTTTTTAGGCACCCAGGAGGAGGAAGAGCGTTCCGCTTTCCTGAACGACCTGGAGGGCGATTTTGTTTCCGGCGCGGTCATCAAAAAAAGCTATCGCCGCATCGTCGGCGCCCCAGCCAAATTCAATCAGAATTTCAGCAAAACCAGGCATGCCATGGACTACTTCTATTTCATGAGCCATCTGCTCCGGCAGCTTGGATGCGGCGGCTGGGTGCTGCTGTTTGATGAAGCGGAGCTGATGGGCCGCCTTGGCAAGAAAGCCCGGGCGAAGGGCTATCGGGAAATGCAGGCGTTTTTACAGCCCAGTTCCCGATTGGAAAACGTATTCAGCCTGTTCGCGTTCAGCGCTTCCTACACGGAGGATGTGATCGAAAAGAAACACGAAGCCGAAAACATCGCCACTGTGTTTGCCGATGATTCCGCCAGCCTGAAAGCCGCCAGCGCCACCCTGAACGCGATCCTCGGCGCGCCGGAGTTGGCTCCCCTGACGAAAGAGGAAATCACGCAGGTGCTCCTGAGCATCCAGGATTTTCATGGCCGCGCCTACGACTGGCATCCCGCCGTCTCCCCGGAAAAAATCTGGGCCGCCACCGAATCCGGCGGTTATCTCCTTCGCACGAAAATCCGCGCCGCCATTGAATTTTTCGATCAGCTATACCAGTACGGGGAAGCCGGAAAAACAAAAATTTCTGATTTGGGCAAGGAATCCTTTGAAGAGGATGAAACCCCTGAATTACCCGATTTGGATGATCTGTAAACAGTTTTTCACAAGCACCATCGTCCAGCATACGGCAGGAACCCGATGCGCTTATTCCAGGAACAGAACGCGCTCCTTCTGTACCCGCCAGAATGCAGGAAGGATCATCGGCGTGACCGTGGAGAAGATATCGAGCAGGAAAATTTGAAAGGTTCACAAAGACCGGCGATGCAGGCACCGCGTGGCGCGTACATCGCCGGTCTTCTCTAAAGCAATCTGCTGTGTTGCAGCCCTTCTTAATGGAAGCATCTCATTGCAGTTTTTCCGCCCGGGAGCGCAGCGACAGGAAAAACCGAGGGAGACGAAGCGCGGGCAACAGTATGCGGAAGGATCAATAGCTGTTGAAAATGCTGTCGGGAGAAGCGTCATAGAGAAGATTGAAGATTTCCACTTCAAAATCGTCCGCGCTGTACCGCACAAAGTCAACGCCCCTGCTCTTGGCGAACAGCTGGAAGCTGACGTTAAAGGCTTCAAAAATGGCCTGCATTTCGTTCCGCTGATAGCCAAACTTGTCCGCCTCGCAGCAAGTGGACACATAGAGACCGTCCAGCACGCCGGTGTAGCTGAGAATCCATTTGCCCTCCGCGTTCAGGCCGTAGTAGCGGTAAATCCGCTGGGAGCTGTTGTAATTTGGCCGAAGCATGACGCTCTTGCTGTGCTTGGGATAGTTTTCCGTGAAAAAATCCTTCCAGGCTTCGACTTCCTCTTTGGGCACATCCTTGGTCTGCATTCCCTCAAATTCCGGAACATAGGTCAGGGTGCTGATCACCTGCTTATCCGTTCCGGGAATTGTGAAGTAGATGTAATCGCTCATTCCGTCGGTGGAACGGAATTCGGCCAGCACCTCCAGGGTATCCGGCATCATGACTTCCGAGCCCAGCACAGGAGACTGGTATTTCGTTTCCAGCGCCATTGCCGGCACACAGGCAAGCAGGAGCGCCGCGGCCAGCAGGAAAGCCATTGCTTTTTTCATTGGAATTTACCTCTTTTCTTTGTATTCCCTGTTAAAAACAGCGCGGAAATATTTCCGTTTCGCGCTGCTTGTATTATACAGGAAACCCTCCTGTTTTGTATAGTCCCAATTTTGTAACAATTTTGTAAAGAATTTTATCATCTTGACAATGAAAGCAGGCAATGATATGCTTCCGGTTGACAGCGAGGGGGAACGAATATGACAGCATTTGGCAGCGGCAACGCGGAATATGTTCTCATCCAGCCGGTGGACGAACATGACCTGGCGGAGATGGAGCAGGAGGTTTCCTTTCTTCAGGAAAAGGCGGGAGGGGCTTTTCTGCTCCTGCCCGTGAAAGCGGCCGACTGGAACCGGGATTTGTCGCCCTGGCCCGCCCCGCCGGTATTCGGGAAGGAGGGCTTTGGCGACGGCGCGCGGGACATGCTGCGTCTGATCCGGGAAGAAATCATTCCGAACGCCCGGCAGGAATACGGCCTTTCCGAGCATACAAAAATGATTTTGGGCGGCTACTCCCTGGCCGGTTTGTTTTCCCTGTGGTGCGGCCATGAATCCAGTCTCTTCCATGGCATCGCCGCCGCGTCGCCGTCGGTGTGGTTCCCCGGTTTTCTGGGCTATGCCAGGCAGCGTCCCATCCAAACAAAGGCGGTTTATCTCAGCCTGGGCGACCGGGAGGAGCGGACCAGGAATCCCGTCATGCGCCAGGTGGGCGACAGCATCCGCGCCTTATACGCCCATTATGAAAGCATCCCGGACGTGAAAGCCGCGCTTCAATGGAACGGGGGCAATCACTTCCAGGACGCGGGGCTCCGTACCGCGAAGGCGTTCGCGTGGGTCATGGACGCGCTGAGGTGAAGGATTCATTCTCCCCTTCCGTTTCCGGCGCTTCGTCCTCCGGGTCAAAGAGCGCGTCCCCGCCCGGGTCGCGGCGGCGCAGCAGGCTTTCCATCAGGCCCTTGCGATAGAGGGCGGCAGGCGGAGCGTTTCTTTTTTCCATGGATTTCTTGTTCCTTTCCGGTGTTTTTTCAGGTATATTTTGCGGGCAAACGGGCCAATTTATACCGTAGAAACGCGACAAGGAGGGAGATTCTTTGAAGAAGTTTTTTACGGTGCTTTTGTGGCTGGGTCTGGCCGCGAGCCTGATCGCGCTTGTATCCATGGCGGGCGGAAGAAACGCCCTGCGGGAGGAAGCGCAAAAGAGCCAGCAGAAATACGAAGCGCTGAAAACCCGGTATGACCGGGAAAAGGCGGATTGGCAGTCCGCTTCCGCCGAGCTGTCCGCCGACAACACGGCGCTGACCCTGGAAAAACAGGCGCTCGCCGCCGCTTTAAGCGAGGTTCAGCAGGAAATGGACACCGTGAAAGCGGAACGAGAAACGCTCACCGCGGAAAACACAGAAGCCTCCGGCAAGCTGTCCGAAATTTTAGCGGTGCTGATGCCGGAGGAACAGACGGAGCAGGAAGCGCAGGACAGCCATCTGCCGCGGCCGTCTCGTCTTTTCCGCCCCGAACCCCTGCCCATGTAATGGCAATGACCCGCCGAACACACCCGGCGGGTCATTTTTTGCGGGGAGATTATTGATCAATCATAGCGCCGCAATAAGCGAACGCGGCCGTTTCGATGGCCTGGATGGTATCCGGCAGCGTGATCTTTTTCAGGGTTTTGTTATCCTTGAATACGGCGGGGCCAATACCAATCACGGTGTAGCTTTTGTTCTGAATGTCAATCACGGACGGAATGGTCAGGCTTTCCGCTTTCCCCCGGTAGGCGGTCACGACCGCTCCGTCCGGCGTCGCGGTATACACCACGCCGTCCAATTCCGTCTCCTTCGGGCTTGTGTCCTCCGCTTCGATGTGCGCGGGCGCCGAAAAACCGCTCTTGATATACACGTCGGCTTCCGGAACCGACAGGACGGCCACAGCCCGATAGGTGTATTGGTTCCGCGAAAAGTCCAGGCCGGTGTCCAGATATGAAAGCTCCTTCGTCTGCTGAACCAGCGTTTCATTTTCGCCGTTCACCCAGCGGTACAGCTCATAGCTCGACGCGTTGTCCACCGGGCTCCAGGTGATCTTGGCGGTGTCTTCGCTTTCCCGCCACGCGAAAACCGCCGACGGCTCGGAAAGCGCCAGCGCTTCCGCCACGTTCGAGGATGCGCTCAGGCCGCGTCCGGACGTTCCCGCGGATGAAAGCCTCGCCCGCACGGAATAGCGGTACGTATTCACGGCGAAATCCAGGCCGGTGTCAAGATAAGAGGTCTCCCCCAGGCTGGCGAGCAGGATAAACTCCCCGCCGTTCACGGAACGGTAGAGCTCGTAGCCAGCGGCCCGCTTCACTGAAGTCCATATCACTTTCGCCGAGCCGCCGCTGACCTGCCAGGCTGATACAGCAGGCGCGGAAAGGGAGCTCTCCGCGGCGGAAGAGGACGGGCTTTTCATGCCGAAGTATTCAGGCGAAAGCGTTTCCCCGGCGGTGGGTTCGGGCCGGACTGCCGCTCCATTGGCCCGGCCGGGCTTCCCCCAGGATGGGACGGAGGTCGGCCTTGAGGTGGCTTCATAGCGCGCGGAGGGACCGAAGCCGTTCAAATCGACCTGCTGGCCGAGAAGAACGGAAACCGTTTTCGATTCGATTGTATGGACCCCGTCCGTGATAACGCACTTGAACCGCCGGTTCGCGCGCGCGCTCGTCACCGTGAAGCTGAGCACATTGGTCGAAGCGTTCTGGAACGCGGCGCTGCTGTTCTCGATTTTCGACCACTCGCCGCCGCTGGCGCTTTGCTGCATCCATTGATATTGGATGGAACCGCCGCCTTCGGCCACCACAATGAAAGACACGGCATCCCCGATTTGCGCATGAACGCTGGCGGGCTGCCGGGTAATTTTCAGGGAACCGGATGAGGAAACGGCCTGATTCTGAACCGGGGCCTGCGGTGCCGGGGAAGTCCTCCCCGACGTCGGCTGAGCGGTGGGCCTGGCCGCGCCAAATCCGCTTCCCGTGTTTTTTACTGCGCTGTCATTTGCTCTGCCATAGGCGGTTCCGCTCGTTTGTCCAGGCTGTCTTTGCGCGTTTGGCGCGCCGCTGACGGGCCTTGCTGTGCTGGACGGGATGGCCGTTCTGCGTTCGGCCGTCTGGACGGAATTGTTCTTCGCCTGCTGCCCGAACCTGCCGCTCAGCTTCGGGCAGCCTTTGAAGGCGTTCTGGCCGACCGTGGTCAATCGGCTGTTCCCGCCGGTTCGGATCGTTTGAAGATTGACGCAGTTTTCAAAAGCGCCGTCTTGAATCTCCGCCACCGAGTCGGGCAGGGAAACGGAAATGAGCGCGCTGTTTCCGGCGAAAGCGCCGCTGCAAATCACCCGCACGCCCTCCGGAACGGCCACAGAGGACGACCTCCCCTGATATTTGACAAGCGCGTCCCCATTGATCACAAAGTCAGAGGTTTTTGCGGAAGAAGCATTTTTCTCCGGCAAGGCGCGGGCGTTCGGCGTCTGCGTGGGCGCGGCCCGTCCGCCGTAGGCATTCGTTTCCGCGTCAAGCTGGCCGTCCTGCCATGGATCAGGAGCATCCTCCCAGTAGAGGGTGTCGTCTTCTGCAAAAAAGTATATATCTTCCGCTGATGCGCCCGCGGGCATATACATGCCGCACAGCATGACGGCTGCCGCCAGCAGGGCCAGAACACATTTTTTTCTCATCGGTTTCCTCCATGAGCGCTTGACCTTTCCGCTCTTCCCTATCATACCGCAAACGGCCTGCAATTTCAATACTTTCCCTTCCGGGGACAGGGCAATCGCTTACGAAACAATGTGAGACCTGGAATTAACAACCATGCAATTGTAGGGGCGGATATCATCCGCCCGCATCCTGTAAATCATTCATTTTTGAAACAGTTTTGTAACTTAATTGCAATAAGCGATTGCCCTGTTCCGGGGAACGGTCCGTTCAGGCAGATTTCAGCCATTTTTGCCCGTACCAGCTCCGCAGCGCGAGAAGCAGGGTGAAGTTCAGGAACGCGTTGTTGAACCCGGATTCAAACAGCCCATACAGAACGAACAGCGCATAGACCAATACAGAATACCGGTCCCGCCTCACGCACGCTTTCCTGAACGCCGCCATATACAGCGCTGCATGGAAAAGCAGGACGACCAGCCCGGCCTGGATCAGGGTGCGCAGATACGCCACGTCCAGCAAAATCGGGCTTTCATGCAGTTCCCGGGCCGACCGCACGGACAGCAGGCTGACCTTCTGGCCCAGCAGGGAAACGCCGTAAAGCCGGTAGACCTTCAGGGAATTCCAGAAACGGTTGCTCATCAACAGGTCAAAACTCTGGAACAGGGGCACTTGTCGGCACAGCAGCATGACGGCAATGGAAAACCCGATCACCAGCAGCGGGAACAGCGTCCAGAAGAGCCGGGCCGCCTTTCCCACGGGCCGCTTCCGGAAAGCCCATGGCAGCAAAAGGGGAAACGCGATCATCAGGGCAATCGCCGTCCGGTTCCGCGTCACCAAATACAGCGGAACGGCGAGGGCCGCGACGGCGAGCGTATACGGAACGCCTGGCCTCCGGCGCGTCAGCCACGCTTCCTCCAGGATGAGCGACATGGCCAGGCTCGCCAGCGTGTTCGGATGATTGAAGCCCAGGGAGTAGCGCAGCTGCGGAGAGCCCATCCGGTAGGTGATATAATTTTCAATCGCGCCGATCACCGAAGCGGAGATAATGAACATGGTCAGCGACAGCTTCGCCGTAAAGTCAATCCACAGCGCTTTGCGCGCGTCCACATTCCAGACGCCCAGCCACACCACCAGCAGGTAAAACAGATGATTGTAGCCCGAGCGCAGCATCGCAATCGCTGTCAGCAGGCACGCGGCGCAGGTAAACAGCAATTCGGCCCTGCCGCGCTTTCGATCCCACACCATTTTGAAAACCATCACGGCCAGCGAGGAAGCGCGCAGGAACAGGCTGACCAGCCGCGCGGCATCGGCGCTGTTCAGCGTCGTGTAGCTGATGAGGATGGCGTCGGCCATGCACAGCAGATAGGAGAGAAGATACAGCCCGTCGGAGGAACGCAGGCGAAAATCCCTTTCCAGCTTAACAGAGCTCATGGAGAACCTCCATCACGCGGGCCAGCATGGTGTCCGCCGAAAAGCATGTGAGCGCCCGTTCCTTTCCTGCCCGGCCCATCTGCGCGGCTTCCCCCGGATGCTCCCACAGCCAATGGAGCCGCTCCGCCAGAGCGGCGGCGTCCCGGGGCGGATAGAGCAGGCCGGTCGTTCCATCCAAAATGATTTCGGCTGTTCCTCCCGCATGGGAACCCACAACCGGAAGCTCAGCCATCATGGCTTCCACCGCCGCGCGTCCAAAAGGTTCTTGCCAGGAACAAACGAGTTCCGCATCCGTTTCTCCCCGAACGGCGTTCAGAGCATCTGTTTCTCCCAGGAAGCTGACGCGGTTTTCCAAATGGAACCGCTCCGCCAGCTTTTTCAGCTTTTCATCATAGCGCTGGCTTTCATAAGACGGAACGCTTCCCGCAAAGGAGAGATAAGCGTCCACGCCGTATTGGTTCACCAGCAGATGCAGCGCCCGAACCGCGTCCTCCTGGCCCTTAGCGGGCGTCAGCCTGCCCACAAGCAGGAGGCGGAACCCTTCGTGCGGGCGGTGTTCCGATTGTTCATACCGCTCCGGTTCCAGTCCGTTATGCACCGCCCGCAGTTTTTCACGCGGGATATACCGGGCAAAGTCCCGATACAGGGCTTCGGATACGAGGATGATCCTGTCCGCGTACCGGTTCATGCGGGCATACCAGAAGGGTGGAAACCAGGTGCGGTTCTCCCTGCCGAAGCTGCGCGCGTGCCAGACGTGGGGCTTTTTCCTGAAACGCGCCAGATACGCGCCGACGCAGGCCATCCGCTCGTTGGTGTAATAGAGATCAAAATCGGCAGGCAGGGTTTTGTTTAGCCGCCGGGCTTCGCGCCTGTCCAGCGTCGGGGCAAGGAGCAGCTTGGCGGCGCGGAGGATATCCTTCGGCATATGATGAAACACAGTACAGCAGGTGTGATAATTCCCCACGTATACAGGAATCCCGAGGACTTTGCAGCGCTGTTCCAGCGGCGTGTTTTTCCCCGGAATCAGCACAGAGGGCTGAACGCCGTACCGCTCTCGCAGGCCCGCCATCAAAGCCAGCAGCGATCGGTTCGCCCCGCCGCTGATCTCTCCGCTGTGGGCGACAAATAATATGTTCATGGGGTTATTCCTTACCAAGGTAGATTTCTTTCAGGCTGTCCGCCATGGCCGATACATCGTAGCCCGCCTGGATGATTTCAGCATCGCGCGCCCGGCGGGGGACTTCGCGCTTTTGCGCGAGAACCGTTTCAGCCCATTTCTCCGGCGCTTCGGACAGGGATATCCAATGCAGCAGCGGTGTCACAGCAACCGCGTCCGGAATCGTGCCCTTCGACGCGAAGCACGGCAACCCCGCCGCCTGGGCCTCCAGCAGCGCGTTCCCGCAGCCCTCGAACCGGGAGGGAAAAGCAAAAGCGTCCATGGCCCAGAGCAGCGGCGGAACATTTTCCGTCGCGCCGTAAAAGGTGACTTTGTCCAGGATGCCCAGCGATTTCGCCTGTTCCCGAACCGCCGCCTCTCCTTGCCCTTCGCCAATGAGCAGCAGCCGGGCCTTCGGCTCCCGCCGCGCGATTTGGGCGAACACACGGAGCAAAAATTCGTGGTTCTTCTGATAGCTGAAACGCCCCACGTGGCCGACCACAAAAGCGTCTTTCAGGTTCAGCGCCTGTCTCGTCTGTTCTCTTCCTGCCGGATCAAAGGCGAACGCCTTTGCGTCAATGCCGTTTTTGAGGACGCGTACCCGTCCTTTGCGAATATCCGAAGAGGGAAACAGCCACCGGGCGGATAAATCCGAATTCGCCAGCCGGACGGTGGCGAGCCGCCCGAACAAATGCTTGCAGATTGTATGGGCCAGGATTTTGATGATTCTCGTTTTCCCGCCCGCGCCGATGCCGTTGTTCCTGTTCCGGGCATGGACGACGCGGATAGGAACGCGATACCGCCACGCCCAGAACAGGTACATGAGTTCCACGCCCTGGCAGGCGTTGAAGTGAACCGCGTCGTAATGCCCGTCCCGCAGAATCCGGCCCAGCGCAAAGAAATTGGCAAGGGTTCTTTGGCCGGGGCTGGCATATCGGCGTTTCAGCGTGACCAGCTTCCGCGCGCCCGCCGCCGCGATTTTTTCATCAAAGAGCGCGGTATCGTCCTCGCTGAACGCCAGGTCAAAGTGGAACGACCGCGCATCAAAAGAAGGGAGCAGATTCACCTGCACCCGCTGAATCCCGCCGGGCTGCCATTTCTCGCAGTACCAGAAAACGTTCACGTCCATGCTCAGTCCCCGATGAAATCCCGCAGCAGGCGGATGACGCTGTCGTTGCCGGATTGGTAAGGAACAAGCCCGGCCCGGCCAATGGTCAGGATGGCCCCGGCCCGGCCAATGGTCAGGATGGCGTTTTCCAATTGCCCGATGTCCTCCACATTCACGATGCAGCGCTGCTTTGCCAGCGCCCGGGCGATTTCCAGTTGGTGGTCGCTCACGTGTTCGCCGAACCTGGCGTACCGTGGGACAGCGATGACCTTCTTTCCTTTCAGCAAACCCGTCATAATGGAGCCCTCGCCCGCGTGGGTGACCAGCAGATCACAGGAAGCGATCGCCGCGTCAAAGTCGCTCTTGTCCATGAACCGCGTCCATTTCAAATGCTTGGGCTCATAGGCGGACGTGCCGATCTGCGCCACCACTTCGTCCTGAATCACGCCCGCTTCTTTCAGCCTGTCCATTTCCCGGATCAGCCGGTCAAAGGGAAATTTCTGGGAACCCACGATCACAAAAATCAAAAGACCCGACCTCCCAGCACGGCATTGGGATACACCTTCAGCATTTCCTCCCACTGGACGATGAACAAATCCGCGAAGCGGTACGCTAACTTCCCTGTCAGCGTCGGCGCGTCCACGTTGAACATGCACTCGATGAAGATGATTTTCTTCCCCATCCATTTGCCCAGCAGCAGCGCGGGATAGGCGACCATCGCGCCTGTGGATAAAACCACGTCGGGCTTTTCCTTCAACAGAATATACAGCGTTTTGAAAAAGCAGCCCACATACAGCATCAGGCTTTTCAGTTCCTTCCGGTTCACCTGCGGCAGGAGATAGACCGTATCCTGCCAGCAGTTCACCTTGTACTCCGTCTTTTCGGTGATCAGCACAGTGTCGTAATATTCTTTCAGCTTCCGCAGCGCCAGCGCTTCTTCCAGGTGCCCGCCGGAGGAGGCCGCGATCAGGATTTTCTTCCTTGCCATTCAGTACGCGCCCCTTCCCGACAATACCGCCTTTACCGTTTGCAGCAGGATTTTTGTATCTGTGCGAATGCTTTGTTCGTTGATATACCGTATATCCATCTTCATCCATTCGTCAAAGGATACGTCATTCCGTCCGCACACCTGCCAGTAACAGGTCAGCCCCGGCTTTACCAGCAGCCTTTGAAGCTGCTCGGGCGTGCACTTTTCCGATTCATAGGTCGGCAGCGGCCTCGGCCCGACCAGCGACATATCGCCCTTGAGCACGTTATATAACTGCGGCAGTTCATCCAGGCTGGTTCTGCGCAGGAACCTGCCCACCTTCGTGATTCTTGGGTCGTTTTTCATCTTGAACGCCGGGCCGTCCAGTTCGTTGTACTGTTCCATCCACGCCCGCATCTGGGCGGCGTTTTTCACCATCGTGCGGAATTTGTTCATGGTGAACGGCCTGTTCCTCCATCCCGCCCGCTCCTGCCGGAAAATCACGCCGCCTTCCCCTTCCGCCCAAACCGCCACGGCAATCACGCCAAACACAGGCGACAGAACGGTCAATCCCAACAGACTGAACAGGATATCCGCCGCCCGTTTGACAAAGCGGTAAACCAGGCTTTGATTTGGCTTCGCGGTGGTCACGGCTTCATCATCCCGCGGAAATATGCAATGGTTTTCTCCAAGCCCGCGTCCAATGAGATTTCAGGCTTCCAACCCAGCTTCTCCATGGCAAGGGAAATATCCGGCCTGCGCTGAACGGGGTCGTCGCCGGGCAGCGGCAGGTAAACCATCCGGGAGGAAGAATCCGTCATTTCCAGTATTTTCCGCGCCAGCGCTTTCACCTGAATCTCCTCGGGATTGCCGAGGTTCACCGGGCCGTGGAAATCCTCGTCCGTTCCATTCATCATCCGTAAAAGGCCCTGCGCCATATCGTCCACATAGCAAAAGCTCCGCGTCTGGCTGCCGTCGCCGTGGATGGTGATGGGCTCGCCCCGCAGGGCCTGCACGATAAAATTGGATACCACCCGCCCGTCAGCAACGTCCATGCGCGGGCCGTAGGTGTTGAAGATGCGCACGATTTTCACGCGCACGCCAAATTCCCGATGGTAATCAAAGCACAGCGATTCGGCGCACCGCTTTCCTTCATCGTAGCAGGAACGGATGCCGATGGGGTTCACGTTGCCGAAGTATTCTTCTTTCTGCGGATGAACGAGCGGATTGCCATAAACCTCGCTGGTGGAAAACTGAACGATTTTCGCGTTGTATTTCTTCGCCAATTCCAGCGCGTTGACCATGCCCATGACGCAGGTCTGCATGGTGGCGGTGGGCGAAAGCTGATACGCTTTGGGGCTGGCGGGCGCGGCGGCGTGATAGATTTGATCGGCCGGCACGTCAAAGGGCCTGCGCACGTCGCCCTCTATGAACCGGAACCGGCTTGAACCCAGCAGCGGCGCCAGGTTTTCCTTCTTCCCGGTGGACAGGTTATCCAGCGCGGTCACA
Organism: uncultured Eubacteriales bacterium; assembly: GCA_902788445.1. Taxonomy (GTDB): domain Bacteria; phylum Bacillota; class Clostridia; order Christensenellales; family Aristaeellaceae; genus RUG563. The sequence goes on from CADAKE010000015.1 coordinate 27,569, forward strand.
TGGTTTTCCGGATTTTTCATCAGTTCCGCGCATAAATGGCTGCCCAGGAATCCGGCCCCGCCGGTCACAAGCACACGGTTCATGGAAAGCATTGCTCCTTTATCGGCTGACATGATTTTTTATCCAAAATTCGACCAGGAAAGACAATATCCATTATATCATTTGACATGCCATGTTTCAAGGCCCAGCACGCATTTATCGCGTGAATTTTGCCATTTTGCTCTTGCAAGGCGGGCAAATTCATGTATAATGAAAAGCGAAGCTGTTTCATCGTTGATTATTGAAGAGAGGAAGATTGCCATGATTGCCTGGAAAAATCTTGATACCACCGCCGCCTATAAAAAACTGCAAGGGCTGAAAGGCCGCGTGAATTTGCAGGAAGCCATGAGCGGCGAAAACGGCGAAAAGCGCGTGAAGGAATACAGCGTGCCCATGGCGGGCGGGCTGACCTATCATTACGCCGCCAAGCAGGTGGACGCGGACGTGCTGGCCGCTTTGAAGGAACTGGCCGAGGAAATGCAGCTCACCGAAAAATACGCCGCGCTGTACAACGGCGAAGTGATCAACACCGGCGAAAAGCGCCTGGTGCTGCACCAGCTGACCCGCGGCCAATTGGGTGAGAACGTGATGGCCGACGGCGTCAATAAGCGCGAGTTCTATGTGGGCGAGCAGAAGAAAGCCGCCGACTTTGCCAACAAAGTCCACGCGGGCGAAATCACCAACGCCGCGGGCGAAATCACCAACGCCGCGGGCGAAAAGTTTACGACGGTCGTGCAAATCGGCATCGGCGGCAGCGACCTGGGCCCCCGCGCCATGTATCTGGCCCTGGAAAACTGGGCCAAGCAGAACGGCTGCTTCAAGATGCAGGCCCGGTTCATCAGCAACGTAGACCCCGACGACGCGGCCAGCGTATTAAAGGATATCGACGTGGCCCACTCCCTGTTCGTGCTGGTGAGCAAATCCGGCACCACGCTGGAAACCCTGACCAATGAATCCTTCGTGAAGGACGCGCTGAAAAACGCGGGCCTCGACCCCGCCAAGCACATGGTGGCCGTCACCAGCGAAACCTCGCCCCTGGCCAAGAGCAGCGATTATCTCGCAGCGTTCTTCATGGACGACTACATCGGCGGGCGCTACTCCTCCACCTCCTGCGTGGGCGGCGCGGTGCTGTCCCTGGCCTTTGGCCCGGACGTTTTCGCCCGCTTCTTAAACGGCGCGGCGGAAGAGGACAAGCTGGCCACCAACCCCGATTTGCTGAAAAACCCCGCCATGCTGGACGCGCTGATCGGCGTGTACGAGCGCAACGTGCAGGGCTATCCCGCCACCGCCGTGCTGCCCTACTCCCAGGCGCTTTCCCGCTTCCCGGCGCATTTGCAGCAGCTGGACATGGAGAGCAACGGAAAGTCCGTGAACCGCTTCGGCGAGCCCGTCAGCTACGTCACCGGCCCCGTCATCTTCGGCGAGCCCGGCACCAACGGCCAGCACTCCTTCTATCAGCTTTTGCACCAGGGCACCGACATCGTGCCGCTCCAGTTCGTGGGCTTCCGCAGGAACCAGGCGGGCATGGACGTGGACATTCAGGGCAGCACCAGCCAGCAAAAGCTGTGCGCCAACGTGGCCGCGCAGATTATGGCTTTCGCCTGCGGCAAGCAGGATGAAAACCCCAACAAGAGCTTCGCGGGCGGACGGCCCTCCTCCATCATCATCGGTGAACAGCTCACCCCCGAAGCCCTCGGCGCGCTGCTGGCCCACTTTGAAAACAAGGTGATGTTCCAGGGCTTTGCCTGGAACCTGAACAGCTTCGACCAGGAGGGCGTGCAGCTGGGCAAGGTGCTGGCCAAGCGCGTCCTGGCCCACGACACCGACGGCGCGCTCCGCGCGTTCAGCGATTTGCTGGGCATCTGAGGTTGATGTTCTAAGTTCTAAGTTCCAAGTTCCAAGCGGATTGCGAAAGCAAATATCCGCCTGGAACTTTTTTTAAAGCCATGAATGAAAAAACCGTCGCCTCATCCGTCACGCTTCGCGTGCCACCTTCCCCTTGAGGGCAATGTTATCAACTTAAGAGAAAATAGCAAAGCAATCGACTCAAAACATTTTAATCAACACCCTACATTGTCATCCCGAGCGGAGTGGAGCGCCAGCGGAACGGAGTCGAGGGACCTGGGACCTGGACCTGAAATCGGGGCATAAAGTTGCTTGGCTGAATATGCTTCTCTTAGGTCCTTCGACTCCGTTCCGCTCTCGCTCCACTCCGCTCAGGATGACATTAAAGTCTCTTAATTGATATTGTTTCGCCTTAAGTTGACGACATTGCCTTGAGGGGAAGGTGGCAGCGCTTGCGCTGACGGATGAGGTAAGTCCCATTTACAAACAATGTATTGACTTCAATTGTTATATCTGGTATAATAACAGACGAATCAGCAAGTATAATAGGATACGTTCTCAATCTATTTGCTTGCAAGAATAATCGCAAAGGAGACTGTACCATGAAAAAGACGCTTGCGCTGATCCTTGCCTGCGCGCTGCTGCTGACCGCGGTGCCCGCGCTGGCCGCCACGGAGTACGACGTGACCGAGCCCATCACCATTGAGTGGTGGCACGCGCACGAGAGCCAGTTTGACGAGCAGATCGCCTACATGGTGGACAAGTTCAACGCCGAAAACGGCATGGGCATCACCGTGGTTCCCGTCTACAAGGGCGCTTACGCGGACATTGACACCGCCTTCCGCGCCGCGGACGCCGCCGGCGCCGTGCCCGCCCTCGTGTGCTGCAACACTTCCTACCCCGCCGCCTACGGCGCGGCCGGGCTGTGCGAGGTGCTGGATCCCTACATCGACGCTTTCGACTACGACGTGGAGGACTTCGGCGAGGGCCTGCTGGCTTCCACCAGCTATGACGACGAGCAGATCTGCCTGCCCTACCTGATTTCCACCCAGTGCCTGTATTACAACAAGACCGCCGCGGAAGCCGAGGGCATCGAAATGCCCAAGACCATCGACGAGATGGAAGCCTTCCTGGAAAAGGCCACCCTCTTCAACGAGGACGGCACCACCAAGCGCTACGGCACCGTGTTCGGCGGCTGGGACTACTGGTATCATGAAATGCTGTTCAAGAACAACGGCGTGCAGATCGTGACCGACGAGGGCACCACCGACGTGAACAGCGAAAAGAGCATCGAACTGAACACCAAGATCAAGGAATGGATCGACAAGGGCTACGCCTACTATGCCTACGGCACCGGCGCATCCTCCAACATGCGCGACCTGTTTATCGCGGGCGGCGCGTTCAGCGTGTTCCATACCTCTTCCCTGTACACCACCTACGTCAACCGCGTGAACGCGCTGGAAGACGAAGCGGCCCGCTTTGAAGTGGGCATGGCCTGGCTCCCCGGCGGCAGCGACGGTGAAAGCTTCAAGAGCGAAGTAGGCGGCGCGGCGATCTTCATCCCCGCCAAGGCTTCCCAGGCGCAGAAGAACGCGGCCTGGCAGTTCATGATGTTCATGGCCAGCCCGGAAATCAACCTCTACTGGTCTGACAACACCGGCTATCTGCCCACCCGCGGCAGCGTGGTCGATCTGCCGGAATACCAGGAATACCTGGCGAAGAAGCCCGCCATGGACCCCATCATCAAGATGGCTTCCTGGATCAACCCCCGCAACCAGAACCCCGCCTACAACAACTGCGGCAACCTGTGGCGCGCTGCCCTGGCGGCAATCTACAACGAAGGCGCTCCCGTGAAGGATACGCTGGATCAGCTGGCCGTGGAGATTCAGGCCGAACTGGACGCTGTGAAATAACCGTTTCAGCATTGCATACCATTCCATGGGGAGAGGAGAAACGCTCCTCTCCCCATTTCCAATGAATCAGCCCGATCTGAAAGGGTGGCTCACATGAAAGAGGCAATGAACCTGACAGACCTGAAAAACCGGGAAAAGCGCCTGATTTCGCCGTTGCAGCGCAGGATCGGCCTGGTGCTGATCGTGCTGGGCTGCCTGGCGCTGGCGGTGGGCCTGTTTGGCTATCTGGCCGGGGACTGGCAGATTCCCGCCCTGTCCGGCATGACGGATCAGGTGTTCATCGCGCGCGAGGTGGCGACCAGCGCGGGCACGGGCGTGACGGGCGCGTTTGACATGAACGGCGAGGAAAGCGGCGTGCATGTGTTTTACGCTTCGCTGTCCGGGGCGGATGATTCCGTCCTCAACGTGTCGGAATTGGAAAGCGGCGAAACCAAGAAAGCGCTGAAAGGCGGCTCCCTCCAATTTCCCGCCACCAAGGAACGCATGACGCTGGTGCTGGACGAGGAACAGCCCATCGCGCTGGATAACGGCGTCACCGCGAACAAGTCCGTCAAGTTTCCCGGCGCGGGCAGCAGCAAATACCGCAGCCTGAAAATGACGGTGGAAGGGCCGTGCGAGCTGAAAGTCTATGCCCTTTCGTCGCTGAGCGGCAGCGCGCGCCGCCTGGCGCTGTACAACAGCATCAACGGCCAGGAGGTCGCCTCCGCCATGGCCCCGGCGTTCAGCGCCGAAAAAACGCTGGAGCCGCTGACGCTGCAAATCCCCGCCTCCGGCACCTATTACCTGTCCGTGAAGGGGGACATCCCCATCGCGCCGGTGAGCGCGATCATGAATTACGCGGTGATGATCCTGCTGTTTGGCCTGCTGCTCATGTTCAACGGCGTGATGATGCGTATCCAGCGGGCGGAGCGGATGAAGGATCTGCTGTTTGTGGAACCGGCGCTGATCCTGTTCCTGCTGTTTGTGTACTATCCGGTGATCGACCTGATCCGCATTTCCTTCACGAACATGTCCGTCCTCACCACCGGCAAGCAGGAGTTCATCGGGCTGGACAATTTCAAATGGATGTTTGACGGCGCAGGCACCCGCTACTTCTGGGAGAGCCTGAAAATCACGTCGGTCTACATGTTCTGGGAAGTGGTGATCACGCTGGTGGGCGGGATGCTGCTGGCCCTGCTCTTCAACCGCATGACCCGCTCCTTCAACGCCATGCGCGCCATCGTGTTCATGCCCAAGTACATTGCCGTGTCCACCAGCGCCGTGGTGTTCCAGTGGATTCTGCACAGCAGCATCGCCACGGGCATCGGGCAGATGGAGGGCATTTTGAACTACGCCCTGTCGCTCTTTGGCATCCAGGGCCCCCATTGGCTCATCGACGCCGACACCGCGCTGACCGGCGTGCTGATCCTGACCGGGTGGCGCGTGGTGGGCTACGCGATGATGATTTACCTGTCCGCCATGAAGGGCATTTCCCAGGATTATTATGAAGCCGCGGCCATCGACGGCGCGGACGGCGTGCAGCGCTTCCGGTTCATTACCATTCCGCTGCTGGCCCCCACCACGCTGTTCCTGTTCGTGACCACGTTCATCGCTTCCATGAAGGTGTTCCAGTCCGTGGACGTGATGACCGGCGGCGGCCCCGGCACGGCCACCAACGTGATGGTGCAGTGGATTTACAACCTGACCTTCAAGGATTTCCACACCGCCCGCGGCGCGGCGGTGTCGCTGGTGTTCTTCGTGATCCTGCTGATCTGCACCGCCGCCACGATGCGCTTCTCCAACCGCAACGTCAACTACGACGCCTGAAGAAAGGAGGCATACCCGTATGTTCGCCAAGCTGAACAAAGAAAAGAAAATCGGCGCGGTCAGCGTGCTCGTGGGGTTTGCGTTCCTGCTGCTGGCGCTGCTGCTGATTCCCCTGAAAACGGCGGGGAGCGGAAAGTATTTCCTGCTGCCCATCGCCGCGGCGCTGATCCTCCTGCCGATTCCCTGGCTGTGGAAGGACGGCGTCCGCCAGATGAAGGAAAAGCCCCGGCTGGAAAGCCATTGGCGCCGGATGCGCCAGAGCGGTTTTTTCGATCTGCTGACGCTGCTCTTCCTCCTCGCCCTGGTCTTAGGCGGCTGCTGGCTCTTTGGCAGGCTTTCCTACCAGGCCGCGCTGCATCGGCACGCGCCGGGAGCCGCGACGCTGGAAGAAGCCCGGCTGCTGCCGGATTTTGTGGAATACAATTTCAAGCAGGATCTGAACCTGATCGCCAAAAGCTATCCCTCCTTCGGCTGGGCCGCGGTGATCGCGGCGGCGGTGGTGCTGGTGTGCGGGCTGTATATGCGCTTCGTTTCGCCCATCGTGCAGGCGGACGAGCATTTGCAGATCGTCCACAAGGTCTACCGCGTGGCGGCGCAGTACGCGGCGGCGATTCTGGTGGTCATCATCTCCCTGTTCCCGATTTACTGGATGCTGATTTCCTCCTTCAAAACCTCGGATGAACTGATGCGCGCCGTGCCCACCCTGTGGCCGGACACGTTCATCTGGTCGAACTACCCCAACGTCTTAAACAAAGCGCCATTCGGGCGGTACCTGGTGAACACCTTGGTCACGACCGTGATCATGATGCTGGGCGAAATGACCATCGGCGTCATGGCGGCTTACGGCTTTTCCAAGGGCCAGTTCAAGGGCAAGAACGTCTTGTTCATGCTGGTGCTCGGCGCGCTGATGGTGCCCATCCAGGTGACGTTCGTGCCGATCTATGTCACGATTTCCCGCCTGAACGCCATCGACACCTGGGCGGGCGTGGTGCTGCCCAACATGGTGAGCGCGTACTTCATCTTCATGCTGCGGCAGAACTTCATGGCCGTGGACAACAGCTACATCGAGGCGGGCCGGATCGACGGCCTGGGGCGCTTCGGCACCATCATCCACGTGCTCTGTCCCATGTGCAAGCCCACGCTGATTACCGTGAGCATCATCAGCTTCATCAACGGCTGGAACAGCTACTTCTGGCCCAAGATGGTCACCCAGTCCGAAGCCAGCCGCACCATCGCGGTGGGCGTTCAAAGGCTGAAGGAAACCTACGCCGGGCAGTTCGTTTCCAACTACAATGAGATCATGGCCGGGGCCGTGATGGCCATCATCCCGATCGTGTTCCTGTTCCTAATTTTGCAAAAGTACATCATGACCGGCATGAGCAAGGCGGCCATGAAATAACCGGAAATGAAACAGAGGGCAGCGGAAAATCTCCGCTGCCCTGTTTTTATGTTATCGCAGAGGAAATCTCGCTTCGTGGGTTTTGCCGTCAGATACGAGCGTCACCCATCCGTCGTCGGATTTCACGCCGTCGAGCGTGGGAAACAGGCAGTCCGGCGCGGCGGTGAAATGGAAGTTCGCGGTGCCGAAGCGGTAAATGAGCGTGAACGGGCTTAGCTTTTCTTCCCGGACAGGATGCAGCCGCGCCTTGTCCCCGCGCTTTTCAAAGCCGAGAAGCTCCGTCACGATCACCGAGTACAGCCAGGCGGCGCTGCCGGTGTACCAGCTCCAGCCGCCCCGGCCCCGGTTTTCGCCCGCGTACACGTCGCCGCAAAGGACGTAGGGTTCGGCCCTGTACACCAGCGCTGTTTCCTTTGTGCCGCTGTGGTTTTCCGGCAGGATGGCCCGGGCGATTTCCCAGGCCAGGCCGGTTTCGCCGACCTGGCACAGGGCCAGGATGAGCCACGGCACGGCGTGGGTGTACTGCCCGCCGTTTTCCCGCACGCCCGGCAGGTACGCGCCGATGTAGCCCGCGTTTTCCGTTGGGGCAAAGGGCGGGTCGAGCAGCTTCACGATGCCCGCTTCCCTGTCGTACAGCTTTTCCACCGCCGCCGCCAGCGCCGCGCGGGCGTGGTGCCGCGGCGCGCCGCCGAGCACGGCGAAGCACTGGCTGATCAGGTCAATCCGCTGCGGCTGGGTGTCGGGCCCGGCCAGCGGCGTTCCGTCGTCGTACCAGGCGCGGAGATACCACTGCCCCGTCCAGGCGCTTTCCGCGCCGTCCAATAGCTGCCGCCGCAAAGCCTGGTATTTCTCTTTGATCTCGCCGGGGCAATAGGGCGAAAACTCTTTGAGCGTCAGCGCGTAAAAGAACCCCAGCCACACGCTTTCGCCATGCGCCCCGCCGACCCGGTTCATGCCGTCGTTCCAGTCGCCCGCGCCCATGAGCGGCAGGCCATGTTCGCCCAGCGCCACGGAATCCATTGCCCGCAGGCAGTGGGTGAACAGCGGTTCCGTCCAGGGCGTCACGTCCGGTTCCTCATAGCGGTCGGTTTCCGTTTCCCGCAAGGGGAGGGAATCAAGGTAGGGAATCTGTTCTTCTAAAATGCCGCTGTCGTCCGTGACCTGGATGTACTTCGCCGTGAGCCAGGGAAGGAACAGCTTATCGTCGCTGACGCGCGTGCGCACGCCGCGCCGGGGCGAATGCCACCAGTGCTGCACGTCGCCCTCCTTGTACTGGTGCGCGGCGCACAGAAGGATGTGCTCCCGGACGAACTCCGGCTCGGTGTACAGGAGCGCCAGGCAGTCCTGCAATTGATCCCGGAAGCCAAAGGCCCCGCCCGCCTGATACGGCCCGACGCGGCCCAGCAGCCGGGACGCGCGCGCCTGGTACGGCAGCCAGCGGTTCACCATCCGCATGATTCCTTCCTCGTAGGAAAACAGCAGCAGGCGCGACAGCCGGTCGCCCCAGAAGCCCCGCACACTTCTCGCAATATCGGCCGGGCTTTCGTTTAATAGATCGGCAAATGTCCGCAGGGCTTCCTCCGCGCTCCGCGCGCAGCCCAAAGCCAGCGTGATCCGGCGCGGTTCCCGCGGAGGCAGCACGATTTCCGCGCAGAGAAGAGCCACGCTGCCGACGCCCTGCGCGCTGGCAAGCAAGGCCGGAGGCACGTCCTCCCCCGCCATGCCAAAGCAGGAAGCGGAGGAAAGCGCCTGGCAGGAAGCGTTTTCCATCGCCGCCCAGGCAACGCCGGAAAAATCGCCGCTGTGCGCCGTCACCATCGCGCCGTTCACCAGGCAGCGCGTGGTTTCAGGACGCTCGCCCAGGGCGAACCGCGCCAGCCAATACAGCTTCAAGCGCTGCTCCTTCTCGCTCCGCAGCGTGACCGTCCGAACGCCATAGGGTTTTTCGGTGTGGGAAAATACAGTGGTCTGGCACAGGATTTGTTCAGCCATCGCGTGATAGGCGGCCATGCCCGGCTCATACACCGCCGCGCCTCGGGCCAGCGGCCAGACGCGGCTTTCCTCGTCCATGAGATAGATTTCCTCGCTGGGCACGCCGCGGTACACGTCGGGCGTCTGCCGGGTGACGCGGCCCAAACGGCTGTTGTCCACAAAGGAAGATAATATCCCCGTTTCGCAGACGAGGGTTCCGAAGCGCGTGCCGCATACCAGCTGGTGCCAGGGTACAGGCGCGGGCGCGTGGACGCAGTACGCTCCGTCGTGGGTGTAGCCGCCAAAGCCGTTGTCCGCCATTAGCTTTCCCGGAAGCACGGGGTCGGGAACGCTGAGGGGCTTTTCTTCGGTTCCCGGCAATGGAACGCGCATCGCATTCAATTGCGCGCGGATGCTTTGCCCGCCGCGAAGCGTGATCCGGGCCAGGCTTTCCAGCGCCAGCGCGTCCGTTTCCGTGCCCTCCGCCAGGAACACGCCGCCGGGCTGGCCCAGCATCCCACGGTCAGGGCTGACCTGGAGGCATTGCGTCACGCGGTCATGGCAGGGCCGCTGATATTCTTTTTCCTCCGGGCAGAAAAACAGCAGATCAAACGCCACGCCACGCAGCCGCATCCAGGCGTGGGCGCGGAGCGCATGGCGAATCAGCGCCTGGCCCGCGCTTTCCTCCACGCGCACCAGCAGCACAGGCAGCGTGCCGGAAATGCCCCAGCGCCACAGCACGCTTTGCGGCGCGGGCGGGAACGCCTGCTGGTGCGGCTGGCCGGTGAAGAGCAGCGAGCCAACCATCTGCCGGCACAGTTCCATCGCGTTCCCGTCCATGCGCAGCATCCGGGCGGTCATGGCGGCCTGAGTGGCGGCCAGCGAAAAGGCCGCTTGGACGCGGGAGGCGGAAACGCTCATTCGCTCCAATTCTTCCTTCGTTTCCGCGAACGCGGTCACGAAATACACCGTGCTCTTTTTGTGCGCTGGAATTCGCAGGCTGACGGTGAGCGAGCAGCAGGGCGCGGCCACGTCCCCGATGCGGCAAGGTGTGTTTTCTTCTGTCAATTGGGCGGGCCGGGCATAGGTTCCGAGCCTGCCCAGGAACAGGAAGCGGTCGCCCTGGCGTTTGTTCACCAGCCCGTCCCCGGCGGCTGTGTGGCCGATAACGGGCATCCGGTCGTTTTCATCCCGGGGCAGGCGTTCCGACAAAAGGCCGTGTTCACCCCAGGGCGATATACGCACGGACAAGTCCCGGAAATTAGGATGGGCCGCGTCCACGGCCTCGGGGCTCTGGGCGATTTCCAGGAACGAAACCGCTTGCAGCCGCCTTTCCACGGGGCCGGGGTTCTCGATGCGCAGCGCCGTCACCGCCGCGCCGGTCAAGGGATCGACACAGCAAAGCTGGGTGATCTGCAAGCCCTCCCACACCGCCTGATACCGCACGGCCCCGCCTTCAAACACAGCGTTTCCCTGAACGGCGGGCCGGAGGAAGGCTTCGCTGTTTTCACCTTTGATGTAGACCTGCGGCCCAGTCTGCGCTCCGGCCTCCGGGAAAAAGCGCGTTGCCATCATGCCCTTGTGTTCAAGACGCCCCTGTCCTTGCGCGGTCAGCACCCAGGAAGTGCCCGCGCCAAACAGCGCGTGGGCGTCCACGGGCAGGCCGGGCCGGGCGGCGCGGCGGAGGGAAAAGGAGGAAGCCTCCGCCTGCCGGGGCGACGGAAATTCCCTTCTCCGGGCGGCGCGGGATGGCGCGCGCTCCAGCAGCAAATCCGCCTGCGCCTTCGCTTCCGGCGGGGTCATGAACGCCTTGACGAGCACATTGTCCCGCAGCGCGTTGCAGGCGGAGCACAGGATCATCCCCTGGTGGTGCGCCATGTGGCTTTTCACCAATTGCGGCACGGCGTCCAGACGCTGGGGCGTATAGTCCGCCGCTTCATACAACCCGTGTTCATCCGTCCAGCCGAGCTTGATCATCCGCTTCAGGTTCTCCGCCGCCGCCCAGGGGAAGAAGGGCAGCGCCAGCATGGAGGCGTAAGGAGCGACTACTTGACCCGCTGTTTCAGAACTCCGCGCCAGCGCGGGCAGGCCGAACGCCTGATACTGGTAATTCATCTCCGGGTCGAAGGAGGCGTAGCCGCTTTCGCTGACGCCGAAGGGCCGTTCCGGATGGCTGCCCATCTGGGCGCGGATGGCGTTCAGGGCGCTTTCGCCCAGCAGCGTGCCGGGCGTGAGCGGCAAAAGGAGGTTCGGCATTAGGTACTCAAACATCGTGCCGCCCCAGGACAGCAGCGCGATTCCGCCGCCCGCCCGGGTGACCGCGCGGTTCAGGCGGGCCCAGTGCTTCCGCTTCACCTGGCCCAGCAGAATCGCCAAATAGGAGGTGAGCCGGGCTTCGCTGGCCAGGGTGTCGTAATGGGCGGCGGTGGGACGATTGGCTTCCGTGTCCCAGCCGATAAAGAACAGATCGGCTTTTTCGTCATACAGCGCGCGGAAATCCGCCCGCCGGGCCAGCGCGTCCAGTTGGGCGGGCAGTTCCGCAGCCTCCTCCGGCAGTTCGCCCAGGTGGTTCCGGCAGATTTGGGCACAGCAAAGCAGGCAGCCCGTCAGGTTGCCGCTGTCCACGGTGGAGACGAAGCCGGGCGAAAGCGCCTCGCCCGTTTTCAGGTCGTACCAGTTATAAAAATGACCGTGCCAGGTTTGCAGGGAAGATAAGGTTTGCAGGGTTTCCGAAAGGCGTTTCGCCATCTCCGCGCCGGTGATGAAGTTCAGTTCCCTTGCGGCACAGCAGGAAAGCAGGTACAGCCCAATGTTGGTGGGCGACGTGCGCAGGGCCGGGCCCTTGTCGGGGTCGGTCTGCACGTTGTCCGGGGGCAGGAAGCGGGTGTTTTCGCTGACCGCGTCCTCAAAGAAGCGCCAGGTCGCCCGCGCGGTTTGGCGCACAATTTCCTTCTGCGTTTCCGTCATGGAGCGCTGGCGGCTGGCAGGCGCGTCGAAGAAGCGGCGCAGCAACGGCGCGGCGATCCACACAACGCCGACCGCCACGCCCGGCGTGAAGCCACCCGGCTGTACCGCCAGCAGCAGCATGGCCGCGCCAGCAGCCAGATTCATGAACTCACAGGAAAAAGGAAGTTTGTTTTCGCCATCCGCCTGATCCGCCGTGACCCAGGAAAGCAGGTTTTTGCGGCTCACGAACTGCCGCCACAAAGCACGGACAATGGCGTCCAGCGTCGTTTGTGCTTTTGCGGGCAGCAGCAAAAGGCGCTGGCCCATGCCGCGAATCGGCCAGGGCAGGGCCAGGAAAAATAAAGCGGGCAGGTTCAGCCCAGTTCCCAGCAGCAATAAAATCCCCTGCGCGGCGGGCACCAGCGAGCGCCGCAGGTTATCCCAGATTTTGTGGCGGGACAGCCAGGAAAGCCGCATGTCCGCAAGGAAGGGAAGCAGCTGCCAGTCCCCGCGCGTCCAGCGGTGCAGGCGGTTCCGCCAGCCGGACAGGGCCGCGGGCGAACTGTCGGAAAGCGCGATATCCTCCGCCACGGCGCTGCCCGCGGTTTCGCCCTCGATCAGGTCATGGCTCAGCAGACGCCCGGAAGGAAGCCGCCCCTCCAGCGCTTTCAGCCAGCCCGCCGGAGCATAAATCCCCTTGCCGACGAAGGAGCCTTTGCCGAACGCATCCTGATACACGTCCTGGACAGCCAGGTGGTAGGGGTCGACCCCGCCCGCGCCGCCGAGCAGCTTCTGCGTCCGGGTGCGCACGGTGTCCGCGCTGATCTCCATGCGCGGCTGGATCACGTTCACCCGGCCGCTTTGCAGGGGATGCAGCATCGCGCCCACCAACTGGTACGCCGTCCCGGCGGGCAGGAAGGTATCGGCGTCCAGGGTGATCACATAAGCATAGCGGCCTTGCAGCGCCTGCCCGTCCATGGACATATACAGGAATGTGTCCCGGCACGCGCCGTCCACGATCAATCGGTTCAAGGCTTCCAGCGCGCCGCGTTTGCGCTCCCGGCCTGTGTAACGCCGCTGGCCTATATCCCATTTCCGGGCGCGGTGCAGATACAGGAAGCCGCCGCCCTGCTGGCGGTTCAGGGCTTCCATGCTCAGCCGCGCGGCCAGCAGGATCTCTTCGTCCTCCGGAGCGGTTTCCTCAGGGTTGTCGGCAAAGTCGCCCAGCAGCATAAATTCCAGGTTCGGGTCGGGGTTCGCCGCCCGCAGCACGGCCAGATGGCGCGCCATGCGCATGGCCTGCTTCCGCGACGTGAGCAGGCAGGGAACCACCACCAGCGTGCGGGTTTCCATCGTCAGGCGGTCAACCCGCACGCGGGGCAGCATCCGCGCGGGAAAGCGCCCGCGCAGGAAGCGGTGGTAGATCAGCCGAAACACGTCCGAACCGCACAGGGCGGCCAACGGCCAGGTATACCACGGCGCTCCAAGCCCCGCCGCTAAAGCGAAAGCCAGCGCGGCAGACAGATAAACGGGCGGCAAAAGGAGGCCCTGCCGATGCTTCCGGGCAAAGCCGGTAGCTTTCTTTCCCAGGGCGGCGCCGATCATCTCCGGGCGTTCGATCAGATAATACCCCGCCTCTCCCTCGATGCCGGGCTTGTTTTTCGCCAGTTCCACCGCGGCTTGGGCGGCCTCGCCCTCCGGCACATGGAAACGCTTCGCGGCGCGGCAGGCGCATTTACGGTAATACGCCCGGCTTTCCGCGTCCATGCGGCGGTAGGTGGCCTCCCGGTTCAGCGCGGCGGCGACGGGGCTGAGGCGCTCCGCAATGCCGTCATAGGGCAGGCGTTCCGCTTTCCGCAACGCGGAAATGACGCGCTCGGCCTGCAGGCCATCCTGTTCCCATTGCGTCTGCACCGCTTGCAGGGCATCGGCGGCTTTTTCACCCGCCTGGGCCAAAAGCTCGTCCGCCCGGCGCAGGGCGTCGGCATCCTCCCGCTCGTCCAGCCGCAGCAGCACCAGGCCCCTGAGCATCGGGTCATGCGGGAGCGCATCCTTCTGCCCCTTCGTTAGCGCGGCGGCCCAGGCTTTCGATTGGGCGTAGAGCTCCGGTTCCTGGATACAGGTATCCAGAAGATCAGATAGCGATTCAAATAAAGCGCAGGTGAGCGCCTGCGGCAGCAGGTCGATCTCCGCCTGGGTGAGCGCCTCCTGGCCCAGTTCCTTTCGGAAGACGCGCGTCAGGCTGCCCGCCGTCAGTTCGTCCGCCTTCACCGCTTCCCGCGCCAGCAGGAGCATCCGGGGCACGCCCTGGACGGCGGGCAGCTTCGGCGCAAACCGCACGCCGCGGGCAAGCGCGTCCGCCGCGTCCAGCAGCAGCCGCGCGTGATCCTCCACCCACTGCGCCGCCGGAGACGCGTCCTCCCGCGGAACGCGCTGAACCGCCTGCACGGCCCGGCGGATGCGCCGCGCCATGCCGAACGGGGGACGCAGGCGGGCAAGCCCGCTGATCGACGGATGCTCTATGGCTTTCTGCTGCATGAAGCGCCTCCAACAAACAATGATACAAAACCGTATCCAAATACGGCTCTGGTTATTGTGCGCTGGAAACGCGGCGGTTATACGCGTACAGCAGGCGCGCGTGCCTCCGTTACATTTCCCCATGTTTTTTTCCTGTTATATTCTTGTATAATATGCGTAAATATGCTACAATGAAAAACGAGCGAAAGTGATTTGCATAGAAACCCGATCGGGCTTGTTGGTTTTGAGCCAAAGCGCGTCAGCGCTTGGAAAATACAGAAAGAGGTGTTTATATGAAGAAACTGTTTGCATTGGCCCTCGCGCTGATCCTGGCGCTGAGCCTGCTGCCCGCGGCCTTCGCGGAAGAGAACGTGCTGCGCTACGGCGTAGACGCCGACGCGGCGGGCGGCTTTGACCCCCACACCATTTCCGCCGTGGCCTCCATGCGCATGATCGGGCAAATGTACAACACACTGGTGGACGTGGACGAAAACCTGAACGTGATTCCCGAACTGGCGACCAGCTGGGAGCAGCCCGACGACACCACCTACATTTTCCATCTGGCGGAAAACGTCACCTTCCACAGCGGCCGCAAGATGACCGCTGAGGACGTGAAGTATTCCTTCGACCGCATCCTCGATCCCGCCACCGGCGCTCTGGGCAATTCCAGCAGCTACGCGGGCGATATTGACACCGTGGAAGTGGTGGACGATTACACCGTGAAGATCACCCTGAAGAACATCAACGCGCCCTTCCTGGCGAACCTGTCCTCTTCCTACTGCTCCATCGTGGACAAGGACGTGGTGGAAGCCAACGACGGAAGCCTGCTGCTGGCCGACGGCGGCACCGGCCCCTACACCCTGGGCGACTGGGTGCCGGACAACAGCATCACCGTGAAAGCCTATCCCGATTACTTCGACGAAGCGGGCAAGGCCACCTTTGACGCCATCGAGTTCTATGTGCTCACCGACGCTTCCGCCCGCCTGGCCGCCCTGCGCACCGGCGCGGTGGACCTGATCGTGGCCGACACCGCCATGCTCGACCTGGTGGAGAACGACGCCAACATCCAGACCATTTCCTACTGAAGGTGCGCCAGGCCATCAACCTGGCCCTGAACCGGGAGGAGATCATCGAATTCGCCTTCAACGGCAAGGCGCTGGTGTCCGGCTTTGTGCCCGCTTCCCTGGGCCACTGGGCCGTGGACGTGACCGAGAACGAATATTACACCCAGAACATCGAAAAGGCCAAGGCGCTCCTGGCCGAAGCGGGCTATCCCAACGGCTTTGAAACCAACATCATCGTGGGCCTGCTGGACAGCATCCGCGACACCGGCCTGGTGGTGGAGCAGCAGCTC
>CADAKE010000016.1:0-22715 GCA_902788445.1 uncultured Eubacteriales bacterium
CTGCTGGCTGAGTTCGCGGATTTGATTGGCGCGGGCGTCAGCAAGAACAGCCTGTATCCCTTGCTGTTCAATAAGGCCATGGAGGGCGACAAGGACTGCGGCGGCCTGCTCAGCTTCAACTACTTCTCCGGCGAGGGCGTCACCGACCTGGACGAGGGCCGCCCCGTGTTCGCCCGGATGGAGAACGCGAAAATGACCCTGGCCAACTTCATGCGCACCCACCTGCTTTCCGCTTTAGCTACCCTCAAAATCGGTCTGGACATTCTGACCCAGGAAGAGAACGTGCCCATCGACAAGCTGTACGGCCACGGCGGCTACTTCAAGACCCCCGGCGTGGGCCAGACCTTGCTGTCCGCCGCCGTCGGTTCCCCCGTCTCCGTGATGGAAACCGCGGGCGAGGGCGGCCCCTATGGCATGGCGCTGCTGGCGGGCTATATGCTCTGGAAGAAGGACGGCCAGCCCTTGGAAGATTACCTGAACAATGTGGTCTTTGCCGACGCCAAGTCCTCCACCGTCATGGCCGATGAAGCCGACATTGCGGGCTTCAAGACCTTCCTTGAACGCTACAAGAACGCCCTGCCCATGGAAGTGGCGGCGATCAAAAGCCTGTAATTCAGTGAACAGAATACATATATGTAGGGGCGGATACCATCCGCCCGCTCTCGTTAGGAATTACAAATGACATTTCATTCGCTCAAATGAACGATTTTCGGGATGCGGGCGGATAATATCCGCCCCTACAAAATAAAGGAGAGAATAAACATGCTTGAACAACTGAAAGAACAAGTCTGGAAAGCGAATCTGCTTTTGCCCAAATACAACCTGGTCACCTTTACCTGGGGCAACGTATCCGGCATTGACCGGGAGAAGGGCCTGTTCGTCATCAAGCCATCCGGCGTGGAATACGACGGGATGACGGTGGAGGATATGGTGGTGGTGGACTTGGACGGCAAAGTGGTGGAGGGCAAATGGAAGCCCAGCAGCGACACGCCCACCCACCTGGAATTGTACAAAGCCTTCCCGGACTGCGGCGGCATCGTGCACACCCATTCCCGCTGGGCCACGTCCTTTGCCCAGGCGGGCCGGGATATTCCCGCCATGGGCACCACCCAGGGCGACTACTTCTACGGTGCCATCCCCTGCACCCGGCCCATGACCGACGCGGAAATCAAGGGCGAATATGAAAGGGAAACCGGCACCGTCATTATCGAAACCTTCAAAACAAAAGGCATCGACCCCGCCCAGGTGCCCGGCGTGACTGTGTTCTCCCACGGCCCCTTCGCCTGGGGCAAGGACGCCATGGAGGCCGTGCACAATGCCGTGGTCATGGAGGAAGTGGCGTTCATGGACTGGCACGCCATGATGATCAACCCCGACCTTGGCCCCATGCAGCAGACCCTGCTGGACAAGCACTACCTGCGCAAGCACGGCAAGAACGCCTACTACGGCCAGAAATAAGCGAACCGAAACAGAACCCGCTCCCGACGCATTCAGGAGCGGGTTCCGCTTTTTCACCTGCCGTTATTTCCGTTTCAGCCCGCGCAGATATTCCTTCCGCTCCGAAGTGATTCGATAGCTTTCCATCGCCTTTTGGATGGCCTTGTTGTGCGTCCAAAGGTCAAGGCGGTTTTGCTCGATGAAGGGAAGCGCGGCGGCGTACTGCTTCGCCAGCACGGTGGCAAAGTACCACGCCGCCATCATGCGGACGTAGTATTCCTCCGAACGGACGGAAGCGACCATTTCAGGATACGCAAGATCAAAGTCCTCATCCAGGAAATGCTCCATCAGCATCCCGATGCCAAAGCGAACCGTGTACGTTTCCCCCAACGCCATCCAGCGCTTTACAGCTTTCAGCAATTCCGTGCGATGCTTTTTGAACACCTTCGGCGACATTTGGTCGCAGGTCGCCCAGTTGTCCACATAGGGAAGGAACCGCTCGACCGCCGAAAGGCACCCGTCAAAATCCTTCATGCCGGAAACAATAAAGGCGTGAAGCTGGTTTTCGTCAAAATACATGTGCGGCAGCGCGTTCAGGAAATCGCCGATATCTTCCTGCTTCAATAATTCCTTCGCCAGCTTCCGCATCTCCGGCGTGCGCACACCGATGAACCGCTCCGGCGGAACATTGGGAATCAGCTTCCGCGCAAAGTCCCGGTAGTCAGCGTCCTGCAATTCAAACAGTTTTTCCCGGATTTCTTCTGTGACCATCTTTAACGCCTCCTCCTGCTCAGCCTCTATCATACCACAGGGCGCCCGGAAAGTCACGAACAGAAACAAGGCTATCGCTTATTGCTTTTTTATGAAGAAATCATTACGTAATCAAGACGCAAAACCACATTGTGTAGGGGCGGATATCATCCGCCCGAACGTTACATCAACCAAGATCGGGCGGATGGTATCCGCCCCTACATTTTCCGTGGTTTTACAGCGTGCCGATTTCGTAAGCGATTGCCCTGCGAACAGAAAAGCGCCTCCCTTGACGGGGGTTGCCGGAGATGGTATAATTGCAGCGTTTGGATAACCGCACAATGCCGTGAACCCTGGGGCTCACGGTTCTCTTTTCATCCGCCGCATGGGCCGCTGCTGTTCGGCGTTCCCGCGCGGTGTAAACAGAAAAGGATCAAAACCGACATGAACAATCAGGTCTCCCTTTTGGAACAGCCTGTCGCCCAGCCTTTGGCCGCGCGGCTGCGGCCCGAAACGCTGGACGAAATCGTGGGCCAGCAGCATCTGCTCGGGCCGGGACGCATCCTGCGCCGCATCATCGAGCAGGACGCGGTTTCCTCCATGATTTTCTGGGGCCCGCCGGGCGTGGGCAAAACCACCCTCGCCACCGTGATCGCCCGGCAGACGAAGGCGAAGTTTATCGAGTTTTCCGCCGTCACCAGCGGCATCAAGGAGATCCGCGCCGTGATGCAAGAAGCTGACCACAACCGCGTGTACGGCGACAAGACCATCGTGTTCGTGGACGAAATCCACCGCTTCAACAAAGCCCAGCAGGACGCTTTCCTGCCCTTCGTGGAAAAGGGCAGCATCATCCTGATCGGCGCGACGACGGAGAATCCGTCCTTTGAGGTCAACGGCGCTTTGCTGTCCCGGTGCAAGGTGTTCGTGCTGAAAGGGCTGACGGAGGACGACATTCTTTCGCTGCTCAAAAGAGCCTTGTCCGACCAGCGGGGCTTTGGCTACCAGAAGATCGAGACGGAGGACGACGTGCTGCGCCTGATCGCCGCTTTCGCCAACGGCGACGCGCGGATGGCCTTGTCCACGCTGGAGATGGCCGTGCTCAACGGCGACGAGGAAAACGGCGTCACCCGCGTGACCCGCGAAACGGTGGAGCAGTGCACGTCCCGGAAATCCTTATTATACGACAAGAACGGTGAAGAACACTACAACCTGATTTCCGCCCTGCACAAATCCATGCGCAATTCCGACCCGGACGCGGCGGTGTACTGGCTGGCCCGAATGCTGGAAGCGGGCGAAGACCCCATCTACATCTGCCGCCGCGTGATCCGCTTCGCCAGCGAGGATGTGGGCCTGGCCGACCCGCGGGCGCTGGAGTTGGCCGTAGCGGCCTATCAGGCGTGCCACCTGATCGGGATGCCGGAATGCACCGTACACCTGACCCAGGCGGTCATTTACCTGAGCCTGGCTCCCCGTTCCAACGCCATGGAAGTGGCCTACAACGCCGCCAGGGAGGACGCGCTCAAGCAGTTGGACGAGCCCGTGCCGCTGCACATCCGCAACGGCGTGACCGGCCTCATGCGCGACCTGGGCTACGGCAAGGGCTACCAGTACGCCCACGACCTGAAAGACAAGATTGCCGACATGCGCTGCCTGCCCGATTCGCTGATCGGCCGGGAATACTACCAGCCCACCGACCAGGGCCTGGAATATAAGTTCCGCGACCGGCTGGAACAGATCAAGGCGTGGAAGAAGGAGCATGGGAAGTAGGGCGGGCGGTTACGTGATAGGCACTTTAGCCAAGATAGGAGTTAGTAGAGAGAAGATAAGAGATTCATCATGTCCTTAAATATACCGAAAGCACCTGCTTCATTTGTTAAATGTATATTTATCTCCTATCTCCTCTCTACTAACTCCTATCTTACTGATTA
Source organism: uncultured Eubacteriales bacterium (assembly GCA_902788445.1). Taxonomy (GTDB): domain Bacteria; phylum Bacillota; class Clostridia; order Christensenellales; family Aristaeellaceae; genus RUG563. The sequence goes on from CADAKE010000016.1 coordinate 4,116, forward strand.
ATAAATGTCCATCATCTATAAGGAGGAACAAACCCATGAAGCCCCTATTCATCTGCTACGAAAAATGCACCACCTGCCAGAAGGCCAAAAAGTGGCTGGAAGAAAACGGCGTTGAATATGATCTCCGTCCCATCAAGGAGCAGAACCCTACGGCGGAGGAGCTTCGCGCCTGGCAGAAGCAAAGCGGCCTGCCGTTGCGCAAGTTCTTCAACACCAGCGGGATGCTGTACCGGGAGATGAACCTCAAAGACAAGCTGTCCGCCATGACGGACGAGGAAATGCTTTCCCTGCTTTCCACGGACGGGATGCTGGTGAAGCGCCCGCTGCTGATTACGGAAAACACAGCCATCCCCGGCTTCAAGGCCGACGCCTGGGAAGCGGCGCTGAAATGAAATAATATGTTCATGCGCCAAGAAAGCGGAAATTGTTCCTGCGCCGTCAATTTGCAGGCCGATTTTCCGCTTTTTTTTGCGTTTTTTCCCGCTTTCACCATGGTATTTCCTGTTGGAGGCTCACAGCTCCACCGGATAGCTTTCCCCGGAACGGAGGCTGAAAAGATACGCTTCCTTCACGGGGACGCCGGTGATTTCCGAAAGCGCCTTGGCGTACCAGCGCAGCTGCAAGGCGTAGCGGCGCATAAGCTCATCGCCGTCGGCGTCGTCCGTCTTGTAATCGGCCAGCACCCATTCTCCGTTTTCCAGGAAGCACAGGTCAATGACGCCTTGGATCATGCTGCCCTGGGGGCCTTTCAGGTTGAAGGACCACTCCCTATGCAGGGTATTGGAGGAAAGCGCGCGTTTGCCGAGCGGCGAAGCATAGAAATGCTCCAGCCAGTCGCGCCGGATGACCTGCTTCTCCGCGTCGCTGAGCAGGCTGCGCCGCTGCAATTGGGCCAGCGCTTCGTCCAGCTTCCCGGCCCGCAGCAGGCTTTCATCCAGCAGGCCCAGCACCCGGTGGGTGACGGTGCCGCGCTGGGCTGCGGTGAGTTTGGCCTCCTGCAAAAAGCGGGGCAGCGGCGCTTCCTCCGGCAGCTTGCGTTTGTCGGCAGGGGATTCCCAATCGTCTCCCTCCTCCCGAAGCCGCTTGGCGATGGCGGTGACGGAGGTTTTGAGCGGCGGGCGCTCCGCCGGTTTGCGGGTCATGCGCTCCAGGGTGCGCGGGTCTTCCGTGCCGGAAAGCGACAGCGGCGGCAGCACGGCCTTGACCGCGCTGGAAGCCGCTGCTTCCTCGGCAGGCTGCAAGGCCATGCGCCAAACGCTGCCGTTCTTTCCATCGTATTGGCCCTCATGGAATCCGCCCAGGCTCTGCATCACCCAGTCCAGCATACAGCCTGCCGACCCGGCGGCGTAGGGCGTGGCGGGCCGCGCCCAGCGGGCGAGCGCCTGATCCAGCCTGCGGGGAGAACCCACCAGGATCAGCCGCTCCCTGGCGCGGGTCATGCCGACATAGAGCAGCCGCGCTTCCTCCGCCCGGGCTTCCTTTTCCTGGACGACCGACAGCGCGCGCTGGGCGAAGGTTTCCCGCGTGACGCGCTTTTCCGCGTCGATGTATTGCAGCGCCATGCCGTACTTTCCATGCAGGCTCAGCAGGCTGCTGTCCCCCTTGCGGAAGGGCCGCGCCATTTCCAGCAGGAACACCACGGGAAATTCCAGCCCCTTGGATTTGTGCAGCGTCAGGATGCGCACCACGTCCTCGTTTTCGCCCAGGGTCTTGGCGGCTTTGCCGTCGTCGGAGGCGCGGAGCCTGCCCATATCCCGCAGGAATACGCTCAGGCCCTCTTTGCCGTTGTCGCCTTCCGCGCGCTCCACCAGCAGGCGCAGGTTCGCCTGGCGCAGTTCGCCCTCGTCCTGGCACCCGGCGCGCATGTACAGCCCGCTTTCATCCAGGATGCGCCAGATCAGCGTGTCCAGGGGCAGGTGCTTTGCCTTGAAGCGCCAGTCGGCCAGCCGCTCCCAGGCTTCCCGGGCTTTCTTTCCAAGCGGGGAATCCTGCTGCATGGCGGTCTGGAAAGCGATATGGAAGGGCGCGCCGGGCGTGCGCTCCACCAGACGGATGCGGGCAAGTTCTTCTTCCGTGAACTGGAAGCAGGGGCAGCGGAGCGTGGCCAGCAGCGGTAAGTCCTGCAAAGGATTGTCGATCACCCGGAGCAGGTTCAGCATGTCCGCCACCTCGGGCATTTCAAAAAACTGCGCGTCCGCGTCGCTGTAAACGGGGATGCCCTCCATTTGCAGCGCCCGGGCGATATACGGCGCGCGGCCGGAGGCATAGCGCACCAGCAGCGCGATGTCCCGGTAGCGAAGGGGGCGGCTGCCCTCGCCCTCGCGGACGGTGGCGAACCGCATCAGTTCCTTGATCCGCTTTGCCACGAACGCCGCTTCATAGCGGTAGCCCTGGCTCAGTTCGCTGCTCTCGTTTGCTTCCTCGCCTTCCGCGTCCTCGGCCTTTGGCTGCATCAGATGGATTTCCACCGGCGCGCCGAAGGGCTGGCCGCCGCCGGGCCGCAGCATGGCGGCCTCGTCGTAGTCAATTTCCGTTTCCTTTTCCCGCATGGCGTGCGCGAATACCTCGTTCACCGAAAGCAGCACGTTTTCATCCGAACGGAAATTCTGCTGCAACAGGATCTTGCGTTCCTTCGCCTCCGTGTCCAGCGAATAATCCCGGTACTTTTGCAGGAACAGCGTGGGGTCGGCCAGGCGGAAGCGGTAAATGCTCTGCTTCACGTCGCCCACCATGAACAGCAAATTCGGGAAGCCCCCGTGCAGGGCGTTCAGAATGGCTTCCTGAATGCCGGACACGTCCTGGTATTCGTCGATGAACAGCGCGTCAAAGCCGCCCGCCACCGCCGCGCGCACGTCGGGATTTTGCAGCGCTTGCAGGGTCAGGTGCTCCAGGTCGCTGTAATTCAGGAAATTCTTCTGCTGCTTGAGTTCAAAGAAGCGTTCGTGCATCCGCCGGGCCAAGCCGCACAGGGCGCGAAGCGCGGGCAGGGCGTGGCGCAGGTCGGCTTCCGCCTTTTCCGCGCTCACCGGCAGTGCTTCCCGCGCCGCGTTCACGCGGGCTTTCCATTGCTCCCGCAGTTCTTTGTACTGCTCCGTCACGTCTGGGTTTTCGGCAGGCCCGGCTTTCCTGGTGCTCAGGCGCTCAAACTTCGTTTTCCCGCCGGTCAGGAGATCGTTTTCCGCGTCCTGCAATAACTGCGCGGTCAGGGCCGCGTCGCTTTCATACATGGGCAGATAGCGATCCGGCCCGTCGGGACGGCTGACCAACGCCTGCATTTCGGGCAGCAGCTCCATCGCGCCGCGCAGCGTGTTCAGGCAGTTCTCCCGCAGCAGCGGCAGCCAGGCGCTCAGACTGGCCTTTTCCTCCGCGCACTGATCCTCCGCCCATTCCCACGGCGCGGCCTGGGACAGCAGGAATTCATACAGCGCGTCCAGCAAACCGACGATCTGCTGATCCTCAAACTGGGCAAACAGCGCCTGCTCGTCCTCTGTGGGCTCGGCATACGCGCTTTCCAATACTTCATCCTGCGCGCGTTTATACAGCGCGTCCAGCTTTTCGGGCTCCCCGATCCTGCACAGCGGGTCGATGTCCACCGCCTGGAAATGCTCCCGCAGCACGCGATGGCAAAACACGTGGAGCGTGCAGATGGCCGCGCGGTTCAGCCGCATGGACTGCCGCCGCATATGCGCGTCCCTCGCGCCTTCCTCGTCCAGCCTGCGGCCGATGCGCTCGCGCATTTCGCCCGCCGCCGCGCGGGTGAACGTGACGATCAGCATCCGGTCGATGCGCTTGCCCTCCCGCAGCAGGGAAAGCACCCGCTCCACCAGCACCGCCGTTTTCCCGGAACCCGCCGCCGCGCTCACCAGCACGCTGCCGTTCCGCGCGTCGATCGCCGCCTGCTGGCCTTCTGTCCAACGCATTTTGCACGCCCCCTTTTTCTGATGGGTTAATCTCGTTGGACACTTAATATCAAGATAGGAGTTAGGAGAGAGGAGATAGGAGATGAATCTTGTCTTACAAATATATTGCAAGTGCAGGATTCATTTGTGAGAAGAATATTTATCTCCTATCTTCTATCTCCTATCTCCTTCTTTCTATCTTGATGTTTAAAAGTGTCCTTCCAACCTCGCCATCCTGTTTTTCCATCCCCTCTCCCATTCTACCCCAACCCTCCCTCCTTTGCAAGCGGAATAAATCAGGCGATATTCTATGGGCGGAATACCGGGAAAAGTGGCGAATGAAGCCCAAATTTCAGAAAAAAATCGAGAAAAAGTAGCAAGTCATTCCCATATGCAGGGTGAAAAAGAGGATTTTTCCATCATGCGTCGAATAAAGAAAAGGTAAACCAGGATAAAGAGGGAGAAGATTCATGGCAACGGTACTGGACATTGGCGTTGATCTGGGTACAGCCAGCGTCGTCATTTACGGCAAGGGGAAGGACGTGGTGCTCAACGAGCCCGCGGTGATTGCCTTTGACCGGGATTCCCGCAACGTGCTCGCGGTGGGGGAGGAAGCCCGCCGGATGCTGGGCCGCACCCCCAGCAACATCGCCGCCATCCGCCCCTTGCAGAACGGCATGGTGGCGGATATGGAAATGGCCTGCACCATGCTGCGCTTTTTTGTCGGCAAGGTGGTGGGCAAGCGGCTTTTTGGCGGGCCCCGGATCCTGATTTCCCTGCCCGACGGCGTGAACGAAATGGAGCGCCACCGGATCATGACCAGTTTGTTTGAAACCGGCGCCCTCCGCACCCAGATCATGGAACGCCCCATCGCCGCCGCCATCGGCGCGGGCCTGGTGATGAGCGACGCCTACGGACAGATGATCGTGGACATCGGCGGGGGCGTGACGGACATCGCCGTGCTGTCTCAAGGCAAGATCATCGCCAGCAACAAGGACGCCACCAACAAGATCGGCGGCGATTCCTTTGACGACGCGGTGATCCGCTATGTGCGCAGGAAGCATAATCTTTTGCTGGGCGAACTGACGGCGGAGGATTTGAAAATCAGTATCGGCTCCGCCCTGCCCAGGAACGAGCAGTTTTATATGGAGGTGGCGGGCCGCAACCTGATTTCCGGCCTGCCCAAGGTGATGCGCATCACCAGCGACGAAATCACCGAAGCGCTGGACGATCCGCTCCACGAGCTGCTGGAAGCCATCCAGGCCGTGCTCGAAAAAACGCCCGCCGAGCTGCTGGCCGATATTTTTGAAACGGGCATCACCCTGACCGGCGGCGGCGCGCTGCTGCCGGGCCTCAGTGAAGCTATCGCCGAATACCTGAAGGTGGACTGCCGCGTGGCCGAATCGCCCCAGGAATGCGTGGCGCGGGGCTGCGGCCTGACTCTCGAGCATCCCAGCGATTACGGACGCTATTTGTCCGATCGGAGGAAGAGGAGGTAAGCGGCAGAGATTCAGCGCTGTGAAAACGGCGCTTTCAATCAGTTAGGAGATAGGAGATAGAAGATAGGAGATTGATCATGATCGCATTTCATGAATGTTGTGTCTGCCTATTTTGCATCTGACGTAACTATTCAGTCGTGCTGGTTATCCCCCGATTTGTTTGGTTATCGGATGTAGGGGGCGGATATGATCCGCCCGTAACCAGGCAAACTCAGACGGATAGAAAAAAACGACACCCGCGCAGTTGCGTGCGGGCGGATCATATCCGCCCCTACAATTGATTGACCTGCTGGTCTGATGAACCCGGCAAGACTGCCCAGTTACCATCTGGCAAAATAAATCTCCTCTCTCCTATCTCCTAACTCCTATCAGCTCTAAGTGGCCTTTCGATCTCTGCGCCAGATCAAAAATAATCAGTCAAACAGCAAGCCATCGTTTATTTGCAGTGGCTTGCTGTTTGGTTTTTGTTCTATCCCCTCTCCGTCCGGCATAAGTATTCCGTGAAAATGTTCTGCGTGAAGGAGGCGGGAGAATGGCTCAGGAGAGCGTACAGGGCGCGCGGCCCTTCTATCGGGATATTGCGGAAAGAACCCAGGGCGATTTGTATATCGGCGTGGTCGGCCCGGTGCGGACAGGAAAAAGCACGTTTATTTCCAATTTTATGGAGCAGATGGTGCTGCCCTTTATGGCGGAAAGCCCGCGCAGGGAGCGGCTGACGGATGAACTGCCCCAGTCCGGCTCCGGCAAAACCATCATGACCACCCAGCCGAAATTTGTGCCGGGGGAGGGCGCGGCGGAAATCAAATTAGACCCCCGCACCGCTGTGCGCGTCCGCATGGTGGATTCCGTGGGTTATCTGATCCCCGGCGCTTTGGGCACCCAGGAGGGCGAGGAAGCCCGCATGGTGTCCACGCCCTGGGCGGAAGAAGATTTGCCCTTCGAGGAAGCGGCGGCGCTGGGCACGCGAAAGGTGATTTCCGACCACGCCACCGTGGGCGTGGTGGTGACGACGGACGGCACGGTGGCTGAGCTTCCGCGCTCCAATTACGTGCCCGCGGAGGAACAGGTGATCCGCCAATTAAAGGCGCTGCAAAAGCCCTTCGCCGTGGTGCTCAACTCCGCCCACCCGGAAAGCGGGGAGGCCAAAGCGCTGCGGGCGTCGCTGGAAAGCAAATATGACGTGCCGGTGACGCTGCTGAACGTGAAGGAAATGACCGCGGACGACGCGCAGCAGCTGCTGTCCAATTTATTATTGGAATTCCCGTTGCGCGAACTGCGCTTCGCCGTACCCAGCTGGATGGGCGCGCTGGAGGAAACCCACTGGCTGCCAGCCCACGCGCTGGAAATCATCCGGGCGCTGGGGGATACCCTGCATAAAGTGCGGGATAAGGAGGAGGTCGCCGCGGCCTTCGGGGAATCAGATTACCTGCTGTCGCCCCGCGAAACGGAAGTGGATTTGGGGGAAGGCGCGGTGTGCTTTGACCTGCCTGTGCGGGAGGGACTGTTTAACCAAATCCTCAGCGAACAGTGCGGTGAAACCATCACCGGCGACGCCCACCTGCTGTCTTTAATGAAGGAACTGGTGGCGGCCAAGCGCGAGTACGACCGGGTGGCGGGCGCGCTGAAAGCCGTGCAGCAGACGGGCTACGGCCTGGTGACCCCCGCCATGAGCGAAATCCAGTTGCAGCCGCCGGAGCTGATGCGCCAGGGCAGCCGCTACGGCGTGCGGCTGAAAGCCTCCGCGCCGACGCTGCACCTGATCCGCAGCGATATAGAAACCGAAATCGCGCCCGTGCTCGGCACCCAGGAGCAGAGCGAGGCGTTTGTGGAAACGCTCAGCGAGCAGTACGAAAAGAATCCGCCCAGCCTGTGGGAAACCAATTTCTTTGGAAAGTCCCTGAAAGAACTGATCCAGGAGGGCGTGAACGCTAAGCTGAACCGCCTGCCCATCGAAACCCAGGAAAAGGTGCAGTCCGCGCTGACCAAAATGCTCAACGAGGGCGAGGGCGGCATGATCACCATTCTGCTGTGAAAAGAAATCCTTGCGGCGGATGCGGGAATATGATATAATTTTTGGGAACAAATCGGAAATAAATACCGGGGATGGATCTTTCACAGAGGAGGTTTCGTGATGAACATGAAGAGAGTGGCCGCGATTCTGGGCCTGCTCGCCGTCGCTGCGATTGTGGTGTTGGTGGTGGTTGTGGCGCAGAACATCGACACGACGAAGCAGCTCAACGCGCTGAACGAGCAGGCCGCGTCCCTGCAAACGCAGATGGATCAAGCGGCGAAAAGCGCCGCGGCGGAACTGGAAAGCGTGAAAGCCGACGCCGCGCGGGAACTGGAAAATGCGAACGCCGCGGCGGAGGAAGCGGCCCAGGCGGACGCCCAGGCATTGGAGCAGGCCCAGGCGGACGCGGCGCAGGAGCTTGCGCGGGTCCAGGCCGCGCTTCAGGCCGCCGAGGAAAAAACGGCGCAAACGGAAAGCGAGCTTTCCGAAGCGCTCCAAAAAACGGAGGAGCTTGCCGCCGCGAAGGAAGCGGCCGAGAGTGAAGCCAGCCAGGCGAAGGAACAATTGGAGCTGATCCTGAAAGCCGTGAGTTCCATCATGAACGGCTCCGCCAAAGAGGAAAACGTGCCCATCGCCATGCTCTATTACGAAAGCGCCGACCACACCGTGCGCGCCTACAGCCAGGATTTCACCGACGGCGTGACCGCGTCCGTGAAGGATATCCAGGGCGAGGGCACCTACACCGTGGGCCTGACGTTCGATGCGCCCGCGGAAGGGCTATACTTTATGACCCTGGCGATTGAAAGCGGGGAAACGCGGCATCCCGGCTGGGTGATCGACGTGAAGGAAGTGAAGGTCAACGGCCAGCCCATCGCCCTGGGCCAGGTGTATACCACCTCCGACGACGGCCTGCGCACCCGCGTGAACCTGTTCAACGACTGGGTGAAAGCCCTGCCCGAGGACGCCCGCGGCGTGGAAGCTGATTTGCGGGACGCGACGCCCACCCCGGTGAACCCCGAAGACTTTGCCGCCGTGGAAGCCATCGAGGTCACCTTCGATTACCTGAGCCCGGAAACCGTCGCCGCGCGGCAGGCGGAAAATCCCTAACAGATCAAATCCCGACAGCAAAACCACCGGCCTGATCGACCGGTGGTTTTATCGTATGATGGATTATGCTTTCGTGATGTTCTGACCCTGGGGGGTATCCTTCACGAGGTAGCCAGCGGCGGCGAGGGCGTCGCGGAGTTCGTCGCTGCGCTTCCAGTTCTTGTCCTTCCGGGCCTGGGCGCGCTGATTCACCAGATCCTGGATCTCGGCGGGCAATACGTCCTCGGCCTTTTTCATCAGCAGGCCCAATACGTCTGTCAGCGCCGTCAGACCGCTGAGGGCTTTTTCCACGGCGGCTTTGCCGCTCTGCTCGCTCAGGGACACGTTGGCATCCCGCACGATTTCAAAGATGGCCCCCAAAGCGTCGGCGGTGTTCAGGTCGTCGTCCATGGCGGCGTCGAAGCGGGCGGCGTATTCGTTTACGCGGACAAGCAGCGCTTCCTCTTCCTCTGTCATGGGCTGATCCGGGGCGTTTTTCAGGAGGAAAAGCAGATGATCCCGGGCGGTGTACAGCCTGTGCAGGGAGGCATGGGCCTGGGCCATCATGTCCCGGCTGAAATTGACGGGGCTGCGGTAGTGGGCGGAGAGCATGAACATGCGCACGTCCTCGGGGTCGTATTCCTTCAGGATGTCCCGCACAGTGAAGAAATTGCCCAGGGACTTGCTCATCTTTTCGTTGTCGATGTTGATGAACCCGTTGTGCATCCAGTACCGGGCGAAGGGCTTGCCGGTGGCGCACTCGCTCTGGGCGACCTCGTTTTCATGGTGCGGGAACAGCAAATCCTTGCCGCCGCAGTGAATGTCGAAGGTCTCCCCCAGGTACTTCATGCTCATGGCGGAGCATTCGATGTGCCAGCCGGGACGGCCCATGCCCCAGGGAGAATTCCAGGCGGGCTCGTTCGGCTTCTGCGCTTTCCAGAGCGCGAAGTCGGCGGGGTTCTTCTTCACCTCGTCCACGTCGATGCGCGCGCCCGCTTCCAGGTCGTCCAAGTTCTGGCCGGACAGTTTGCCGTAGCCCATGTCCTTCTTGGTGTCGAAGTACACGTCGCCATTCACTTCGTAGGCGTAGCCCTTGTCCTCCAGGGTTTTCACCAGGTGGATGATCTCGCCGATGTGCTCGGTGGCTCTGGGGTGTACCGTAGCGGGACGGATGCCCAGGGAGGTGGCGTCCTGGTAATATTCCTTGATGAACCGATCGCCCAGTTCCTTCACCGTGATGCCTTCCTTGTTGGCCCGCTTGATCATCTTGTCGTCAATGTCGGTGAAGTTCTGCACGAAGGTCACTTCGTACCCCCGGTGCTCAAAGTACCGCCGCAGCACGTCAAACGTGATGAACGGCCTGGCGTTGCCGATGTGGAAATAGTCGTACACCGTCGGCCCGCAGGCGTAGATGCCCACCTTTCCTTCATGAAGCGGAATGAATTCTTCTTTTTTCCGGGTAGCGCTGTTGTAAATCTGCATTTTTTCAGCCTCCTTGTATAATGATGATCGTAAGTTTGAGAGTACAGAGTGCAGAGTTCAGAGTTCAGATTATTTTGTCGTTTTCATTGTACGTGTAGTAGCAGAAAGCATGTTGCTGAGTTCTTCGGCATCTTTATATACGCTTTCAAATTGTTTCCGTGTAAGAAAGCCAGTTTTAAACAATAACTCCAGCCAATATTTCGTTTCAGACGTTTCTTTCAAAGCAATATAAATTTTAGAAAGAAAATCACTTCTACTGACAGCGCATTCTGATTCAGCTAAATTTGCGCCGATTGATGTTCCGGATCGAAGCAATTGTTTGGATAAAACAAATTCTCTTTTCTCTTTGCACAGATAACGGTACAAACGTACAATACGAATCGCAAATTCTTTGCTTTTATCACCAGCAATACTCATCGGTTTTCATCCTTCTATTTTATCTGAACTCTGCACTCTGAACTCTGCACTCTGTGCGCATTCCCTCCCCGGGCAGTCCGTCAGCGAACAGTGCTCACAGTCATGCTGCCCTTCGGTTTCCAGTTCCAGCTGTTCCAGCTTGCCCTCGATGGCGCGGACTTTTTCCAGCATCGGGTCGGGCAGGTCGCCGTGGTTGAGGTCGATTTCGTTGCGGTTGGCGGGGCCGCGCACGATGCGGCCGGGGTTGCCGACCACGGTGCAGTGGGCGGGCACGTCTTTCAGCACAATCGCCCCCGCGCCGATCTTCACATACTCCCCGATGGTAATGGGCCCCAGCACTTTGGCCCCCGCTCCCACGATCACACCCTTGCCGATGGTGGGGTGGCGCTTGCCGGTGTCCTTGCCGGTGCCGCCCAGGGTCGCGCCTTGGTAGATGGTCACGTCGTCCCCCACCTCGGCGGTCTCGCCGATCACCACGCCGGTGCCGTGGTCGATGAACACGCCGCTGCCGATGGCCGCGCCGGGGTGAATGTCGATGCCGGTGCGCCTGTAGGAATGAAAGTTGATGAGCCGGGCCAGGAAAAAATGGCCTTTCAGATACGCCTTGTGCGCCCGGCGATGGCTGCGCAGGGCCTTGAATCCCGGATAACAGAAGAACACTTCCGCCTTGGAATGCACCGCCGGGTCGCGCTTGATGACCGCGTCCAGGTCGCGCTTCAGGGTTTCAAACATGGATTGTCCCCCTCAAACAAAAGCGCGCCGCTCCCCTCAGAGAACGGCGCGCCGCTTATGTCCACTCTATTCATGGCTTCGCCTTAACGCGGCGACGACGGCGGGGCATACTTCGCTTCCGCTTTCCGCCCCACAAGCTCCCGGGCGCACTGTCCGCCTGGACGTGAACGCGCTTTCAGCCGATGACGCATCCTCTCTTGCCGTCCTAAACCGCGAACGTTTTTCCCGTTCTTCGCTCGTTGATATTATATGCGCGGGAATGAAAAAAGTCAATCCCTTTTACTTCACCACGACCAACTCATACTCCCTTGTGCCCAGGCCGATCTTTTCCGCGTGGGCGAGGGTTTCCTTCCAATGCACGTTGGGGTTGCTGTCCATGAAGTGGTCGTGGTGGTGATGCCAATGCGGGTCGGCCAGGTTGTCGCCCAGCTGGCTGTTGCGGATGGGGGTCGCCTGCTGGCACAGGTCGACGCATGCCTGGTCGAGAGCGACAGGGTCGAAGGAGGCCAGCATCCCCAGGTTGGGCAGGATGGGCGCGTCGTTTTCGTCGTGGCAGTCGCAGTTGGGCGACACGTCCATGATCAGGCTGATATGGAAGCAGGGGCGGCCATGGCACACAGCCTGGGTGTACTCGGCCATCTTGCGGCAGAGCATGTCCCCGGCGCTTTCGTTCATGTTGCTGATGGCGTCGAAGGCGCAGGCGCCGATGCAGCGGCCGCAGCCCTTGCAGATATCCGGGTCGATGTACGCTTTATGATCGGCCCCGTAGGAAATGGCGTCGCTGCCGCATTCCTTGGCGCATCTTCCGCAGCCCCGGCAGGCGTCCTGATCCACTTCGGGGGTGCCGTCGTTGTGCTGGTTCATCTTGCCCGCCCGGCTGCCACAGCCCATGCCGATGTTCTTGATCGCGCCGCCGAAGCCGGTCATTTCGTGGCCCTTAAAGTGGCTCAGGGAAATGAACACGTCGGCGTCCATCACGGCGCGGCCGATCAGCGCGGTCTTGCAGTATTCGCCGTTCGCAACCGGCACTTCAATATCGTCCGTGCCCCGCAGGCCATCGGCGATGATGACGTGGCAGCCGGTGGTCACGCTGTTAAACCCGTTGATCTCGGCGTTCATCAGGTGATCCACCGCGTTCTTGCGGCTGCCGGGATAGAGGGTGTTGCAGTCGGTCAGGAAGGGCTTGCCGCCCAGTTCTTTAATCACGTCGGCCACGGCCTTCACATAATTGGGCCGCAGGTAGGCGAAGTTGCCCAATTCGCCAAAGTGCATCTTGATCGCCACAAATTTGCCGTCAAAGTCAATGTCTCCAATGCCCGCTTTCTTCATCAGGCGCTGTAATTTCGCGCCCTGGCTCACGCCGATGCGGGTGCGGAAATCCGTGAAATAAACCTTTGCCTTGCTCATGGCTTTTCCTCCCAAATTTCAAAAGTCAAAATATACCTTATCTTCCCCGTTTAAGAATATAATGAAAGGACGCAAAAAGTCAATACCCGAACAGGCAGTTTTTGATCGGCCCTGAAAATGACAAAATTTTGTAATATATTTATCTAAATATTACATAATTATGAAATATATATCTTGACACCGTCATGAATTTGAAATAAAATAGACTTGGTTCCTTGTATGCACGAGGGAAAAAACGCCCTGTACTCCGGGATAAATGGAGAACAAACGTGTGGAGGATGAACAATGCGTACATTATTTTTCCGTCGGGCCGCCGCCCTGCTGATGGCGCTGGTTTGCTGCCTGAGCGTATTGCCCGCTGTGGCGGAGAGCTTCCCCTTATCGGGCTACACCACCACGAACCTGAACGTGCGGCAGAAGCCGTCCGCGTCGGCGCAGGTGCTGTTTACCATTCCCTCCGGGGATATGGCGCTGATCACCGGCGAGGACGATCTGTATTATATCATCACCTATGAAGGACAGCAGGGCTTCGCGCTGAAGCAGTACTTCAAGGTGATCGACGGCAGCGTGAACCTGCCCGCCGTCACGCCCGCGCCGGAAGGCTCCGCCGCGGCGTACCAGGTGCTGTATTCCGGCAGCAAGGGCGACGCCGTGACCGCCCTGCAAAGCGCCCTGAAAGAGCTGGGCTTTTACAGCGGAAAAACGGACGGGGACTTTGGCTCCGGCACGCGCGCGGCCGTGGTCGCTTTCCAGGCGAAAAACGGCCTGGCCCAGAACGGCACGGCGGACGGCGCGATGCAGGCGCTGCTGTATGAAGGAAAGCCCAAGAACAGCGGCGGCAAGGCCACGGCAGTGAAAACCGTTTCTCCCCTGCCGGGGGCTGAAATCGCCAGCGGCGCTTTGGGCCCCGCGGTTGTGAAGCTGCAAACGCGCCTCAAGGAGCTGGGCTATCTGACCGGCGCGGCGGACGGCACGGCGGGCAGCGCTACCGTTTCCGCGATCAAGGCGTTCCAGAAGAAGAACGACCTGCGGCAGACCGGCGCCGCCGACGCGGTGACCCTGGCCCTGCTGTATTCCGACCAGGCGGTTGGCGCGAAAACCACCGCCAAGCCCAAGGGCACCGCGACACCGACGCCTCTCCCCACCGCCGATCCCAGCAGCGGCGAAGCGGTGTACCCGTTTAAAACCTATACCACGGATTCCGTGAATCTGCGCAAAGCCGCGTCCGCCACGTCCGAACGGCTGGGCTCCGTGCCCAAGGGCGCGGAAATTACCGTGCAGGCCATTTCCGGCGATTTCCTGAAAATCACCTACCAGGGCAAGGCCGGCTACATCATGAGCGAATACGCCTATGTGCCGCCGCAGTACGCGCCCGGCAAAGCGCTGGCCGCCGACGCCGACGCCCAGCAGCGCTATCCCTACCTCAAATCCGGCGACTCTGGCAAGGACGTGCTGGTGCTCCAGGACGCGCTGAGGGAACTGGGTTTCTATTCCCAAACCTCTACCAGCAGCTTTGACGCCGCGACCATCTCCGCCCTGAAAGCGTTCCAGAAAGCCAACAATATCCGCCAGGACGGCATCGCCGCCCCGGAAGTGCTCAAGCTGATTTTTGAGGGCAAGCCCGTGAACAGCAAGGGCAAGAAGGTCACTGTGAACACCCTGCCCAACCATACCGTGAAGGAACTCCACAGCGGCCACAAGGGCGAGCAGGTGGTGGATTTGCAGCAGCGCTTGCAAAAGCTGGGCATGTATACTGGCCAGCTGACCGGCACATATGACACCGCCACAGTGAACGCGGTCAAGGCTTTCCAGAAAATGCACAAGCTGAGCGAGGACGGCGTCGCGGGCGAAAAGACGCTGCGCCTGCTGTACCTGCTGACGGACAATTCTTCCGCCGAAGCGGCCTCCACGCCCGTTCCCGCCGTGACGGAACTGACCGCAAGCAACGTGGTCACGATGCGCAAAGGCACCAAGGGAACGGAAGTCATTAAGCTCCAGGACCGCCTGCGGGAACTGGGCTTCTACACCGGTCTGTCTGACGGCGTGTATGGCGACGCGGTCGTGAGCGCGGTCAAAGATTTCCAGAAGCGCAGCGGCCTCACCCGGGACGGCGTGGCGGGCCTGAGCACACAGCAGGCTTTGTATTCTGATTTTGCCGTGTCCATTGCGACGCCCGCTCCCACCGAAACGCCCCTGCCCGGCACGCCCACCCCGGTGGTGATTTCCACCGGCGCTCCCTCCCTGGAGACGCTGAGAACGGGCAGCCGGGGCGATCTGGTGAAAGCCCTGCAAACGAAGCTGAACCAGTTGGGCTACTACAAGGGCGCGATTGACGGCGAATACGGCAGCTCCACCACGGCGGCGGTGAAGGAATTCCAGAGCCGCAACGGGCTGAAAGCCGACGGCATCGCCGGTGAAAACACCCTGAAGCTTTTGTATATCACTGGCAGCGCGGTCGCCGCCGCCACCGTCAAGCCCACTGCGACGCCCGCCTCGGGCACTGCCAGCGCCGCCGCCGTGACCACGCTGAAATCCGGCGCGACCGGCACCGAAGTACGGGCGATGCAGACGCGGCTGGTGGAACTGGGATACCTGAAAAACGCGGACGGCGTTTTCGGCATTGCCACGTACAACGCCGTTGTGGCGTTCCAGAAGAAGAACGGCCTGACCGCCGACGGCGTGGCGGGCGTGATGACCCTGAATCGCCTCAACTCCGCCAACGCGATTTCCTCCAGCGGCACGCTGCTGATTTCAAGCAATACAACCACGCAGCAGCAGACAAGCGCCAACACTGGCACTTCTTCTTCCGCCAGCTTTACGCCGCCCGCTGCGTCGAAAGTGCAGTACGCCAACTGGTACACCACCATTCGCGCCATCGCCAAGAAGATGCCCGACGTGGTGATTTACGACCCCGATTCCGGGCTGCACTTTAACCTGCACATGTTCTCCTTCGGCAAGCACGCCGACAGTGAAACGCCGACCGCCGCCGACACCGCCGTGCTGAACCAGGTGGTGGGCGTGAACACCTGGACGCCCAAGTACGTGTGGGTCTGCTTCCCGGACGGGCAGGTGTACATCGGCTCCATCCACAGCCACGGCCACGAAGTGGATCATACCCCGAACAACAATCTGGAAGGGCACATCTGCCTCCACTTCCCGCGCGTGATGAGCGAAGCGGAAGCCACCGGGCCCTACGCCGTCAGCCACCAGAAGGAAATCAACTGGGGCTGGGAACTGACCCAGGCTATGGCGAAATAAAATCGAGCATTGTTCATTTGATGGACACTATCAATCATTGAGATAGGAGTTAGAAGAGAGGAGATAGGAGATAAATTAGCCTTTAGTAGCACTACTGTTCAAAAAGCCTTCCTTTTGAGGGCAATGTTGTCAATTTAAGCAAAACACTTTCCAATACTAACCGAGTAACATTTTTCAACTAACCCCATTGTCATCCCGACCGAAGCGGAGGCGAGAGCCGCAGCGCAGTGGAGGGACCTGAAAGCTGAATACTATATTGCTTGATTGATGTCGTTACTCACAGGTCCCTCCACTGCGCTGCGGCTCTCGCCTCCGCTTCGGTCGGGATGACAGTGTTAGTTGGTCGTTATAAGTCTCTTGGTTGGTATTGCTTCGCCTTAAGTTGACAGCATTGCCCTCAAGGGGAAGCCTTTTGACCTTCTTCGTTATTCAAGAATCTGAGAACAGTATGATCTCCTATCTTCTCTCTCCTAACTCCTATCTGTGTTAAAGCGTCTTTTCACTTCTCCCCCTCCGACTCAATCCCTCATAGATCAAATCCCGGATGGCGGGATGGAACTCGTAATACGCGCGGTTCATGTTCAGCACGTGCTGGACATAGAACGCGGCGAGACGGTTGTCCGCGTCCATCATCACCCAGGCCCCGGCCGCGCCGTCCCAGCCAAATTCCCCGATGGGGCTGCGGGAGGAAGCCGGGTCGGTGAGCGTGCGCACGCCGAGGCCGTAACCGTATCCCTTCTTGTGCAGCACCTTCCGCCAGCCGGTGAGCGCTTCCCCGGTCTGCCGGTCGCGGCGCATGTCGTCGATGGACGCGCGGGACAGGATGCGCGCGCCGTTCGCGCCAACGCCGTCATTTGCCAGGGCGTCGGCCAATACAATGTAGCTGTCCACGTCGCCCATCAGCCCGCCTCCGCCGCTGTCGTAACGCGGCATGGAGGGCAGCCCGTCCCGCCGGTTGGGCACGGGCACGGTCTTGCCCGCTTCGTTGACGGTGTACTGGGGGGCCAACCGGCTCAGCTGTTCGGAGGAAGGATGGAACGTCAGGTTCCGGATGCCCAGCGGCTCCAGCACATTTTCCCGCGCCAGCACACTGAGCGGCTTGCCGGTTGCCACTTCCACAATCGCGCCCACCACGTCATGGCACAGGCTGTAGCGGAAGCCCTGGCCGGGGTCAAAGTGCAAAGGCTTTTCCGCAAAGCAGGACGCCATCTCCACCGTGGCCGCGTCTCCCCCACGCTCCCGCATTTTGCGCTGGATGGCGGGAGCCGTCGTGTCGTAATCCAGCCCGCCCTGCATGGCCATCAGATGCTCCAGCGTCATGACCGTTTTCGCGGGGCGCACGGTGTCCCCGTCCTGCACGGTCAAATGGGCGTAGGCGGGGAGGTAATCCGCCACGGGATCGGATAAATGCAGCAGGCCCTTTTCGATCAGCTGCATCGTCACCGTCATGGTGAGCACCTTCGTGGCGGAGTAGAGCCAGTAGGTTTCCCCGCCCTTCGCTTCCCCGACCCTGTGGCGGTAAATTTCCCGGTGATCCTGCCAGACGGTCATTTCGCACCCCGGCACGCCCTCATCGGGCAATCTGTTCAGATACTTTGTCAGCTTTTGAAAATCCATAAAAACCCCCGCTTTCTTCCCCGAGTATACCACAGAAACGCAAAAAACGCCATTGGAGGAACGCGCATGAAAATTACCGCCATCGAATGGGGACGGGTATCCATCCCGCTCCGGACGCCCTTTAAGACCGCGCTGCGCACTGTCGCCAGCGTGGAGGACATCATCGTGAAGCTCATTGCCGACACCGGCGACGTGGGCTTTGGCGAAGCGCCGCCCACCGGCGTCATCACCGGCGACACGGCGGAAGCCATCTGCGGGGCCATTGAGCATCACATCGCCCCCGCGCTGCTGGGCCAGGAGATCGACGATTTTGAGGGCATCACCCAGCGGGTGCAGGCCGCCCTGGTGCACAACACCAGCGCCAAGGCCGCGGTGGACATGGCGCTGTGGGATTTGTACGGCAAAAAGCTGAACGCGCCTGTGTTCCGGCTGTTAGGCGGCGGGAAAACGCATATCGTCACCGACATTACCGTCAGCGTGAATCCGCCGGAGGTCATGGCCCGGGACGCCGAAATCGCCATTGAGCGCGGCTTTGACTGCATCAAGGTGAAGGTGGGCGTGAATCCCGCGCTGGACGTGGAGCGCCTGGCCGCCATCCGCGCCGCCGTGCCCGCCGATACCGTGCTGCGCATCGACGCCAACCAGGCCTGGACGCCCAAGGAAGCCGTGCGCATCCTGAACGGGATGCAGGAAAAGGGCCTGGACATTGAACTGGTGGAGCAGCCCGTAAAGGCCCACGACCTGGAAGGCTTAAAATATGTGACCGAGCGGAGCTTCGTTCCTGTGCTGGCGGACGAAGCGGTGTTCGGCCCCATGGACGCCATGAAGATTTTGCAGACCGGCGCGGCTGACCTGATCAACATTAAGCTCATGAAGTGCGGCGGCCTCACGAACGCCCTGAAAATCGCCACGCTGGCGGAACTCTACGGCGCGCAGTGCATGATCGGCTGTATGCTGGAAGGCCCCGTGGCCGTCAATGCCGCTGCGCACCTGGCTTGCGCCAAGGGCGTGATTACAAAAGTCGACCTGGACGGCCCCATGCTCTGCGCCGCCAACCCCGTCCACGGCGGCAGCCGCTTCGAGGGCAAGGACATTTTCATGACCGAAGAGCCCGGCCTGGGCGTCTCGGGCGTGGACGGGTTTGTATCACTTGGAGTGGTTCAATAAGAGTACGACGTTTAGAGTACAGAGT
>CADAKE010000016.1:22736-29235 GCA_902788445.1 uncultured Eubacteriales bacterium
ACTCTGTACTCTGCACTCTGCGCATTCTTCATCCGCAATGAAAATGATAAAAAGGAGTTAAAGAAATGCCCGACCGTTATTTGGAATCCCAGGTGTATCCTCTCCCCCAGGACATTGCCCGGCTGATTGGCGCGGGAGAATTTGACCTGGCGCTGAAGCTGATTGCGCGCCGTTTGCGGGAGCCCCTGCCCGCCGCGCTGCGCGCCCGCCTGGAAGCGGAACAAAAGCTGCTGCCCTGCCTCCCCCATACCTACACCCTGAGTCACGAGGATTTGCTTCGGGAGTTGCAGGAACGGGTGAAAGACTTTACCGCGCAGGAACTGGATGAGCTGCTTTTGAACGGCAAGCTGGACTTTATCTACATCAACGGCGAACGCCGGTATTTCAACCGCATGGCGTCCTCCCTGATCAAATCCCAGCCGCAGTTGAAAAAGCGTACCGTTTCCCAGGGCGTTGACAGCAATACGCTGAACAGCATGATCCAGCGCATGAAGGAAGGGGACGTGGTGTTCCGCTACCGCTTGCAGGCCGAGGTGAAATTCGACGCTTCCCTGGCGGGAAAAACCTGCCGCGTCCATCTGCCTCTGGCCGCCCGGAGTATGCAGCAGGAAGCCGCCACAGACGTGGAATGCTCCCTGCCCATCCTGCACGTCGACCCCGAGGACGCGCCGCAGCGCACCGCCTATATCGAAACAGACGGCGCGTCCTTCACCCTTTCCTACACCGTCACCCAGCGGGCCAAGTACATTGACCCCCTGGACGAGAGCATTCATACCATCCTGTATCCCGACGCCCTGCCCGTTTCCCCGGAGGACTTGATCGAGCAGCCGCCGCATCTGACTTTTACGCCTTACATTAAGGCCCTGGCGGAAGAACTGCGCGGTGAGGAAACCGACCCCGTCCGGGTAGCCTGGCGCTTCTATGATTACATCACAAAGAACGTGATTTATTCCTTCATGCCGCCTTACCGCATCATGCCCAGCGGCGCGGAATACGTTGCCGTGAACCTGCGCGGCGACTGCGGGATGCAGACGCTTTTGTTCATGGCCCTGTGCCGGGTGAGCGGCATTCCCGCCCGGTGGCAGAGCGGCCTGGCCGCCGAGCCCGGCGACGTGGGCAGCCACGACTGGGCGGAGTTTTATTCCGAGCGCCTGGGCTGGCTGCCGGTGGACTGCTCCTACGGCGGCGGCGCGAACCGCGTCGAAAACGAAATCCGCAGGCGCTTCTATTTCGGCAACCTGACGATCACGGCCTGATCGACGACGAGTTTGACACGGAATACACCATGCTGTGGCATGAAATCACGGACGCCATTTGACACTTATGAAAAACGCTTTCCTCCATGCCGGGGGAAAGCATTTTTTGTTATTAAAGCGTCAATCCGACAGTACGAACCGGAACATTTTCAGCACGTCCAAATAATCGTCCGCTTCATAGGCGACGGTGTAGGGCCCGGTCTGCTTGACCCCCGGGAAGGCTGAACCACGGCGGGCGGTGGCATGCTCCTTGAAGCAGATTTCCACTTCAAAATGATCCGGCAGCGGGAACATGCAGTCCTTCGCGTCCTTGCGCATGGCGCGTTCGGCGGCCTCGCGGATGAGGCGCAGGGCCTTATTCGGATGAATAGAAATCGACCCGCTGCCCCGGCCCTCGCTGACGGCGACGGTTTCGATGTTGGGGTTGATGCTGTTCATCCATTCGCACAGGCCCCTGTCCCCCGTCACCAGGCGCACGGGCACGCCCATGTACGCGGCGGTCAGGCTGTTGATCATCAGTTCCGGCGCGATCATGCCGTTGATGCGCACGGAGTTGTTCCGGCGGTTCATGGTGTGGGCCAGGGGATTGGTGTTCATGCCCGCGGCGGAATGGTAGCCGGTAAAGAACACGCCGTCATAGCCCGGCTCCAGGCCGCTCATCATGCTGTAAATATCGCTGCCCCACCCGCGGAAGATTCGCGTTTCCTCCGGCAGCATGGCGGGGATCAGGTTGCAGGCGCTGTCGTGCGCGTCCTTGATCAGGATGTCGTCCGCGCCAGCCGCCATCGCGCCGTCGCAGGCGGCCTTGACCTCTTTGGTCATTTGCTCGGCGAAATAAGGATAGCGGGAATGGCCGTTTTCGGTTTCGTCCCACAGGGTGATGCCGGTGGTGCCTTCAATATCGGCGGAAATAAACAGCTTCATGTGCGTTCGTCCTTTCAATTGGTTATGCCGTCACCAGTTCCACAATTTCCTCGGGTTCGCTCACCAGATGCCGCGCGCCGTTGGCGGTCAGTTCCTCCCGCGGCCGGTAGCCCCAGAGTACGCCGATGGTTTCCATCCCGGCGGCGCTGCCGCATTTCATGTCCGTGCTGGTGTCGCCCACGTACCAGCAGTCGCCGCTCTCCAGCCCAAGCTGCCCGGCAATCGCCAGCGCTCCGGCGGGATCGGGCTTTAAGGGCATGTCCTCCGTCCGGCCGCGAATGACAGAAAAGCGCACCTCCGGGAAATAATGGCCCAGCACCCGTTCAGCGTCGCGCTGGTCTTTGTTGGTGAGCACGCAGACGTGGACGCCCTTTTCAATCAGCGCTTTCAGCATCCCGTCCACGCCGCCGAAAGCGCGGCTGTTCACCTGGTTGTGCTCGGCGTAATCCGCGCGGTAAGCGTCCAGCACCTGCTGGTACAACTCCTTATGCTCGCCCACGCAGCGCTCGGTCAGCTTCAAAACGCCGTTGCCAACCTTATATTTATATGCGCTTTCCTCAAAGACCGGCAGGCCGTACTTCTTCAGCGACCGGTTCATGGCCGCTGCGATGTCCGGCAGGGAATGCACCAGCGTACCGTCCAAATCAAAAATGACGCATTTTTTCATTTTCATTGCTCCTTCCTGTACGCGCAAATTGTAACACAGGAATGTTTTTTTCGCAAGATGGACATGATAGCCAGGGGAGGAATGAAGATGAAAAAATTGAACAATATCGCTTTTCTGCATGGGTTGCTCCTGGTTGCGGGAGGATTTGTGCTGTTGATGGGCCTGACCATGGAAACCGCTCAAGCGCCGGATATGATGGAATCTCCCGCACTTTCCGCTACCCCGCCGCCCGCCGTCGGCGCGGCGGAGCAGGGCGCGCGGGTGGTATCCGGCTGTGAGATCATCCAGACGATGGCCTTCTCCCGCTGCGGCCACAGCGTCACGCGCCGCGTGTACGCTCCGGAAACCCTGATCGGCGCGGACTTCGCCGGAACGCAGGCGTACTACGACCTCTGGCAGATCGAATCCTTTTCGCCGGAGCGCGTCGAGATGCGGCGGGAGCTTGGGCTCTTTTGCCCCATCCACACCGTCGCGGGCGTGAACGAGGCGGGCGAAGTGGTGCTGTCCCGGAACATGTACGGCGACGGCATGGCGGTGGTGAAGGAAACCGGCGTCGCGCTGGACAGTCTGCCAGACGGCACGCAGGCCGAACTGCTTTTGGGCCGGGGCTTTGACAGCGTTTCCGACGCGGAAGCCTGGCTGCGGGAGCATTGACAGGAGGGGCAAAAGCCGATATAATTTGCATGGAGTAAGCTGTTCAGGAATCAGGAAAAAGCTGAGTTCTGGATGATCAGTTTTATTTTAAGTTCCGAGTTCTAAGTTCAAAGTTCTAAGCAGATCATGATGATATGATAGATGCAGCATCTTTGCTCATTCCTTGGAACTTAGAACTTAGAACTTGGAACTTAGAACTTCCCATGCATGGAGGCCATGATGCCGCAGAATCGCGCGTACAAAAGGCGGAACCGTTCGCCTTATCTGTTTATCCTGCTGGTGGTGCTGCTGCTCACCGCGGCGCTGGTGGTCGGCGCCCGGGCGATGAACACCTGGAAGGTGTACGAGGCGGAGGCCGCCGTGACTCCCGCGCCGACGCCCACGGTGACGCCCATCAGCGTGACCCCCGACCCGGCCCGCGTCACGCCCGCGCCAACCCCGGTGCCGACGCCCGCGCCCTCCCCCACGCCTGGCCTGCTTTCCTCCGGCGCGCAGGGAGAAGCGGTGAAGCAGCTGCAAACCCGTTTGCAGGAGTTGGGCTATTACAGCGGTAAGATCGACGGGGATTACGGCAGCGGCACCAAGTCCGCCGTGCAGATGTTCCAGAAGATCAACGGCCTGGACGCCGACGGCATCGCGGGCCAAAAGACCCAGGCCGTGCTGTACTCCGACGCCGCCCTGCCCGCGCCCGGGCCGGTGGACACGTTGGAAGGGGACATTCCCCTGCTGGTGAACGCCTCCCATCCCCTGCCCGACGGCTTCGAGCCCGCCGATCTGGTGAAGGTGAAGGATATTGCCGGAAGCCTCATGACCTATGAGACCAACAGCATCCAGGCCGTGCGCGAGGCGGCGGAGGCCCTGACGCGGATGCTCCAGGACGCGGTGAACGACGGCTACAAGCCCTGGAAGCTGCGTGAGGCTTACCGGACCATCGCCGACCAGCAGCGTATTTTCAACAACCGCGTGAACGGCTACATGAACGAAAACAACCTCACCCGCTCCCAGGCCATCGCCCGCACCCGCCAGTCTGTGGCCGATCCCGGATGCAGCGAGCACCACACCGGCCTGGCCTTTGACCTGAACGTGACCGGCGAAACATTCAGCGATACGGCGCAGTACCTGTGGCTCAAGCAGCACTGCTGGGACTACGGCTTCATCATGCGCTACACCGACGAGAAGAGCGACATCACCGGCATCACCGGCGAGGAATGGCACGTGCGCTACGTGGGCGTGGAGCACAGCACCAAAATGCGGGATATGGACTATTGTCTGGAAGAATATGTGGCGTGGCTGGAAAATCAATAAAGAGTGCAGAGTACAGAGTTCAGATGATTTCGTGTAAACAGTATTGATTCCGAGCAGGTTATTGCTCCATCAATTGAAACTTGAATCAGTCAAGAAACATTGTCAGGAAAGCTGTAGGGGCGGATATCATCCGCCCGAACCATACAAACCCAATGCAATAACGGAAAATCGGTAATCTATCTGTGCTTCAATCGGGCGGATAATATCCGCCCCTACATTTTCTACCATCCTAAGCATACTCGATCACGCAATATCAACCCGATGGGGAGGAACGGCCATGGAACAAAAGCAATGGGCGCTTCACGCGCGGCAGGCGGCGTACAGGCTGGCGGTATTATCTTTGGAGGAACGGAACGAAGGGCTGAAAAGCATCAAGGCCGCGCTGGAAAAAAACGCGGAAACCATCTTTGCGGAAAACGCTTTGGACATGGCGCAGGCGGAGGAAGAACATCTGGCCGGGCCGCTGCTCAAGCGCCTGAAATTCGACCAGGCGAAGCTGAACAGTGTGCTTGCGGGTTTGGATTCTCTGATCGCCCTGCCCGACCCCCTGAGCAAACAAACTTTAGCCCGTGAACTGACGCCGGGCCTGAACCTGTACCGCGTTTCCTGCCCCATCGGCGTGATCGGCGTGGTGTTTGAATCCCGGCCCGACGCGCTGGTGCAGATCGCCGGGCTGTGCCTGAAAAGCGGCAACGCCTCCCTGCTCAAGGGCGGGCGCGAAGCCCTGCGCACCAACCGGGCGCTCATGGACGCCATGCGGGCGGGAACAAAAGGGCTGCTCCCCGACGGCTGGGCCGCGCTGCTGGAAACCCGCGACGACGTGAACGACATGCTCAGTCAGGACGAATCCATCGACCTGATCATCCCCCGCGGCAGCAACGCCTTTGTGCGCTACATCATGGAGCACACCACCATCCCGGTGATGGGCCACGCGGAGGGCCTATGCCACACCTATGTGGACGCCTCCGCCGACGTGGACATGGCGGTGAAGGTGGTTGTCGACGCCAAGACCCAGGCGCTGGCCGTCTGCAATGCCACGGAAACGCTGCTGGTGCACAAGGACATTGCCGCCGCGTTCCTGCCCCAATGCGCCAAAGCCCTGAAAGCCCAGGGCGTGGAGCTTCGCGGCGACGAACGGACGCGGGAAATGATTGATTGCCTGCCCGCTTCCGACGCGGACTGGGACGCGGAATACCTGGACGCCATCCTGTCCATCAAAATCGTGGACAGCATCGGCGAAGCCATCGCCCACATCAACCGCCACGGTTCCCACCACACCGACGCCATCCTGGCCCAGGACAAAGCCGCCCAGCGGCGCTTCCTCTCCGAAGTGGACAGCGCGGGCGTGTATGTGAACTGCTCCACCCGCTTTGCCGACGGCTTCCGTTATGGCTTCGGCGCGGAGGTCGGCATCGCCACCGGCAAGCTCCACGCCCGCGGCCCGGTCGGCCTGGAGGGGCTGTGCACCTACAAGTACCACCTGATCGGCTCCGGCCAGACCGTGGCGGAAACCGTGGACGGAACAATTCAATATACACACAGAGACTTGTGATTTCTTCCGCAAAAGTAACTGGTCAGTCGTTTACTTCAAGGACACTTTAAAGCAGATAGGAGTTAGGAGAGAGGAGATAGGAGATTCTCAAGATCATCTTTTCCGAATCTTATCAGAAAGACGGCCAAAAGGCTTCCCCTC
>CADAKE010000017.1 GCA_902788445.1 uncultured Eubacteriales bacterium
GCCCATCTTCTTCGGCGTGGACGGCATGGACGGCATCCTGAGCGTGGAAGGCTTCGACACCAGCCTGGCCGAGGGCGTCATGCTGCTGACCCCCTTCGTTGCCACCTCCACCGACGAAAAGGTCGTGAACTTCGTTTCCAAGTACCAGGCCGCTTACAACGAGATCCCGATCCAGTTCGCGGCGGACGCTTACGACGGCATCTACATCCTGGCCGCCGCCGCTGAGAAGGCTGGCATCACCGCTGACATGACCGCTGAGGAAGCCTGCGACCTGCTGATCGCCGCCATCCAGGAAATCACCGTGGACGGCATCACCGGTTCCATGACCTGGGACGAAACCGGCGCCGTTACCAAGACCCCCATGGCCGCGACCATCGTGAACGGCGAATACGTGTTTGAATAATATCACGGCTTTCGTCACCCTGTAAAAGCGTAAAAAAGCGGGCTGGCTCCTTCACAGGGGGCCAGTCCCGCGTTTTCGTTTATTTTCACACACAGGAGAGATCAGCATGATATTTCTCGATAACCTGATCAATGGCCTGAGCCTTGGCAGCATTTACGCCATCATCGCCCTGGGCTACACGATGGTGTACGGCATTGCCAAGATGCTGAACTTCGCCCACGGCGACATCATCATGGTGGGCGCTTACATCGCGTTCTGCGGCTTGCAGTATTGGGGCCTGCCGCCCATTGTGGCGATTCTCGCCGCCATGGTGGTGTGCACCATTTTGGGCATCACCATCGAGGGCCTGGCCTACCGTCCCCTGCGGCAGGCGGCGAGCCTGGCGGTGCTGATTACCGCCATCGGCATGAGCTACCTGTTGCAGAACACCGCGCTGATGATCTGGGGCGCGAATCCCAAGTCCTTCCCCCGCACGTTCATCAACAGTTCCATCCTGCACATCGGCGGGCTGAGCATTTCCAGCGCCACCATTTACACCATCCTGGCGAACGTGGTGATTATGATCGCGCTGACGCTGTTCACCGCGAAAACCAAGATGGGCAAGGCCATGCGCTGTGTTTCCGAAGACCGCGGCGCGGCGGAATTGATGGGCATTAACGTGAACCGCACCATCTCCGTCACCTTTGCTATCGGCTCGGCGCTGGCGGCGATCGCGGGCGTGCTGCTGTGCTCCTCCTATCCCATTTTGCAGCCGACCACCGGCTCCATGCCGGGCATCAAGGCGTTCACCGCGGCCGTGTTCGGCGGCATCGGCTCCATTCCCGGGGCCATGCTGGGCGGCGTGCTGCTGGGCGTGATTGAGATTTTCGGCAAGGCGTACATTTCCACGGAGCTTGGCGACGCCATCGTGTTCGCCGTGCTGATCGTGGTGCTGCTGGTGAAGCCCACCGGACTGCTGGGCAAGCCGGTGAGAGAGAAGGTGTGACGGTATGAAAATGACGAAAGCAAAGCGCAACAAGCTCATTTACAACATCGTCACCTTCGCGCTGGTGATCGGAGCGTTCCTGATCCTGCAATCCATGATCGCCAACAAAACCATCACCCGCTCGCTCAAAGGCCAGCTGGTGCCCATCTGCTGCTGGATTGTGATGGCGGTGTCCCTGAATCTGGTCATCGGCATTTCAGGTGAATTGTCCCTGGGCCACGCCGGATTCATGAGCGTGGGCGCGTACACCGGCGCGGTGGTCAGCGGCCTGCTCATCAACGTGTATGACATTCAGGACGCCACCCTGCGGCTGGTCATTGCCATTATCGCGGGCGGCCTGCTGGCGGGTCTGGTCGGGGCCATCATCGGCATCCCCGTCCTGCGCCTGCAGGGCGACTACCTGGCCATCGTGACGCTGGCGTTTGGTGAAATCATCCGCAACCTGGTCAACGTGCTGTACATCGGCACGGGCGACGGGCGGCTGTACATGTCCTTCCTGAACAAGAAGCTGCCCGAGGGCATCGTCATGCTGGTGGATGGGGCGAAAGGCGCGGTGAAGATCAAGCCCATCTCCACCTTCACCGCTGGATTTATCCTGGTGCTGATTACGCTGGCCGTGGTGCTGAACCTGGTCAACTCCCGCGCGGGCCGCGCCATCAAAGCCTGCCGCGACAACCGCATCGCCGCCGAATCCATGGGCGTGAACGTGACCAAGTACAAGATGATGGCCTTCGTCACCGCCGCTGTGCTGGCTGGGATGGCGGGAGCGCTGTACGGGCTGAACTCTTCTACCGTGGTGCCCACCCAGTTCACCTTCAACCAGTCGATCAACGTGCTGGTGTTCGTGGTATTAGGCGGCCTTGGCAACGTGCTGGGCAGCGTCATTTCCGCGACGCTGCTGACCGTGCTGCCCGAAGTGCTCCGCGCGTTCGCGGACTACCGGATGCTGGTGTACGCCGTGGTGCTGATTCTGGTGATGATCTTCACCAACAACCCCACCATCCGCTCCTTTGTGAACCGGCTGATTGCTCCCTTCAAGAAGCAAAACAAATCGGGAGGTGACGCGCAATGAGCCAGAAAAAGCATTCCAGTACCCGCATGGTGCCCGTGCCGACGAACAGCATCGTGCCCGAGCGCGACATCAACGAGATTCCCGTATTGGAAACGCGCCACCTGGGCATCGAGTTCGGCGGCCTGAAAGCCGTGGACGACTTTAACTTGACCATCGGCAAGACCGAAATCGCCGGGCTGATCGGGCCGAACGGCGCGGGCAAGACGACGGTGTTTAACCTGATTACCAAAGTGTACGAGCCCACCAGCGGCGCGACCCTGATCAACGGCCGCGACCTGCACGGCCTGGGCATCGCCCAGGCGTCCAAGCTGGGCATCGCCCGCACGTTCCAGAACATCCGCCTGTTTGACAACATGACGGTCGAGGAAAACGTGCGCATCGGATTGCACAACAACATCAAGTACGATATGTTCAGCGGCATCCTGCGTCTCCCCCGCTACTGGATTCAGGAGAACCGCCAGCACGAAAAGGCCCTGGAGCTGCTGCACATTTTCGGTATGGAAGGGCTGGCCGACGAGCGGGCGGGCTCTCTCCCCTACGGCGTGCAGCGCCGCCTGGAAATCGTGCGCGCCTTAGCCACCAACCCGAAGCTGCTGCTGCTGGACGAACCTGCGGCGGGCATGAACCCCCATGAGACCGAAGAACTGATGGAGAACATCGCCAAAATCCGCGACCAGTTCCAGATCGCTATCCTGCTGATCGAGCACGATATGAACCTGGTCATGGGTGTGTGCGAGGGCATCTGCGTGCTGAACTTCGGCCGCATCATCGCCAAGGGCACGGCCAGCGAGATTCAGCAGAACCCCGTGGTGATCGAAGCCTACCTGGGCAAAAAGAAGGAGGGACAGGCATGAGCGAACAGAAAAATTCCTCTCCCCTCCTGCGGGTGAACGACCTGCACGTGTATTACGGCGCGATTCACGCCATCAAGGGCATTTCCCTGGAAGTGCATGAAAACGAAATCGTGACTTTGATCGGGGCCAACGGCGCGGGCAAATCCACCACCCTGAACACCATTGCCGGGCTGCTCAAGCCCCGCCAGGGCACGGTGGAATTGCAGGGCGCGGTGCTCAACGGCCTGGGCGCGAGCAAGATCGTGCCCAAGGGATTGAGCCTGTGCCCTGAGGGGCGGCGCATTTTCCAGCAGATGACCGTGAAGGAAAACCTGGAAATGGGCGCGTACAGCCGCAACCCCTCAGAAATCCCGGATTCACTGGACGAAATGTTCCAGCGCTTCCCCCGCCTCAAGGAGCGCGAAAAGCAAATCGCGGGCACCCTCTCCGGCGGCGAACAGCAGATGCTGGCCATGGCGCGGGCGCTCATGTCCCGGCCCAGCCTGCTGATGCTGGACGAGCCGTCCATGGGCCTGGCCCCCATCCTGGTGGAACAGATTTTCTCCATCATCACCGAACTGCATGAATCCGGCGTCACCATCCTGCTGGTGGAGCAGAACGCCCAGATGGCCCTGACCGTGGCCGACCGGGCTTATGTTATGGAAACCGGCCTCATCACCATGCAGGGCTCCGCGCAGGAGCTGCTGCATAACGACGCGGTGCAGAAAGCGTATCTCGGGTCGTAAGGCTTTCCGTTATTACCAGTTAGAGGAATGATATAGACAGTTTAATTCACCAAGTTCAAAGTTCTAAGTTCTAAGCTGATTTTTGTTTGACACGATTCGCTTAGAACTTGGAACTTAGGTAAACACTGATTTATTCATCACAGGTAGATAACATACAAATTGATTGTAGGGGCGGATATTATCCGCCCGCTTTGTAAAATTGCGTCAAGGCATGGGAATGCAGAGAACGTAAAGAATTGCTTTGCGGGCGGATGATATCCGCCCCTACACGGCATTATTCCAACAAATGTATGGATATTTACATGATTGAATTGATCAGTATCTACTTAGAACTTAGTAAATGAAATTGTTCATTGCGCATGAAAAAGGGGCTGCAGAAGCAGTCCCTTTTTGTTTGGTTAAGCGCACTGATTACTTGATCTGGGTTTCGGTGCCGCGGGGCGCGCCGTAGGCTTCCTCGGTGATCTTGCCTTCCAGCACGTCCTTGATGAACGCCATCACAGCTTCGTCCATGGGGATGCCGGTGTCAAAGCCGGAGCCCTCGTTGTAGGCGCGGGCGAAAGCGTTGTAGGTGTCGCCGCCAGCGGCGCAGAAGTTGTTGGTCACGACCGCGTAAGTGGCGGCGGGATCAAAATCTTCGCCGTTGATCTTTTCGATGGTCACGCGCTGGATGGAGGCGGGCTTGAAGTAGCTGCTCTCCTTGCCGTCCAGGGTGTACACTTCGCCCTGGTCAAAAGCCTTGGTGGTGTCCAGGGTCCAGGTGATGCCGCTGGTCTGGGGATAGCCGCCAATGGAATCGGGGGTGCAGAAAGTAGAAGCTTCCAGCACTTCCAGCAGTTCCTCGCCAGTCACGTAGATCACGGCCACAGTGTTGCCGAAGGGCAGCACGGTGTTGATATCCTTCATGCTCACGTCGCCCACGTTCACAGCCGCGCGGATACCGCCGCCGTTGGTGATGCCGATCACATGGTTGGGCTCCACCTGCTCAATGCCGCCTTCCTTCACCACGGACCAGACCATGGCGTCGGTAATCAGGTCGCCCAGGTTGGTTTCTTCGGTGCGGTTGCCGGGAGCCTTTTCGCCGTTGAGCACCACTTCGCTGGTGGCGAAGGTCGCGCCGTATTCAGCGTCCACGGCGTCGATGATTTCCTGCGCCTTGGCGGCCACTTCGGGGTCCTTTTCCAGGCCCTTGGTATCCACCAGGAAATGATTCTCGATGGTCTTGGTTTCGTTGTCGATCACGATCACGCCGATGTTGGCGAACTTGGTGCCGGTGGACTGGATGGGCTCGCCGTTTTCATAAGCGGTCATCACGGTGTGGCTGTGGCCGTCGATGATGAAGTCCAGGCCGGTGACCTTGTTGTACACGTCGATGGAGCGATAGCCGTTGGCGGCGGATTCGTTGTCCACGCCCAGGTGGAACACGCCGATCACCAGGTCAGCGCCCGCTTCCTTCACGGCGTTGATGGTCTCCTGCGCGTAGGTGTACAGGTCGTCAAAGGTGGTGAAGTGGATGTTGCTGATGAGGCCGGGATTCACCTTGGTGGCGGTTTCAGGGGTTTCCAGGCCCACGAAGCCCACCTTCAGGTAGATATCCTCGTCCGTCACCTGATCTTCGGGGATTTCATCGGAGTAGAGGCTGCACACAACAGCTTCATCCAGGATGGATTCACCGGTTTCGTCCAGGATCACGTTGGCGCAGATAGGAAGGAATTCAGCCTTGCTCAGGTTCTCCATCAGCTGGTCGTAGCCGAAATCGAATTCATGGTTGCCCAGGGTCACGATGTCGTAGCCCGCGGCGTTCATCATGTCGATGGCGGCAGCGCCCTTATTGGTGGAAACGTAAATGGTGCCCTGGCTGAAGTCGCCCGCGTCCACGGTGAGCACGTCCGCAGCGCCATGAGCGGTGAACCAGTCGCGCAGAGCGGGGATGTAAGCGTAGCCGTCCAGCGCGCCGTGCACGTCGTTGCTGTGCAGGATGACGGTTTTGCCGGTGTAGTCCGTGGGGAACACGGCGGCCGGGAAGTCCGCCAGCGCGGGCACGGCAGACAGAACCATGATCAGCGCCAGCAGCAGGGCAAGCAGTTTCTCTTTCATGATGTTTTCCTCCTCTATATGTATGATTTCAGCGGGATAATCCCTATAATAAGAATAATCAATTGAACCCAAAAAAGCAATATGTTTATGAAACTTTTGTTCCGCCTTCGCTGAAAATGTCAATTTCCCGGACAAGCGGCGGACATTCGCGTCATTTTTGTTCTTTTTGTTGACAATCCCGGAAAAATCAGGTATCATTACAGGTAATGATTCATCCAATAGGATATGCCGCAGGGCAAGAACATTAAAGCGAGGGACAGTTATGGATCAGCAATTGGCGCGGAAACTGCAGCAGGTCGGGGAAGGATTCCGTCTCCAGGGGCCGTTTTTCTCCTATGAGGAAGTGAGCCACGGCAACGTGAACCGCACCTACAAGGCCAACTACGTCCGGGACGACGGCACGGGCATGGCGGTGATCAAATCCTACCTGGTGCAGCGGGTGAACACCTACGCTTTCCGCAACCCCATTCAACTGATGGAGAACATCGACCTGGTGACGGAATACATCCGGCAAAAGTCGCCCGGCAAGGTGAGCCTGCATTACCACCACGCCGAGCAGGACGGCGAACGGAAAACCTACCTGATGGACGAGGATAACAGCTTCTGGCGCGTATGCAATTACGTGCCTTCCGTCACCTTCGACACCTGCGACGATATCCGCGTGGTGCGCAACGCGGGCGAGGCGTTCGGCGAATTCCAGATGCTGCTGAGCGACTTTGACGCCAGCCGCCTTCACTATACCATTCCCGATTTCCACAACACCCGCAAGCGCTATGAGACCTTGGTTCAGGACGCCCAGAACCCGGAATACCGTGAACGGGTGGAGGAAGTGAAGGAAGAACTGGGCTGGCTTTTGTCCGTCCAGGAGCAGGCGTGCAAACTGACGGACATGTACGACGCCGGCCAGCTTCCCCTGCGCGTGACGCATAACGACACGAAGATCAACAACGTGCTGTTCGACGAGCAAACGCTGGAAGCCCTGGTGGTGGTTGACCTGGACACGGTGATGCCCGGCCTGGTGGGCCACGACTTTGGCGACGCCATCCGCTTTGCCGCCAACTTCACGGAGGAGGACGCGGAGGATTTCAGCAAGGCTGGCATCAACCTGAATATCTTCTGGGCCTTCGCCGAGGGCTTCCTGAAATACACCGCCAAGACGCTCACCGAAAACGAAATCAGCACGCTGGGCCTTTCCTGCTTCGTGCTGGCCTGCGAGCTGGCCACCCGCTTCCTGGACGACTATATCGTGGGCGACAAGTATTTCAACGTGAAAAAATATAAGCATAACCTGGTGCGCACCCGCTGCCAGATCGCTTTGGCAAAAGATATGCTGGAGAAAATGGACGCCATGCAGGCCATCGTGAACGAGTGCGCGAAGAAGTACAGGAAGGAATAAGCTTCTCCAAGCCTGAAAAACAAAGCCATCGGCTGAGCCGGTGGCTTCTTCTGTTGTACAAAAAAACCGGGGCAGAAAGCCCCGGACGATGGGAAAACAGAATAGCGTTATGCCATGGGAAGCATGACCGCGGCGGTCTTGGCCGCCTCCAGCACTTGCTTGGCCGCTTCCGGATTGGCGGTGACGATGAACTGCGCCAGCAGGGACAGCATCAGGCTGGCCAGCAGCAGGATGATCGCGCCACCCAGGCGGGAAGAAATCTGCGCGAAGGGCATGAGTTCCATGCGGTCGGCAGCGGACAGCACGGCCACGTCGCCGGTGCCGCCCATGTTACTCATGCACAGGCCCGCGGTGACGCCCGCTTCAAAGGGATAGAAGCCCACCAGTAGGTGAGGGAGAAGCTGGAAATCACGGTGGCGATGTCCAGATAGCAGATACCGATGCCGACCAAGAGCATGTTGGTCAGGTTCTTCATGATGAACTGGAACCACTGATAGCAGGCAATTTCGATGCGCTCCGGCACGATGTTGGCGATCTTGCAGACGGCCACAGAAATGATCATCCAGGCGTAGGCGTGGATGGTGATGCCGGTGCCCAGGGCGTTCCACAGCCCTTGCAGGATATAGCCCCAGGCGAAGAACGCGCCGGAAACCAGCAGGCCGACGCCCATCTGCTTGAGGTCGATATGGTCGCGCTTCTGCTGCATTTCGGGGCTGATTTCCAGTTCCTTGGGGTCCATGTGGCCCGCCTTCATCAGGCTGCCGTTGCCGTTCATTTTTCCCCGGATGATCTTGACCAGCACGCCCGCCATCACGATGGAAATGGCGTTGCCGATGGCGACGGCGGGGGTCATGACGGACAGGGCTTCCGCCGCCGTCATGGAGGAGCTGGCTTCAAAGATCTTGGAAAGCGGGGTCGCGCCAGCGCCCATGCCGCCGCCCATGATGGGCAGGGCAATCAAAAGCAGCGCGTTCATCACGGGATAGCCCATCAGCGCGGCCACGCCCATGCACAGGCCGAACGCCAGGATCAGGCCGCCGAAGATAGCCGGGAAGTAACGGGCCGCGGCCTTCACCAGCAGCTTCCGGTTCATGCCCAGGATGGAGCCGGTGATCAGCGCGGCGATGTACCAATCCAGGAAGCCGCCGGTGGTTTTAAAGAAGGTGCCGATGTTGCCGACCAGATCCAGCGTGCCCAGGGGCAGCTTCATGTCGGCGGTGGGCAGGATGCCGAAGTACACCAGCAATCCGGAGCCGAAGATGCACACGATGGCCCCGCCGCCCAGGTAGTCTTTAATGATGGGGGTATGGTCGCCGATCCAGGCGCCAGGGGAGGGTGAAGAAGGTAAGCGGTTTTTTCGCTTTTGCCTGATTACTCATAGTGATCTCTCCATTCTTTTAGGCAATAGGCATTAGGCAATAGGCAATAGGAGAAACGATTGAAGATCAGCTTGACGCAATAGAGTTGGTATATGCTCCCTTATCCCTATTGCCTAATGCCTATTGCCTATTGCCTTATTATCAAAGTCTCGCCACTCCGCTGTCCCGTGCGGCCTTGGCGACGGCGGCGGCCACGGCGGGGCCGATGCGCTTGTCAAAGGCCAGGGGCAGGATGTACTGAGCGGTCAGCTCTTCGGGGGCCACCAGGTCGGCCAGGGCGTGGGAGGCGGCCTGCTTCATTTCCTCGTTGATGTCGCGGGCGCGAACGTCCAGCGCGCCGCGGAACAGGCCGGGGAAGCACATCACGTTGTTGATCTGGTTGGGATGGTCGCTGCGGCCGGTGCCCACGATGGCCGCGCCCGCTTCCAGCGCTTCGTCGGGCTCGATTTCGGGCGTGGGGTTCGCCATGGGGAACACGATCGCGCCAGGCGCCATGGACTTGACCATTTCCTTGCTCACGATATGCGGCGCGGAAACGCCGATGAACACGTCTGCGCCCTTCATGGCGTCGGCCAGCTTGCCGGAGAACTTTTCGGGGTTGGTGATCTTCGCCATTTCCTCCTGCGCCGGGTTCATCTGTTCGCCCTCGCAGAGCACACCGAAACGATCCACCATCTTGAGGTGCTTCACGCCCAGGTTCAGCAGGTGCTTGCCGATGGCGATGCCCGCGCTGCCCGCGCCATTGATAACGACCTTGGCTTCGCCAATATCTTTCTTCACCACGCGCAGGGCGTTAATAAGCGCCGCGCCCACGACCACGGCGGTGCCGTGCTGGTCGTCATGGAACACGGGAATATCGCAGATTTCTTTCAGCCTGCGCTCGATCTCGAAGCACCGGGGCGCGGCAATGTCCTCTAAGTTGATGCCGCCGAAGGAGCCGGAGATCAGGTACACGGTGCGCACGATCTCGTCCACGTCCTTGCTGCGCACGCAGATGGGGAAGGCGTCCACGTCGCCGAACGCCTTGAACAGGGCGCACTTGCCCTCCATGACCGGCATACCCGCTTCGGGGCCAATGTCGCCCAGGCCCAGCACGGCGGTGCCGTCGGTAATGACGGCCACCAGATTGTGGCGGCGGGTCAGGGTGAACGATTTATCGTAATCCTTCTGAATTTCCAGGCAGGGCTGGGCCACGCCCGGCGTGTAGGCCAGCGACAGATCTTCCTTGTTCTTCACCGGCACACGGGAAACAACCTCGATTTTTCCCCCCCATTCTCCATGCAGCCTCAACGATTCTTCCGCGTAATTCAAATTGGAACACCTCCTGATATGATGATTTGTCTCTGTATCTATCTTACACGGAAAATACGGGAAAATCAATACCATATTCGACGTATTACTGATTATTTTTGCTTATTATTGATAACTATTCTGAAATGAATCGGAATATGAATGTGGGCGGATGCGGTGTTATTCCACGTCTGTTCTTTATGCGATTTACAGCGCAGTTTTCCCAAACCGCGCGCGCATCATGGGCTTGATGCCGCCCGCTTCGAGGATTTTCATGGCCTGGTCGCCGAGCTGCTCGCAGGGCAGCACTTCGCCCGTTTCCTGCACAGTGACGTTTCCCGCGTCCAAATCGAGGGTCAGGGTTTGGCCGTCCTTCACGTGCTGGCTGATGCCCTTGCAGATCACGGGCAGCAGGCCCAGGTTCACGGCGTTGCGGAAGAAAATGCGGGCGAAGGAATCAGCCAGCACGGCGGACGCACCCATGTTCAGCAGCGCGATCGGCGCGTGCTCACGGCTGGAGCCGCAGCCGAAATTGCGCCCCGCCACCACAATGCCGCCCTGGGGGAAGTTCGGCGCAATGTCCTCGCTGACGCCGCAGAGGCAATGGGAGCCGATTTCCTTGGGATCGGTGATGGCCAGGAAGCGGCCGGGATAAATCTGGTCGGTGTCGATGTTGTCGCCCACCACGATGATCTTGCCGGTGATTTTGGTATTCATCTGCGCGTCCTCCTTTTAGTCGAGATAGGGGCGGGGGTCGGTAATCACGCCGTTTAAGATGCTGGCCGCCACGGTGGCGGGGCTGGCCAGGTACATGAGGGCCTCGGTGCTGCCCATGCGGCCGGGGAAGTTTCGGTTGGTGCTGGTGATGCACACTTCGCCGGGGGCCAGGATGCCCTCATGCGCGCCCAGGCACGCGCCGCAGCCGGGGGTGGTGATGGTCGCGCCCGCGTCCATCAAGTCCTGAATATAGCCCTTCGCGATGCACTCCTGCATCACGTCCCGGGAGGCGGGCACGACTACCAGACGGGTGTAGGCGGGGATGTGCTTGCCTTTCAGAATCTTCGCGGCGATGGCAATGTCCTCCGTGCGCCCGCCAGTGCAGGAGCCGATGTAGCCCTGATCCAGCCTCACTTCGCCCTGGGCGACCACTTCGGACAGGGGATGCACGTTTTCCACGCTGCTGGGGCAGGCCAGTTCGGGTTCCAGCTTGGAAACGTCGAACACATGGCTTTCCGCGTACTGATAGCCGGGGTCGGTGAACTGGATTTCATAAGGCCGCACCGCCCGCTTGATGACGTAATCAATTACGTCCTGGTTGGGCTGCATGTAGGCGGTTTTTGCGCCCATCTCCACCGCCATATTGCAGATAGTCATGCGGCCCGCCACGTTCAGGTTTTCCACGTAGCTGCCGGTAAAGTCGATGGCCTTGTACACCGCGCCGTCCGCGCGGATTTTTCCCAGCACCGCCAGCACCACGTCCTTGGGATAGACGCCCTTGGGCGCTTCGCCCTCCAGCCGTACTTCGATGATTTCCGGCACCCGGAACCACAGCTCGCCCGTCATCAGGATAGTGGCCATGTCCGTGGCCCCGCAGCCCGTGCCCATCGCGCCGAACGCGCCGTGGGTGGTGGTGTGGCTGTCGGTGGCGACGACGATCATGCCGGGATAGATCACGCCCGCCTCGGGCATCACCTGGTGGCACACGCCGCAGTTGGTGTCAAAATGGAATTTCAGGTTATTCTTCTTGGCGAACTCCCGCATCTCCCTGTGGTTGGACGCGCTCTTGATATCCGGACAGGGGGCGTAATGGTCAAAGACGAAGGCGCAGCGCGTGTTGTCCCACACCTTCTCGCCGCCCATCTCGTAGAAGGAGTACACCGTTTGCAGGTACAGGTCGTTGATTTCGGCAAAATCCACCTTCGCGGTCACGATTTCGCCGGTGCGGACGGACGCCCTTCCGCTGTTCTTGGCCAGAATCTTTTCGATGGCGTGCATGAGCCTTCCCCCTTGATTGTTTTTGAATATTGTATATCGTATACGATATACATTTCAAGCATATCTTATCATATTCCTTTCGGGAATGCAAGCCCAAATTTAGAGAAAACGGGAAGATTTTTTCCGAATTTTTATCATTCATTCCGATTCATGCGCAGTTTGTTACGAAGAACATACGCATCCAAAAGCCTTCCCCCTCGCAGGCAATGTTGTCAACTTAAGAAAAAACAGTAACATAAGAAAGACAGTAAAGAAATTGACGAAGAAACTTTTCAATCACCCCCTACAATGTCATCCCGAGCGGAGCCGAGCCAGAGGCGAGGCGAAGTCGAGGGACCTGGACCTGAAAGTAGGGCATAGTGTTGCTTGGTTGAACACATTTCTCTCAGGTTCCTCGACTCCGTTCCGCTCTCGCTCCACTTCGCTCGGGATGACAGTGTTAGTTGGTTGGTATAAGTTCCTTGATTGGTATCGTTTCTCCTTAAGTTGATGACATTGCCCTGCCAGGGGAAGGCTTTTAGGAGCTTTTTTCTACATACAATTTGTTCATTCATGCGTAAGCCCTGTGATCAGCGTCTTACAGGATTGATTTTTGAGCACGACTTCGATATAATGAAAGTGTATACGAAATGCAAAACAGGGAGGGAACCCCTTGGAAACGTTGCAAATCATGCCAGTCCGTGTGCGCATCACGTCCATTTTGCGCAAGGCGATTTATTCCGGCGAGTATCAAAGCGGGGACGAACTGAGCCTGACGGACGTGGCGTCGCGGCTGGGCGTCAGCCGCACGCCGGTGCGGGAAGCCTTTCAGGAACTGGAATCCGAAGGGCTGATTACGCTGCGCATGAACAAAGGCGCAATCGTGAACAAGATCGACGAAAAGTTTGTGCGGGACATTTTTGAAATGCGCATCCTGCTGGAATCCGAAGCCGCCGCCCGCGCCGCGAAAAACGGCATGGAAACGGAAGGATTGCTGGAGCGCCTGTATACCCTGCGCGACCATTTGGATACGCTGGACAGAACGGAATACGAAACCCTGAACCAGGACATTCACATGGGCATCTGGCAGGCGGCGGATAACCACCAGTTAAAAAGCTACCTTTTGGAAATGTGGAACGGCCCCAGCGTCGGCCACGGCGAAAACGCGGCCGCCGACCACTTCCGCAATTCCACGTTCGAGCATATCGCCATCCTGCATTTTATCCGGGACGGAAAAGCGGAGGAAGCAAAAAAAGCCATGATCCAGCATATCAGCCGGAGCATGGACAATATTCTGGCCCGGTATTCTAAAAATCTTTGAGTTCAAAAACCCGATCCATGGGATTGACGGAGGGATTCTTGGGATTCATGTAGCTTTCCGCGGCGGATTCAAACAGCACGAGGACGCTCTCCCCCACCGTGCAGAGGCATTCTGTCATGGGCGGGCAGATGAGCGCGTCCTCCCGCGTTTTGCTGTCCAGAATCCACAGCGGCACCTCCGCGCCGTTCACGGTCACGGTTCCGCTTGGCGGCGTATCCAGCACGTTGGCGTAGCGGTACAGCACGGAATCGTTTTTTCGGCCATAGGACTGGCTCAGGTAAATCTTCCCGTCTTTGGTGGTAATGCCCTGGATGCGCTCGGTCATGGAGAGCACATAGTCGGGACGGCTCCAGTCCGCTCTTCCCTCCATGCGGTAGCCGCAGGTCCAGGCGCGCTGAATCCCGTCGGCGGAGGTGACGCGGTGGCTGGCGTCGGTGGGATAATCACCGCCGTACTGGAATTCGCCCACCCACAGAATGCCCTCGGCATAGCAGCAGTAGGAGGCGTTCACGGGCACGGGAATCTCTTCCTCAAAGCGGCAGTCCCCCGCGCCGGAAATGCTTCGGAAAGCGCTTAACGAAACGCGGTACAGCGTGTGGGCATTGGACAGGTAAATGTCCGTTTCCGTCACGCACACCCCGCCCGCGTGGCCGTTGTAATCCGTTCCATCGGCGTAATGCAGGTACGCCGTTTTTTGTATTTCGCCCGTTTCCGCGTCCACGGCGATCAGGGCGCTGTTGCCCTTATCAGAACGATACCCGGCAAACAGCAGCCAGTTTTCTTCCGGCATATAGCTGATCCCCTGGGGCACCAGCCCTTCCGCCAGGCCGGGAATCACCACGGAGAGCGCGCCGCTTTCATAGAAGCGGCTGTACATGGCGCTGGTCTGGGCGCAGGACGCGACGGACGTGGCCGTATAATGAACCGTCTCCGCCTGGCACCCAGACAGGAGCAGCGCAAAGACTGTAAGCGCCAAAATCATTTTCTTCATGACGGTTTTCTTCCTTTCCCATTTTCCGCTGAATCCGTGGAATGACGATACCGTTTTCGTGTCGCGTCTATTGTATCAAATGGGAACGGGAAGCACAAGCGCCTTTGCGCAATTTTTCAGTGCAATCGTTTCTCCACTGGTGGGCTGAGTAATAGCCAAACGGTTATGGAGGTCAATCATTGGCGCCGTGAAAGAAGGACGCGCTCAATGAATCGCCGCTTCCACAAAGCCTGTGAACAGCGGATGGGGCTTATTGGGGCGGCTCTTGAATTCGGGATGGAACTGGACGCCCACAAAGAAATCCTCCCCAGGGATTTCGATCGTCTCCACCAGCCGCCCGTCCGGGGACAGGCCGGACAGGCAAAGCCCCGCCTGCTCCAAAGTTTCCCGGAAAGCGTTGGCGAACTCGTAGCGGTGGCGGTGGCGTTCGCTGATTTCCCGCGTTCCGTAGCAGCGGGCGATTACCGTGTTGTCCCGCAGCACGCAGGGATATTTGCCCAGCCGCAGGGTGCCGCCTTTGTCGATCTCGTCGTTCTGGCCCGGCATGAAGTCGATGACTTTATAAGGAGCGTTTTCGTCAAACTCCCTGGAATTGGCGTTGTCCAATCCGGCGGCATGGCGGGCGTACTCGATCACGGCGATCTGCATCCCCAGGCAGATGCCAAAGTACGGCACATGACGCTCCCGGGCATACTGGGCGGTTAAGATCATCCCTTCGATCCCGCGTCCGCCAAAGCCGCCGGGCACGATCAGCCCGTCCATGGGCGACAGCGCCGCTTCCACGTTTTCATCCGTCAGCGTTTCGGAATCAATCCAGGTGATTTCCACCTTCGCGTCCAGCGCGTAGCCCGCGTGGCGCAGCGCTTCGGCCACGGACAGATAGGCGTCGTGCAGCTGTACATATTTCCCTACCAGGCCGATTCTGACCGTTTTGTTCTGGTGGCGGATGCGCTCCACCAGGCCCTGCCATTCGGAAAGATCGGGGGCGGGCGCGTCGATGCCCAATTCCCGGCACACGATGCCGGACAGATTCGCCTGCTCCAGCATCAGCGGCGCTTCATAGAGAATGGGCAGGGTCAGGTTTTCGATCACGCAGTCCGGCTTCACGTTGCAGAAATGCGCGATCTTGGTGAAGATCGTTTCGTCCGTGATCTTTTCGTCCACGCGCAGCACGATGATGTTCGGGCTGATGCCCATGCCCTGCAATTCCTTCACGGAATGCTGGGTGGGCTTGGACTTGTGTTCCCCGCTGGCTTTGAGATACGGCACCAGCGTGACGTGGACGTACAGCGCGTTCTCCCTTCCGACTTCCAGCCCCACCTGCCGGATGGCCTCGATGAAGGGCTGGGATTCGATATCGCCGATGGTGCCGCCGATTTCGGTAATCACCACGTCGGCGTCGGTCTTTTCGCCCACGCGGTAGATGAAGCGTTTGATTTCGTCGGTGATGTGCGGGATGGTCTGCACCGTGCTGCCCAGATACCCGCCCTGGCGCTCCTTGTGAATCACATTGGCGTATACCTTGCCCGTGGTCAGGTTGGAATACTTATTCAAATCCTCGTCGATGAACCGCTCGTAGTGGCCCAGGTCGAGGTCGGTTTCCGCGCCGTCCTCGGTCACGTACACCTCCCCGTGCTGGTAGGGGCTCATGGTGCCGGGGTCTACGTTGATGTAGGGGTCGAGCTTCTGGGCGGCGACCTTCAGCCCCCGCGCTTTCAGCAGCCGCCCCAGGCTCGCCGCCGTGATGCCCTTGCCCAGGCCCGATACCACGCCGCCGGTGACAAAAATGTATTTCTTCATGGTTTTTCAGCATCCTTTCATCCGGTGATTATCAGGATGATTTCAGCATCCGCGTCTCCGCCTGAATGCCCCGCGCCGGGCTGTCCGCCGATCCTCCCATGGAGGACAGCCTCCTTGCACAAAATAAAAAGAGCGAGGGACAGCCCACACGGCTCCCTTGCCTTGCTCATGCATGATGATAGCATTCCGTCAAAAAGAAGTCAAGAACTTTCAGATCGAAATATTGTTCTGCAATTGTTTTCTGTTCTATGATTGTTTTTCTATTTTTTCCCTCTTGACAGGGCGCGCGGCGCTGTGCTAAAATGCACGCAAATTTCACAGATCAAAGCGTTGCGGAAGCAAAGTAACCGGAATCGCGGCAGCACAGAGAGCGGGCGATGGTGGGAATCCCGTATGAGCGGCCCGGCGAACAACCCTTCCAAGTCCAAGCTGAAAGCCGCCAAGGCAAGTAGGGGCGGCGTGAGCGGCGGCACGTTACAACCGTCCGGGCTTGATGGAGCCCGAGAAAGAGAAGCAAATCAGGTGGCACCACGGAGCGGCGGCCTTCGTCCTGAAATATCAGGATGATTGCCGACCACAAACGGAGGTGCTATTTATGTGTTCCATTTTCGGCGTAACCAGCAGGCAAATCGACGTTGAAACCTTGAAAGAATGCTTTCACAGAACCGTTTCCCGCGGCCCGGACATGAGCCGGTTTGAGAAAATTCCCATCGGGTATTTAGGTTTCCACCGTTTGGCCATCATGGGCCTGGACGAACGGGGGATGCAGCCTTTCCGCATGAACGGGGACGCGGTGGTCTGCAACGGCGAATTGTACGGCTTCCGCCCCCTTCGTGACCGATTGCTTTCCAAATACGAGCTGCACAGCCAGTCCGACTGCGAAATTTTGCTCCCTTTGTATCACGAATACGGCATCGAGATGTTCAAAACCCTGGATGCGGAATTTGCCCTGCTGCTCTACGACGGCACGCGGAAAAAACTCATCGCCGCCCGCGACCCCATCGGCATCCGGCCTTTATATTATGGACGCCTCCCGGACGGCGAATGGGCCTTTGCCAGCGAGCCCAAGAACCTGATGGGCCTGTGCGAACATATCCTGCCCTTCCCGCCGGGTCACTACTGGATGGACGGGCAGTTTGTCCAGTACGCCGACCCCGCTTACGTGGGTTATTTCACCATGAAAACGGAGGAGGAGGTCTGCGCCAAGCTGCGCCGCCTGCTGATGGACGGCGTGGAAAAGCGCCTGGACGCCGACGCGCCGGTGGGCTTCCTGCTCTCCGGCGGCCTGGATTCCTCCCTGGTCTGCGCCATTGCCCAGAAGATGCTGCCGCATCCCATCCGCACCTTCGCCATCGGCATGGACATTGACGCCATCGACCTGAAATACGCCCGCATGGTCGCCGATTACATCGGCAGCGACCACAGGTCGGTCATCATTTCGGAACAGGACGTGCTGGACACCCTGCCCACGGTGGTGGAGCTGCTGGGCACCTGGGATATTACCACCATCCGCGCCTCCATCGGCATGTACCTGGTGTGCAAGTGGATTCATGAGCACACGGATATCCGCGTGCTGCTGACGGGCGAAATTTCCGACGAGCTGTTCGGCTACAAGTACACCGACTTCGCGCCCTCCGCCGCCGCGTTCCAGGAGGAAGCGGAAAAGCGCATCCGGGAGCTGCATGTGTACGATGTGCTCCGCGCCGACCGCTGCATTTCCGTCAACAGCCTGGAAGCCCGCGTACCCTTTGGCGACCTCAAATTCGTGCGCTACGCCATGAGCATTGACCCGGAACTGAAAATGAACCGCCACAACATGGGCAAGTATTTAATCCGCAAAGCCTTTGCCGACGACCATATCCTGCCCGATGAAATCCTCTGGCGGCAGAAAGCGGCCTTCTCCGACGCCGTGGGCCACTCCATGGTCAACGACCTGAAAGCCCTCGCGGAAAGAACCTACACCGACAAGGAATTTGCCGAGAAAGCGTCGAGGTACGATTACCGCCGCCCCTTCACGAAAGAGAGCCTTTTGTACCGGGAGCTGTTCGATTCCTTCTATCCCGGCCAGGC
This sequence comes from uncultured Eubacteriales bacterium, assembly GCA_902788445.1. Classification (GTDB taxonomy): domain Bacteria; phylum Bacillota; class Clostridia; order Christensenellales; family Aristaeellaceae; genus RUG563. The sequence goes on from CADAKE010000017.1 coordinate 18,358, forward strand.
GGCGATGATCCCCGATTACTGGATGCCCAACAAAACCTGGCCCGGCTGTGACGTGGACGACCCCTCGGCCCGGGTGCTTTCCAACTACGGAGACAGCGGGAAGTGATCGGCGGAAAGAGCGCGCCGTCCGGGAGGATGCCGTTTCCGGTTTATACCTCCATGTAGGGCTTGAGAAAGCTGAATACCGTTTCAAAGTAAACGTCCGGCGCGTGGTTGAAGGAATTTCCGTGACCCGCGCCCTCCACCACCAGCAGCCGCTTTTCGGCGGGGCAGGCTTCGTACACCCGATACACCATGTCCGTATGCACGAAATTGTCCTCCGAACCATGGATGAACAGCACCGGCACCTGGGCTTTCGCAATTTGCTTCAATGCGGACGCCTCGGAAAAACCGTACCCTGCCCGGAGAGAGGAAATGCCGCTGGCGATATGCAGCAGCGGGAAGGCGGGCAGATGGAACAGGTAGTCCATTTCATCCGCGAAAATATCCCAGACCGACGTGTACCCGCAATCCTCCACCACGGCCTTGACCTGGACGGGCAGCGCTTCGCCCGCCGTCATCATCACGGTGGCCCCACCCACGGAAATGCCGTGCAGCACGATCCGCGCCGCGCTGTCCCGCCCAATGATCCAGTCGATCCATTGCAGCATGTCTTTGCGGTCCGGCCAGCCCATGCCGATATAATCCCCTTCGCTATCCCCGCAGCCGCGCAGATCGGGCAGCAGCGCGTTCCAGCCCTGCAGGCCGTAGTAGGCGGCCAGGGCGGACATGGAGGCGTGGCTGCTGCGGTAGCCGTGCACGGCGATGACCCAAAGATGGGAGGCGGGATCGGTAATGACCGCTTCCCCGCTCAATTTGAGCCCATCCGCGGACTGCAGCCGCACCGTTTCCACAGCCGCGTTCTCCATCCATTCCCCGGCCTGCTGGGATTGGCGCTGCCAGTTCTGCGCAATGCCCTGGGCGGCTTCTTCGGAAAGGGTGGATTTCGGCGCGATATTCTTTAGGCCGGTGGAACGGCCAATGGCGAAGGTGACCAGGTAATTGCTGCCCCAGATCAGCCCGCCGATCAGGAGAACCACCAGGCATATGACGGCTGAAAGAATGATTTTTTTCTTTCTGCTCATACGCTTTTCCTCCTCATGTACGCAACGCTTCCTTTGAAAAAAGTCATTCGGCGCGCTTCCTGCCGACGGAGCGCAGGAAAGCGGCAATCATCAGAATATAGCAAACCGTCTTGGGCAGCATCAGCATACCCAGGATGGGCAAAAGCCCCGCCGCAACGGCCACCGGAATGTAGAACAGAAAAGACAGCAGGATATAGATCCACAGAAAGCGGAAACACCGGTCCGCGCTTCTCTTCTGATAATACAGGCAGCAGATGATCGCGCCAAGCATCACAAAGGGAACATTCCGAATGATTCCCCAGGTGACGTCGCTGCTGTTTTCCAGCCAGCCATTCTGCGGGAACAGGCACAGGATCACACGCAGAACCGCAAGCCCCCACACAGCCGCGGCCAGCTTCCCGCTCCCGGCTTCATGATAATATCCCAGCCAAATATAGTACAGCAAAACGTAAAAGACCGTCATTGTGATGGACGTGACCAGCTTTCCGACGCCCAGGGCGGCGGTCCAATCCGCCTCCACAAAATAATTCAGCACCCGGGGCACCAAATGGAAAGCGTCCCCGCAGCCCAGAATCAGCGCCGCCAAGCCCATCTGCTTTTCCGTTTTGCTCCCGGCCCGCCGCAGGATCACGCACCCGGCGGCAATGGCAAACAACAAGTAAAGCACGTCAAAGGCGGATTCTCCGTATTTCATTCCCATACCTCCCTGTTGATTCCGTTCCGTTTTCAGCGCCAGTTTCCCCGTTCAGGCTTTCCTGATCGCAGGTCAGAAATCAGCCTTAACAACGAATTTCTTATTTTCCATCATTTTACAGGATGGCTTTCGGTCTGTCAATGACTGAAAAAAACCTGAGTAAGGAAGAAAAAGCGGAGTGGAGGGAGCTCCCGGCGCCGCCGATGCGCTTCGCCGTTTCCCGCCATTTCGTGAAAAACTGCTTCCATTTCAAAGCCCGGGAAGGATATTTGGAATGGAGCGCCGAATGATATAAGAACAATCAATCGAAGGAGGAAATTTCCATGTCCAACCGCATCGTGCTCAATCCCATTTCCTATCACGGCCACGGGGCCATCGAAAACATCGTGCCCGAGCTCACCGCCCGGGGATATAAAAAGGCGTTCGTCGCCACCGACCCCGATCTGCTCAAGTTCGGCGTCACCAAGAAAGTGACCGACCTGCTGGACAAGGCGGGCTTCGCTTATGAAGTGTACAGCAACATCAAGCCCAACCCCACCATTGAAAACGTGCAGACCGGCGTGGCCGCGTTCAAAAAGGCCGAAGCGGACTGCATCGTGGCCGTGGGCGGCGGCAGCGCTATGGATACTTCCAAGGCCATCGGCATCATCATCAATAATCCCGAGTTCGCCGACGTGCGTTCCCTGGAGGGCGTGGCTCCCACCAAGAAGCACGCTGTGTTCACCATCGCCGTGCCCACCACCGCCGGCACCGCTGCCGAGGTAACCATCAACTATGTCATCACCGACGTGGAAAAGAAGCGCAAGTTCGTCTGCGTGGACGTGAACGACATTCCCGAAATCGCCGTCGTCGATCCCGACATGATGGCCACCATGCCCAAGGGTCTGACCGCCGCCACCGGCATGGATGCCCTGACCCACGCCATCGAGGGCTACATCACCAAGGGCCATTGCGCCATCAGCGATATGTTCCATCTGGAAGCCATCCGTCTGATCAGCCACAATCTGCGCCAGGCCGTTCAGAACGATCCCGACGGCCGGGAGGGCATGGCCCTGGGCCAGTACATCGCGGGCATGGGCTTCTCTAACGTGGGCCTGGGCATCGTGCACAGCATGGCCCACGGCCTGAGCGCCCTCTATGACACGCCCCACGGCGTGGCCTGCGCCATCCTGCTGCCCTGCGGCCTGGAATACAACGCGCCTGTTGCGGGCAAGCGCTACCGCGCCATCGGCAAGGCCATGGGCGTGGATGGCATCGACCAGATGGACGATGAAGCCGCCGCCAACGCCACCATCGCCGCCGTGAAGCAGCTCTCCGCCGACGTGGGCATCCCCGCCGACCTCAAGGGCATCCTCAAGGACGAGGACGTGCAGTTCCTCAGCGATTCCGCGTTTGCGGACGCCTGCTGCCCCGGCAATCCCCGGGATACCAGCGTGGAGGAAATCAAGGCGCTGTACCGCAGCATGATGTAAGGCCCAGTCAAAAGGGGCTGTCTCTTTGCGAGGCAGCCCCTTTTTTCCATGGTTTACCAGCAGCGCACGGCGTCGCTGTAGAACTGGTTCATGGCTTCTTCCGTGGGGAACACGGCGATGTACATCTGGTTGCCCATGGCGCCGGACAGCGCGTCGGGCATCCGCTCCGCCATACGCATTTGATTCGCGTACTTGGAAAGCAGTTCTTCATGGCTCATCTGGAAGGGCTTGCCGTCGCGGCGGCCCGCGAAAGCGCAGAAGTAATGCTCGCCCTGGGGCTTGGTGGAGCAGTTAAAGGCGATCATGTCCGCCCAGATTTTGTATACGTCGGTGCTGTTGGCGAAGTTCATCATGTCCGGCGAGAACCCGCCGCAGGGGCGCATATTGACTTCGAGGGCCACCACGTCGCCCTTCTTGCCCATGTACTGGTCCTGGGTCAAACGGAAGAACTCAAAATGCACGAAGCGGCTCCTGACCCCAAAGCTCTTCACCGCCGCCCGGCCCGCGGCGCGCACGTCCTCGGCCAGATCTTTCACGATGTAATAGATGGAATTGTCGTTGTTGTTCACAATGTCCATGATGGAAATCGGGCTCACGTTGCCGGTTTCAAAGATGGGGTTGCCGTTGCTGTCGATGATGGCGTCGTAGCTGTTGACCTCGGCGGTGACGAATTCTTCCATAATATAGCGGACGCTCGGATTCTTTTCATTCAGGAACGCCCACAGCCCGCCGTCGTCCTTGAGCTTGTAGGTGTCGTTCGCGCCCACGCCGTTGTCCGGCTTCACGATCACGGGATAGCCCACCTCGTTGATGAACGCCTTGCAGCTGTCGAAGTTGTCCACGATGTGGTACCGCGCGGTGCGGATGCCCGCGGCCTGGTAGTATTCCTTCATGCCGCTCTTGAACTTGATGCGTCCCAGGTCGGATACCTGGAACCCGCTCTGCACGTTGAAGTCCGTGCGCAGCATGGCGTCCCGCTCCAGCCAGTACTCATTGTTGCTTTCGATCCAGTCGATGCGGCCGTACTTGTGGATAAAGTACGCCACGGCGCGGTACACCTCGTCGTAGTTTTCCAGGGAGGAAACCTTGTAGTATTCGCTCAGGCTGTCCTTCAATTCCTGGGTCACTTCTTCCCAGGGCTGGTCGCCCACGCCCAGCACCCGCAGGCCGTTGTTTTTCAGCTCGCGGCAGAATTTCCAGTAGTTGGTGGGGAAGTTGGGGGAGATGAATACGAAGTTTTGCATGGTGATGATCCTTTCTTGTGTGTAGGTTCCCTGTTGTAGGGGCGGATATCATCCGCCCGTGATGCGATAATCGTTACGAATGTATATTTTCCCCGCCATTGCGGCGGGGACGGGCGGATAATATCCGCCCCTACAGGTTGTCAGCCTTCCAACAAATGCGGCACATGATATTTCACCTGCTCAAACCACCAATCCCAGTCATGCTTCACGTCGTAGCCCCAGATATCGAACCAGACGCCGATGCCCTTGGATTCGCAGATGCCCTTGAGCTGGAACGTGGTTTCGGGGATTTCCCACGGGCCCTGGCCCACCACGATGATGCCGCGGTTGTTGTTGTACCGCTCGATGAAGGGATGGTCGCCCGGCAGCCCGCCCATGTAATCCACCGGGCTGTTCAGGTACACCCGCTCGTCCATGTAATCGCCCCAGCCATAGGAGGCGGTGTAAATGCCGCTGAGGGCCAGCAGGCCGTCAAACACATCGGGCCGGCGGAAAAACAGGTTGACCGCGTGGGTCGCGCCCAGGGAACAGCCGAAAGCGATGATGCCGGGATTGCCGTCCCAGCCGTTGCGCTGCCGGGCCATGTCCTGGATGAACGGCGCGATTTCGTCAAAGATGAAGCTCATCCACCGCTCGTGCATCCAGGAGCGATGGCCGGGGTCGCCCCACACGTCGCTCCAGGTTTCCTGGTCGATGGTGTCGATGGCGAACACCATCACCTGGCCCGCGTCGATCCAGGGCCGCCAGACCTCGGCCATCCCCATGTTTTCAAAATCGTAGAACCGTCCATTCTGGCAGGGGATAAACAGCACGGGCCGCCCCGCGTGGCCCCACACCTTCAGTTCCATATCCCGATCCAACGCGGGGCTGTACTCCTTGAAATACTGGGTTTCCATTTTTTCTCACTCCCTGTCGTAAAACAATACGGGCATAAACAAAGGAATCTGCTCCTCCCAGCACGCCTCGCAGTGGTCGCCGTTGGGCACGATCCGGCTGGTGACGAACACGCCCTGCTCCATCAGCGCGTCGGCGGTGCGCATGAAGTTGCGCAGCACCCCGCGCTGATCCTCCATTTCCCGGGAACCGTAGTCCATGTACACCACGGTGCCGGGGGCGAAATCCGTTTCCTTGATCAAGGGCACCATTTTGCCCTTCACCAGATCGACGGAGGGCGACAGCGCCGCGGCGCGGCTGAACACGTGATTGTAGCACGTCACGGCGTACAGGCTCATCAGCCCGCCCATGCTGCTGCCGCAGATCCAGGTGGATTCCCACTCCGGACGGGTGGGATAGCGCCGGTCGATGATGGGCTTGAGCGTTCCCGTCAGCCAGTCCATGAACAGCTTGCCCCGGCCCGTCACATGACCAAACTCAGGGTCCCGGAAGGTGAAGGGCGAATACTCGGAAAGCCGGGCGTTTGGCGGCCGGTGGTCGCACTCCACCGCCACCACGATCAGGGGCGTTTGGGTTTCGTCCAAATAGTCTCCCATGCCCCAGCTCTTTCCATACGTGGCGTCCTTGTCAAAAAACACGTTGTGCCCGTCAAACATGTACAGCACCGGGAACCGCTCGTCCGGGTCCTCCAGCGCCGCTTCGGGGAGATAAACATACACCTTCCGGGGTTTTCTTTTCCCGGTAATGGGCGTCACGGGAATGCCCCATTTTTCAATCATCCGGAACAATCCTTCCTGCGCGGCCCAAACCGGGCGGCGCTAAACCATAGTTTAACACACCCATCCGCAGGATACAAGGGAACGCCGCTGTCCGCGCTGCATTTTTTCAGATTATTTGGAATTTATTTTCAATTAAGAAACGATTCGGTATTTGTAACAACAATATAATAAATTTAATATAAACGTAACAAAATCGAAAATGATCGGAAACGAAACCACTTGACGAATTTATCCAAATAAGCTAAGATATAGGTGATCCTGTCAATGGACAGATAGCCAATAAAATATTGCAGAGGAGATCCTTACAATGAAAAAGATTGCTGCGCTGATTCTTGCCGCCGTGATTCTGTGCTCCTTCGCCACCGCGCTGGCCGACGGAACGCCCGGCGTCCCCCACGTGGACAACTTTGCCGCCATGAAAACCCAGACAAAGGGCGAAATCATCTACGTGACCCTGAGCAAGCCCGTGGATAAGCTGTATGCCAACTGGCTGGGAGATTTGCAGCTGGTTGAGCTGGCCGTGACCGACGACCTGCGCGCTTCCGTGATCACCACCGGCCACACCTACCAGCTGGGCGTGGATTGGACGGACGGCTATGTCCGCCAGCCCAACCCCTTCTCCTTCCGCTGGATTCCCGCCGGTTCCTCCGATGCGACGAACGACGCCATCATCGCCGATTCCGCCAGCTACGTGGATAAGTATTTCCCCTCCCTGCGCGCCGTGCGCTCCACCATCGACAGCCGCGGCTGGTCCTATGCCTGGCGGATGAAGGGCACTTCCGCCCTCGCTTCTCTGTCTGACCGCGCTTACATCACCCTCCAGGGCGACTGGATCGTGTGCTACAACCGCAAGGGCGAAATCGTCGACGTGGTCTACGCGAACACCGGCGACGTGCAGAATATGCGCGACGTGGCTTTCAGCAAATAATCTTCTCTCGTCTTCTGTCCCCCGTGAAAGCGGGGGATTTTTTTATGGGCTGACAGCGGCGTTCACTTCCCGCTTTTGGGCAGGCGGCAGGTGAACGCGATCCGGTTTTCCTGCTCCATGGCGGCGCTGATGCTGCCGCCGTGCTTCTCCGCGATGGCGGCGGCAATGGCCAGGCCGATGCCGAAGCCGCTCTGCTTTTCCTTGTTCCGGGAGGCGTCGGCCCGGTAAAAGCGGTTGAACAATTGCTCGCACTGCTCCTTGCTCAAGGCGCCGTTCGTTTCATTGGACACATGCAGCGTCACGAACCGGCCTTCCTCATGCGCTTCGATCCGGATGGCGCTCTCCCCCGCCGCGTACTTCACCGCGTTGTCGCAGAGCGTGGAAATCAGGCGCTGGATGGACGCGCGGTCGCCGAACACCGTCAAGTTGTCCTCCGCCCGCACGGTCATTTCGTGGCCCTGGAATTCCGCCATAGCGACAAAAGGCTCCGTCGTGTCCTCCAGCAGCGCGTTAAACGCCAGGCTTTCCATCACCAGCGGCGCGGATTCCTCCTCCATCCGGGACAGGTACACGAGTTCATCCACCAGGCGCCGCATCTGCGACGCCTGTTTTTGCGTGCTCCGCACCCACTGGTTGCCCGGGTTCTCCATTTGCAGCAAATCCATATTGGTGGAAATCACCGTCAGCGGCGTTTTCAGTTCGTGGCTGGCGTCGGTGATGAACTGCTTCTGCTGCTCCATGTTGCGCAGGATCGGCCGCACCGCCCTGCGGCTGGCCAGCGCCATGATGAGCCAGGCCAGCGCCACGCCGCCCAGGCAGGCGACCAGCGAAATCAGCGCCAGGGTGCGCTCGGCGGTGAAGGTGGTTTCGCAGTTCAGGAAAACGATGCTGCTCATGCTCATGTCGCCGTTGGTAAAGGTGGTGACAGAGTACAGATAATCCTGTAGGAAGCCGCTCTCCTTCCCGCTGTCCAGCGCCTGCTTTGCCAGCGCGAGGGCCGTCTGCTCGTCGGGGTCGGCCTCGTCTTCCATCGCGGTAAAAAAGAATCCGCCGTTGGGCATCACGCGCACGCCGAACCAATTGGACTCGCTGACCACGTTCCGGACGTGCTTTGTCTTGCCCATCATGCGGCTGCTGATGCCGCCCCAGAGATCCGCCGCTTCATTCTCCGCAAGAAAACGCAGCGTCCCCTGCAATTCCGAGCGGACGCCGACCCAGTTCACAATATTCACAATGCCGACCACCACCACCATGGCGATGGCCAGCGCGATCACCGCGATGCGGATGAACCGCCTTTGCAGCTTTTTGATCATGCTTTTTTCTCCAGCGAATAGCCGCTGCCCCGGTGCATACGAATCTCCGCCCGCGTGCCCATCTCGGCCAGCTTCTTGCGCAATTGCGAAATATACACCCACACCACGTTGATTTCCGCTTCCGCGTCCCAGCCCCACACGCGCTCCATGAGCTGCTGAACGGAAAAGACGAGGTGGGGATTTTCCATAAACAAGGCCATGAGCTGGTAGTTTTTCCCCGTCAGGCGCAGACTTTGGCTGCCGCAGCGCAGTTCGCAGCTGCCCTTGTCCAGCGTCAAATCCTCGAACGCAATCACGTCCGGCACATAGCTTTCCCGCCGCCGCAGCATGGCCCGCACGCGGGCCAGCAGTTCGCCCGCGTTAAAGGGCTTGGGCAGGTAGTCGTCCGCGCCCGCGTCCAGCCCCGTCACTTTATCTTCCACCGCGTCCCGGGCGGTCAACAGCAGGCAGGGCACCGACACGCCCTGGGCGCGCAGGCTCCGCAGCACGTCGATGCCGTCCATCTCCGGCATCATCCAGTCCAGAATGATCCCGTCGTAGGTGTCGGCGGTGGCATAGTCCACCGCGCTCTGGCCGTCATACACCGCGTCCACCAGATAGCCGGAACGCTCCAGCAGCGTTTTCACGGCTACGGACAAATCCCGGTCGTCTTCCGCAAACAATAGCTTCATCCAGCATCACCCAATCTTTTTCTTTACAGTTCCAGCATACCGCCGCAACCTAAATCCGACATAAAAAGGAGGAAAGGATATCAATACAATCAACGCCTCGTTTCTGCTTTCCTTACGATGATATCATAAAACAGGGGAAAAACCAAGCGGTCTTTGTTTCCCTTCGATGGATTACGCATGAATGAACAAATTGTTGCAAACAGGAAGACACCGCCAAAAGCTTTCTCCTTGCTGGCAATGTTGTCAACTTAAGACGAAACGATGGCAACCAACATGCTTTGATGAAAGCAACCAACAATGTCATTCTGAGCGTATCCGGACGCGAAGAATCTCATAGCGACTGATTAAGCCAAGTAACATAACGCCCTGCAAGGAGATCCTACTCGCCTTCGGCGAGCGCAAGCGAACGCGTCCGGATGCGCTCAGGATGACAGTGGAGGTTGGTTGATAGATATGTTACTTGGTTGAAATCGAGCGTACTTCTTGCTTCTTTTCCTTAAGTTGACAACATTCTCCTCACAGGAGAAGACTTTTGGGGTGTTTCCGTTTACTATTTGTTCATTTTCATCCATCACAGGATCATCCCGAAAAAAATTGATAAATTGTTCACACACAGAGAGCGAATGTTTTTATATAATATCCAGATGGAATTCGCTTTTTTGCGGAAACCATTCAAGCAGAACGCTTCGGGAAATCGGCGCCCGTTCAAAAAGGCGCGGTTCCAGTGGATACGGACGGAAGGGGATTTCATGTATTTCTGCGGGGGGAATCATCCATGGATACATTTTCAACTGCGCTGCTCAGTTCCAAAACAGACAGCATTCCGGACGAATATGATTGGTTCGCTCCATTGATTGGGGATTGGGATTTTGACTTCACGTACAGGCTGGACAGGCCCAACCCCACCCATGTGCAGGGCGAATGGCTGTTCCGGCGCATCCTTGAAGGCGCGGGCATTGAGGACCTATTCATCTGTCCCTCCCGCGAAGCGCGAAAGACAGACCCGCGGCCTGACGGCGAATACGGCGTCACCGTGCGACTGTTCAACGCAAAGAAGAAGTGCTACGACGCCAGCTATTCCACGTTCGGTTCATCGGTCACGCGGCTCACCTTCGTGAAGGAGAACGGTATGCTCGTCGGTTCCATCCACGGGAGCAAAAAGTGGAAATGGGTGTTCACGGAGATTTCGCAGGACGCCTTCCATTGGCAAAACGTCACCGTGCAGGACGACGGCACGTGGCGCGTCAACGCCGACGTTCAGGCGCGGAGAAGGAAGTAGCGGGGCGGGCCAGTTAAACGAATCCTTTCCGGCAAAGCGGGATTTGTGAAGCGTGAGGGTATGGGATATGGAGCATTCAGCGTGGGTAATGCCGACGCATATCATTGCAGGTGCGGGAATTGTAATCAATGATAAAAATGAAATCCTTTTGGTAAATACATACCATGGAGGATGGGTATTTCCAGGCGGGCAGGTTGAGGTAGGAGAAAACGTAATTGACGCTGTAAAAAGAGAAATATTAGAAGAAACAGGGATTGACGTTGAAGTTGGAGAAGTGTTTTGTATTTCTTCAAATACCTGCAAGCATCCCGGATATAACGGCGTTAAAGAAGTGCCGACCAAGATCATGCTCGACTTTATATGCAGGGCAAAAGGCGGTGTGCCCCGTCCTTCTGACGAAAACGCAGCGTCCGCTTTCTTTACAAGGGACGAAGCCCGAG
>CADAKE010000018.1:0-5553 GCA_902788445.1 uncultured Eubacteriales bacterium
TCCCGCTGCGGCGGGCTTTCTACGCCAGATGCCGGTCCATCAGCAGCCCGTCGATGTTCTCATCCGTGAACCACTTGCCGCTCTGGTGGATGGCCCGCACGCCTTTGCCCAGCGCCAGTGCCGCCACGCCGTAATCCTGGGTGATCACGATATCGCCGCGCTGACACAGATTGATCAGCACAATATCCACCGCGTCCGCCCCTGCGCTTGTGACCTTCACCGTGCTATAATCCGAGGTCAGCACGTGGTTGGTGTCGCACAGCAGCGTTACGGGAATTCCGTGCCGCCTGGCAATCTCCTCCGCGATGCGCGTCACCGGACAGGCGTCGGCGTCAACATAAATCATCATTTGTCGTTGCCTTCTTTCGGCTGGGCTTGTGGAGTCCAATTGCAGCATCAGCTGTCCGCCCACGCATAGCAGTAGGCCTGCGTTCTGGCGGCAAAAGGCTCCGACCGCAGCAGTTTCTTCGTTATTATATCATAGTTTTTATTCTTCGTCGCCTGCTTTGAAATTATAAATCGGCTTAATTCTGGATGCAATTTTGGCGGTAGGTTCAATGTTGACAATGATTTCGTCGATGGGCTTATAGGCCATAGGCGATTCGTCCAGGGTTCCTTTGTTGATACAGGTTGTGTAGATTCCCTTCATGGCGTCTTTGTAATCCTTCATTGAGATAGAAGAACGCGCGTCCGTGCGGGACATAAGCCTGCCCGCGCCATGGGGAGCTGATTCGTTCCAGTCTTTATTTCCTTTGCCCATGCAGATCAGCGCTCCATCCCGCATATTGATGGGAATCAGCAAACGCTCTCCTTCCATGGCGGAAACAGAGCCCTTCCGCAGGATCATATGCTCCAGGTCGATGTAATTGTGGATGGTCTCAAACTGATCCTCGGCATGGAGTTTGCACTTTTTCAGGATGGTTTCGGTGATGATGCGGCGGTTCAGAGCTGCATACTGCTGCATGATTCGCATATCATGAATGTAATCATCGAATAAGCTGCCCTCGCACCAGGCAACTTCGTAGGGAACTGTGATTTCCGGTTCGGCCTGCTTTGCCTGCCATGCAGGCAGCAGCTTGCTGATTTCCTTCTCCCTTCCTTCGCTGCGCAGCTGCTGAATAAAGGCTTCCCGCTGCTGCGCCAGGAGCGCTTTCCTTTTTTCACCCAGCTCATTCAGGCTTTCATAAGCGGCACGCTGATAATACTCAGCCACATCCTTGCCGCTGCGTCTGGAACCGGTATGCACCACCAGCCAGATGCTGTCTTCCTCGTCCCGATCCAGCTCCCAGAAGTGATTGCCGCCGCCCAGCGTACCCAGGCTGAGGGAAAATACCTCGGGCGACACCCGGCAGTTGGGCTTGCGGAAGCACATCAAAGCATCCGCAGCCATGGTACCTGCCAGGCTGTGGGGTGATGTGCGCATCTTCATCCCGGCAGGAATCTCAGCCTGGGAAATACTGTCGAATTTCGGCAGATCAATCCGCTTTTCCTTCAGCTTCGTTGCCAGCATTCCGCAGCCAATATCCACGCCCACCAGGTTGGGGATCACCTGATCCTGAATCGTCATGGTGGTGCCGATCACGCAGCCAGCCCCGGCATGGCAATCCGGCATAATCCGAATCTGGGAACCCTGTACACAGGATTGATTCAGCAAATTGGTCACTTGCGCAATGGTGGCCTGGTCACAGGTGTTGGTAAAAATCTTTGCACTGTTATACTTTCCTTCAATCGTAATCATTTATTGTTCCTCGCCTTATAACCTGCACAGAATCATCATAAATGCTTGTGCTGACATGTATAATTCTGTCCTTTATAGTTATTTCCTTCCCTGATTATTGCATTCTTCCACGATGTAGTCATATAGTGCTTCCGGTTCTTTTAGGCACCATGATCGGGAATTATCTGCCTCCCATATCATATATTCTTCTGCGCCTTCATACAACCACCAGCTAATATAATCGTATTGATCATGTACTGCTTCTTTGAGAACAAGGAGCAGAGCAGACAAATACTTATTGTTTGTCCCGTAAACGAAATGACCATCACAAACCAAATTCAGCGCATCTGAGAATTGTTGATTAATCTCCTCCTGCTCCTTGATCAAACGCAGAGCTGTACAGAAAGCTTCTTTTGACAGCATAGATATCCAACCTTTTAAAGTGGACGAATTCGACCACTATCAATAGTCTGATAGCCCTTCGCGGATTTTTCCTGCAAAGGGCTATCACTTGTTCAAGCAGCAAAGAAAGGTTCATCCCGGCCAACTTCTGCCTGGTATGCGTCCGGGAAAGTCGCCTTTAGCCACAGACGCTTATCCTCAATCTGCTTCTTGATCTCAGTAATATCGCAACCGGAATATTTCTCGGCAGCCAGCAGAAAATCAATAATAACCCTGCCGAAAATATTCTCATCGTAGCCTTCAAATGACATAACTGTATCATCGGTATGTGTAATTGGCTTATCATATTCGTTTCATTGTACTGGAAAGTTTAATTTTTGATCATAGCCGAAAAAAAGACGATAATCTATGATACAGAATGCGCTTAGTTTGCTTAGAAATATTGATAATAACCTTACTTTTTCCTGAAATAATGTGAATTTCGCATTATAATGATACTGAAAAACAAAAGGAAGCGTTTCCGCTCCCTGATGATTTTCAAAATCCTATTACATTTGTGAAGAACAAATGTACTTGCCCGGTGGCTTAAATATTCAAGACATAAATGAAGAATGGCTGAAAGCCGAAGGTTATACCGATGTGACGATAGGGAGAAAGAACGGCTCGCACCGCTGCCTGGCCTTATGGAATGGCAGCTATCAGGAAGGGATTTTGGTGCATCAGAGGAAAAAAGGTTTGATCTGTACCTACTTACCTGCAATCAGTGAGGCGGAATATTTAAAAGAGCAGGCCGTCATTCAACAAATGGAGAGCTTCGCTTATCTGGCAGGAGATAGGCAGGTCAATTTGATCCGTGGCATCAAAAGTGGACGATGGAGCTTGGGTGATCTTCTGAACCTGTTATCCGAACGAATGAAAAATTAAGACCAAAATCGTCTGTCCCGCCTTACCCGGCACTCATTTCAGCCGGATGTGGCGGGACAGTGATATATATGAAGAAGGTGGAATCACTTTCGATGATGATTCCATCTTCCTGATCTATCATCCCAGCCTGAAGCAGAGCAGTCAAATGCATATCGAAGCAGTCATTATGTCCAAGCCGTGTTGATGTGTTCGAGTCAGCTTTTAGGCATCCGACTCTTTGTTCTTGCCTTCTGTCAAAATATTAAACCACAGAGCTTTCTTTCTTTGCTTCGGGGAAGATGATCTTGTTGACGAAGAAGAAGATCACCATACTGACCCCGCCGTTCAGGACCGTTGTGCCGATGTTATACACCCAGTCAGGTACAAACTTGCCTGCCACGGCCACCCAGATGCAGTTAATGGAATTGACGATGCAGGTAATGACGATGAACGCCAGCAAATACCAGAGGGCCTGATACCAAATGTTGCCCTTGCTGCGGAACACCAGGCTGCGCTGGATGGGAAAATTGACGCATTCCCCAATCACCATGGCGATCATGTAAGCCACGAAGTATCGAAGGCCGCCATGTGCTTGGTCGTAGCCTAAGATGTTCCATTTGAAGGTTTCACCGAACAGCGTCATATCAATGCCCGGCCAGCCGAAATCCTTGTCCGGCAGGTTGGTGAGCATCTTGGGCAGGAATTGCAGAATCAGGTATTTGAACACCGTGATCACGTTGCTGACGATCACAAACAAGCCGCCCTCCCGAATCCATTTGGCGGCGCTGGGATGTTTTCCGCGAAGCTCGTCCAGAAGTTTTTCTTTTCGCTCATATTTCTTCTCCCTCCTCCTTGTCTATTTCAGAGAAAACGGCCCTCCGGCGAAAGGAGGAAAGCCGAAGGGCCTGGGAAAGGAAAACAGGAATCAGACGATCAGGCCTTTTTCTTTTTCGCTTTCCGGATGAACACAAGAGCGCCCCAGAGCACGATCACACATCCCAGGCCGATATTGGCGTAGGTGAGCCAGGTGCGCCACATGGGCGGATTGTAGCCGATGACTTCCGCGTTCATGGCGTTGGAGTTCACAAAGGCGTACAGCAGGTTCTTCACCGCGTTGCCCAGCACCACCGCGTCAGCGTTGTCGCTGGTGTCCGCGTCCATCCACATGGAGGAGGTCAGCGTTGCCAGGTCCAGGTCGCCGCCCGCGTAGTACATCTGCTTAGGAATCATGTACTGGGGAATCGTGTTGAAATCGCAGATCACGAAGCCCCGGAAGCCCCACTCGTTCCGCAAAATTTCCGTCACCAGCCGGTAATCGCCGCCCGTCCAGCGGGTGCCGATGCGGTTGAAGGAGGTCATGAGGGCGCGGGTTTCGCCTTTCTTCACGGCATATTCAAAAGGCTTTAAGTAGATTTCGCGCAGCGCCTGCTCGGTGAGCCAGCTCAGGTCGCCGCCGATGGAGCGGTGGGTTTCCTGCTCGTTGGCCACGAAGTGCTTCACGGTCATGAGCACGCCCATCTTCTGCGCGCCGCGGATCTCCGCCGCGGCCATCATGCCAGAAATGAAGGGATCTTCGGAGAAGTATTCAGAGCAGCGACCGCCGAAGGGAATGCGGTGGATGTTCACGCCGGGGGCGTAGATGGAGGAATACGGCTGGCCGGTGGCCCGGTCGCCCATAACGCCTTCCTCGCCCAGGGCTTCGCCCATTTCTTCCAGCAGCTCATCGTTCCAGGTAGCGGCCATGACCGGCTCGGAGACGTACTGGCAGGTGCCGTTGATCTGCTCCTTGTTCAGGAAGCAGGTGAAGCCCGCAGGGCCATCGCCGTGGAGGGTGGCGGGCATGCCGATGTTCTCGATGGGCAGGGTGTGATACGCGCCGTTATTGAGGATCGCCAGCACGTCCTCCTCAGAGCAGGCGTCGATGATTTCCTGCCAGCGGTCGTCGTCATAGTCCACGATGGCTTTGTAGGTTCTTTCCGGGGTTTCCGTGGGCAGCAGGTCGCGCAGCTTGGTAACCACGTCGGAACCGAACCAGGGGATGTATTCCGCCTCGTCAAAGTCGGTGGGATTGTTGGGCTCGGTATCCTTGATCTGCTCGTACAGTTCGTCCGTGCCCGCGTGCTCCTGGGCTCCCTGGGGAGTGGGCCAGGTGCCTTCCCAATCAGCGCGGGACAGCTTGGTGGACAGCTGCCAATCGCTGTCCAGGTATTCGTCCAGGCCAGTGTAGCGGTTTTCCACGGTTTCACCGGTGACTGGATCGACGTCGTACTGGATATCGTCCGCCAGGGTCAGCGCGATTTCCTGCACAGCTTCATGAGCATTCTTGCTCACAAACAGGGTGTAGTTCCCCGCTTCCAACTCATAGCCGCTAAAGCCGTTTTCGTTGGCGTCGGAATAATCGTAGCTGGCGGCGGTGTAGGGATCGAATTCCAGGGTCACGGTGTCGGTTTCGCCGGGGTTCAGCAGCTTGGTTTTCGCGTAAGCCACCAGCACCTTGTGGGCTTTTTCGATGCCGCCCTCAGTGTACGGCG
>CADAKE010000018.1:5593-25736 GCA_902788445.1 uncultured Eubacteriales bacterium
GATCTCCGATGCGGAGGGAGCTTTCACATTCCAGTCGAAGGTGGTATAAGACAGGCCATAGCCGAAGGGGAATACCACGTTCTGCTTGTACCAGTCCTCGCCGTCGGTGAAGCCGCGGGTTTCATAGTAACGATAGCCAACGTAGATGCCTTCTTCGTAATCCACGGAGTAATACAAGCCGCCGTCATATTTATCCGTGCTGTCGGCGGTGGCGCCGGTGCCGAAGTTGGCAAAGGCGGGATGCTGGGTAAAGTCCGCCGCCCAGGTATCCACCAGATGGCCGGAGGGATTCACCGTACCGTTCAGGATGTCGCCCAGGGCCAGGATGCCGTTGGACCCGGTGAAGCCAATCCACAGGGCCGCGTCGATTTTGTCGGCGAAGGCGGCGTAAGCGGGATCGGTGAGGAAGGTGGCTTCAAAGGAGGAAGGAATGTTGAACAGCACCACCACATGCTTGAAGCCCGCGCCGCAGACGGCTTCCAGCAGGTCGCGCTCGTTCTGGTCCAATTCCAGGTAATGGCTGTCGGCAGACACCGCGCCTTCGGTTTTCCCCTGATACCGGGGCAGGTCGAAACCCTCGCCGCCGATGCGGGTGATGACCACCAGCGCCGCGTCATTGTAGTCCTTATAGCTGTTCTTAACCTGGTCGGTATATTTGCTCTGCGGGGTTTCAGCGGTGGAAATCATCTGGTTCCCACCGGAGTCCAGGTCGGAGGAGTTGGCCGCGCGGGCGTTGCCGGACTGGCCGTTGTTTTCATAGAACTTTTTCAGGGTGTCGTTGGTTTTGAACCCCGCTTCGCTGAGGGCGGCGTACAGGTCCTTGTTGTTGCTGGTATCGAAGCCGCCGGAGCCGCTGCCGCCGTAGGACAGGTTCACACTGTTTTTGCCGAACACGCTGATCTTCGCGCCTTTTGCCAGAGGCAGGGCAGAATCGGTATTCTTGAGCAGCACAAATCCCTCCTGGGCCAGGCGCACGTTCACCGCGAGGGCGTTGTTCAGCGCTTCGTCCTTGTTCTGCGCTTTCAGCGCCGGATACATGGACGCGACGCTTTCATCATAAATGGGCCGCTGGCCACCGAAGAACACGTCGAAGAAGCTGCCCAGATAGTAAGGCGCGTCCTTGTTCAGCACCAGGTAATTCACCACGCCGCCCACAATGAGGATCAGCGCGGAGATAATGGCCCATATCTTAATGGCCACATTCTTATGCTTTTTCTTTGTTGTTGCCGTCATGCGTTTTTCCCCTCCCAAATGAAGGCGAAGCGGGCGGCGACGAACCGCCCGCTTTTAGGGTAGTATTTGTTACATTGATTTTGTGTTGCCGTTCCTTTTATCCGACACTTTCTGTCAGAGAGTAGTTAGCAGATAGGAGATAGGAGTTTTATGATGTTTTCAAAAACGTAAATCAGCTTTCCGTCTATTGAACTTGCTGTATAAATCTCCTATCTTCTCTCTCCTAACTCCTATCTGTATGAAAGCGTCCTTCAAGCGGCAGTCGTATCATTTCTTATAGTTGTCCAGCGCGGGTTCGCCAAAATTCTCGTCCCAGGTGACCACGCCTTCGGTTTCGATGGTCAGGCAGTCCGCCAGCGGCGCGTGGGCCACCATGGTGGTGCCGGTGTAAGGATCGCTGTTCAGGGTTTCCAGCTTGATTACGTTGCGTCCCTTATCCAGATGCGCGCCTTCGGCGATGACGAAGGTTTTGAACTGGGCGGGTTCCGCTACATAGGTCTGCCAGTTCATGGCGGGCACGTCGGTAATGTCAATCGTGCCGTAGGAGAGATACACGCCGTTCAGGCTGACGCCGTACTTTTCAGGCGTCAGATGCAGGTCTTCCATTTCAGCAGAGAGGCTCAGGATGATGGTCACGTCGTCCAGGTCTTCATCCGCGGCCAGGTAGAAATCCACGCTGTTGCCGATCTGGTACATGTAGCCCACGAAGCGGCCGTTGCTGGCTCCGACGCTGTCGCTGGCCATGATCATGCCGATTTCGTTGGCGGTGCCGGAGATGGCGGGGCCGGTCTTGCCGGTCAGGTTGGTGTCTTCCGCTTCAAACACCCAGTTCTGCCGTCCGCTGACAGCCTTTTCCCAGGCAGCCTTGATGGTGGTGTCACCGGCAATGGGGGCGGAGAAGTCGTAGTCGCTGCCGTCGGCGTTCACCCACTTCACGAAGGTGTAGCCAACGCGTTCGGGGTCGGCAGCGGGCTTCGCCACAGGCGCGCCAACTTCCACGGGATAGCTGTAGCTGGCCAGCTTCGCGCCATAGTAATCATAATCGAAGGTCACGGTGGCGTTCTCCGCGCCGTCCTTGGTCCAGAGGGCGTAGAGGTTCACATCATCGGCAATGCCGGTTTTGAAATCGAAAGCGGCGGTGAAATCGGGATCAACGTACCAGCCTACGAAGGTATATCCGTCCCGGGCAGGGGTTTTGTTCTCGGCCTTTTCGCCCTTCACGGTTTCCACCTGCTCGGCGGCAGGCGCGCCGTCGTAATTGAGGTGATAGGTGACGAGGAAGGAATTGTTCGCCACGGATACAGTGAACCGGGCGTTCTTGCCGCCCACCTTGAGCTGCACGGTCTTGGTGCCGCTGGCTTTCATGCCGGGCTCCTTCACCGTGACGCTGGGAGCGGTCATGGGGATTTCATCGGTGCTGCCGTCGGAATAGGTGATGATCAGGGTGCCGCCCTCCATGGTGAAGGTATCGCCGATCACGTATGCGGTCTTGTCGGGCTCCTTGCCGATTTCCACCTTGCTGACCTTCTTGCTGGAATCAATGTCATCCGCCGCGAAAGCGCCAGCGCAGAGCGTCAGGGCCAGCAGCGCGGCCAGGAGCGTTACAAAAAGCTTCTTCATGCCTGAAGTCCTCCTTTTGCATGGTGCAGACTTTGAGAGGAGAGGGCTGTACTTAAGACAGCCCTCTCCCGATGGGATACAGAAGATGGATTATTCAACCACGATATCGAAGGTCTGGGTGAAGGTGAGTTCACCGCCCATGGCGGGCATCAGCCAGATACCGGTCAGCGCGGGCGCGTAGGGGATGTTGGCGACCACGGTCACGGTATAGGTGCCAGCCGCGGCAGGCGTACCGGTCAGCTTCACGCCGGTGTTCACTTCGATGGGCTTGTTGGTGCGCAGGCCGTAAGCGGTGCCGGTGGTGAATTCAGCGGTCACGCCTTCGGGCAGGTCGCCTTCCAGCGTATAGGCTACCACATGGTATTCTTCCGCTTCGGAAATGTCGATGGTCACGCCGTCGGCATGGGTCTTTTCTTCGTTCCGCAGGTAGCGGGCGCCCTGCTTGACATACCAGTTGGTCACCTGCCAGGGCATCATGCCGCCGGTGGTCAGGAACGCCTGGTAAGCCAGAGGCTTGGAATCAATAGCCACGTCAGCGGCTTCGCCAGCCTTGAGGATGATGGCGGGGTTCGCGCCGTCCGCGCCGGAAGCCAGTTCGCCGTTCACCTGGAAGGGGCTGACCACATTGATGGTCAGGGCGACATTGTTCACGTTGATGTAGCCGTCGCTGGCCATATTCACCAGCACCGTGTAGCTGCCCTGGGCGGGATAATCGCCGTAGATGTTGTTGTCAGCGGTCCAGCCGGTCTGATAGCCTTCGTCGCCGGGCTGGCGCACGCCCAGGATGGGCCGGTTGTAGCTGACCACGAAGCCGGACACATCCAGGCCAACGGGCAGTTCCTGGCCCTCCACCAGGGTGACGGTGAAGTCGGAGGTTTCTTCGCACTGGATTTCAGCCGCGTTGCCCAAGCCGTAATACACGGTGGCGGTCAGCTGATAGTCGGAGGCGAAGTTCTTATAGTCGATGGAGTTGACCTTGGACTGCAGCAGGCGCTGAGCGCTCTTGCGCACGGCGAAGTAATGGGTGGTGGATTCAAAGGTTCCGTCGCCGTCCTCGGTGGGCACCAGCACGTCGCCCTTGCCGTCGCGCAGGGAAGCGTCCCATTCGCCGCGGGTCAGGGTGTTCTTGAAGGAAGGATCGTCGCTCAGTACGGTGTCGTCGCCAGCGCGAACCATCAGGTCCTGAGAAACGAAGTCCTTGGCCCAGGCGTCGGTGATGGTGGAGCCGTGGAAGTCCCACTCGCCGCGCAGCAGGGTTTCATGCACGGCCCAGTTGTCAGAGTTGACCACATAGCCAATGCGGTTGAAGGAGGTCATCATGCCCAGGGAGTGGCCGTACTTCACCATCCACTCGAAGGAGCGCATGTAGATTTCACGGAAGGTCTGCTCGGTGGCGAAGGTGCAAACGCCGCCGTAGTCAGCGCGGTTGAATTCCTGCACGTTGGCGAACATGTGCTTGGCGTAGCAGTTCACGCCCTTGCTCTGCACGCCGTCCACGATAATGGCGGCCATGGTGGCGGTCAGGCAGGGGTCTTCGGAGTAGTATTCAAATACACGGCCGTTGAAGGGAGTGCGGTGGATGTTGGTGCCGGGGCCGCGCCAGGCCACATTGCCAACCAGCAGCGCCTGGTTGCCGTACATCACGCCCTGCTCGGCGACCAGTTCCTTGTTCCAGGTAGCCGCGGCAATGGGGGTGGACTGCCAGCAGGTGCCGCCAAACTGCACGGGGCCGTCAACGCCGCTTTCGCCGCCCAGCACCAGCGCGCACAGGTCTTCCCAGGAGAGGCTGTTCATGTAGGAATCCCACAGCTGGCTCACTTCGTCGTCAGCGGCGGTGGCGATGCCGTCCTCGTCCACGGTGGGCTCGGTGTACACCTTGCCAGCCAGGTCAGCGGGCTTCACATCGGTGGGAGCGTTCTGGGTCCAGCCTTCGGGCACCTGCGCCACATACCAGGGCTGGCCTTCTTCGTCGTTGTAGGGGTAGTAGGTGTTTTCGCCATCCAGAACGGCGGCTTCCCAGCTTTCCAGCACACGCTCTTCGGCGGTCTGGGCCTTGGGCTGTTCCAGTCCGTTGGCGCGGGAGATCATGTTGTCCAGCAGGTCGTCGCGGACGGTGATGAAATCGTCCTCGAACACATTGGCGATTTCCTTGCCGGAAACCAGGTCGGTCTTGCAGAGGATGTCCTCGGCGATGGTCCAGGTTTCGGTCAGCACCGCCTCATGGCTGTTGCGGCGGGCGGAGAGGATATAATCGCCGTGCTCCAGTTCATAGCCCATGAAATCGTTGCTGTTGGCGTCGTCCCAGTCGTAGGAGGCGATTTCCTGGGCAGTGAAGGACAGGGTGAGCACCTGGCTTTCGCCGGGCTGCAGCAGCTTGGTCTTTTCAAAGGCCGCCAGCACCACGCTGGCCTTCTCGATGCCGCCGTTGTAATAGGGGGTGGTAGCGTAGAGCTCCACTACGTCCTTGCCAGCCACAGCGCCGGTATTGGTCACCTTCACCTGCATGGTGAGGATTTGGTTCGCGGCGTCAATGACGGTGGCTTCCTGGGGAATCAGTTCCCAATCGAAGGTGGTGTAGGAAAGGCCGAAGCCGAATGGATAAAGCACGGCGTCCTTGTACCAGGCGTCGCCGGAGCCCGCTTCCGCGGCGTTCATATCGTCAGCCTTGGTTTCATAGTAGCGGTAGCCGTAGTAGATGCCTTCGCGGAATTCCACGTCGGAGAACAGGGAGGTGGTGCCGTCTTCGTAGGTCAGCCAGGCGCTCATGCGCTCGCCGTTTTCGTCGAAGTTCTGGCTCATGTCGCCCGCGTTGGTCCAGGTGGGATCGGCTTTGAAATCGGCATACCAGATGTCCACGGTGTGACCGGAGGGGTTCACTTCGCCGGTGATGATTTCAGCGGCCGCCAGGGTGCCCTGGTCGCCGATGCCGCCCACCCACAGGATGGCGTCCACACCGTATTCCGTGTCCACAGGAGCCTGCAGTTCGGGGATTTCCATGATCATGGAGCTGTTCAGCAGCACCACGACCTTCTTGAAGTTGGCCTTGGCCAGCTTGATGAGCTCATGCTCGTTGTCGTCCAGCTGGAGGTAGTGATCGTTGGGGTCAGCGTGGCCGGGCACGTTGTTGGTGGCAGTGTCCATGTTTTCACGGCCGAAGCGGGAAATGGTCACGAACGCCACGTCGTTAAAAGCGTTGAAGGTGCTGGTGACGGACTTGCTGTAATAGCTCATGCCCGGCTCCAGCAGGCCGCCGGAAGCAGCGTTGTTGTGCACGCCGCCCATGACGGTGAACAGGTTTTCGTACAGGTCAATGGTCTTGGAGTTGATGTGGAAGCCCTTCTGTTCAAAGGCCTGCACCCAATCCAGGCCATAGCTGGTGGAGCTGGACTGGCCGGAGCCGCCGCCGCCGCGCACATAGTCGATGGTGGCGATGCCCAGGAAGGTCACGTCCCGTTCGTCAGCGGAAAGCGGCAGGGCGCCGTTTTCGTTCTTGAGCAGCACTTGGCCTTCTTCCACCATTTTCACGTGGAGGCGGTTGCCCGCTGCCAGCGCTTCATCCAGGGTGGCATAGTCCGAATAGAACAGGCCGTTGGCGTCCAGGTAGCCCGACTGGGTACCTGTGGCTTCCTGATACTGGGTCTCCGCCAGCGCGGCGACGCTGGTGAGGACGAGACACAGCGACAGGAACAGGGAGATGAGTTTCTTCCAGCTTGTGCTCATGAGTTTTCTCTCCTTTGATATTATTTTCATCCCGCCGTTGCCAGGCGGGGAATGAACGAGGGTTATCATGCCAGCTCAAATGAGTAAAAATCCAAAGCGCCTCCACCCTGGTAACGGAAGTACAATGGCCTGACGCCGTTTTGCAGCGTGAGCTTTCCGCTGGCATAGACCCGGCTGCCGGAGGTTTCCACTGGGATTTCGGCGGCCATGGTTTTGAAATCCGGGGAGTCAGACGCCTGCATCACACCCTTGCAGGAGCCGCCCACGCAAAGACGGAGGCACTTCACATCCGTGATTTCAAAATACTTGAAGCCTGCCGTAGCTCCATCCCGCATATTGGCAATGTACTGTACCGCGGAATGATCGTCGTCCTTCTTATCCTGGGTGAAATAGGGGTGGGCCTTCTTATCGAATTTCTGGTCGTAGCGGGCCACGCCGTTCTTGCTCCACAGGTTGCAGGCAATGCGGGCGGGGTATTCCCCGATCCCCTTGAGCGGCCCGCCGTTTAAGCCGCAGGAGGTGACCTCCGCCTGCTTGAACCCGCCGTCCGGGGTGCGTTCCAAGCGCTCGGCGCAGGCCTGGCGGGAATAGGAATGCTGGTTGGTCTGGCGGTGGTAGAAGATATACCAGTCGCCATTCAGGTTTGCCATACCGCCGTGTGTATTGCCCAGGTAGTTTTTCGCCTTTTGCTCGTCAGTTGCTCCGTTCAGATACAGGTCACCCTGATCTACCAGGGTGCCGCCGAAGCGGAAGCCGCCGTCTGGCTGATTGCTTACCGCATAACACAATTCATGATTGTTGCTGCTGGAATACACGAACACATATTTTCCGTCAATTTTGCGGATGGAGGAGGCTTCAAAGAATTCGTGCCCCTTGTATTCCTCCGGCGGGCAGTTACCCTTCCGGGGGAACAGCAGCTTGGGCTCCTGCTTGATGGTGATCATATCGGCCTCCAGCTCCATCACCACGCCGCCGCTGTTTTTCAGGCTATGAAAACGGCTCAGCACAAACGGCACCTTGGTGGCGAACCCGGAATAAAGCCACACCCGCCCGTCGTCGTCCGTCAGCACGCCGGGGTCAAAGGGAAATTCATCGCCTTTCCGGCTGCCGAATTTGGTGCCGTCCTTGTAATGCACATGGCCCAGGAACTGGTATTTTCCATCCGGCGTATCGCACACCGCCACCCCCATTGCGCCCATGAAATCAAAAGCATAATAGAGGTAATACCGTCCGTCCGGCCCCTTCGTCACGTCCGGGGCGAACAGCAGCCGCAGCCCCGTCACGTTCATAGGGTCCTGCTTCTTGGAGAAAATCACGTCCGAGCAGGTCCAGGCGCTCAAATCGTTCAGTGGAGCCGACCAGCAGACGTAGTCGTTCACGCAGAAAATAGGGGCGTTGAAGCGGTCATGGGAGCCGTACACGTACACGCGATCCCCGTACACGTGCGGCTCGCCGTCCGGGATGTATTCCCATGAGGGCAGATAAGGATTGAATACCTGCATCGCTGCGCCTCCTTTATCAATTGGTTGATTTCAGTATATTTTCTTCCAGCTCAGTTTTCAAGAGGGCACAACTTCTTTTGTCGGTTTGACAACTTTTTTTGCATTTCCGGTGGAAGAAAGGCCAAAAAAAGAAAAAGCCGATAGAATTCGGCTTGAGTTGGTGAATGGGCACTTTAAGAGAGATAGGAGTTAGGAGAGAGGAGATAGGAGTTATATTATAATGAATATGAATGAACGAAAGACCCAACTTGCGTTCTATGGCACGACTATATAAAACTCCTATCTCCTCTCTCCTAACTCATAACTGATTAAAAGCTCCATCTCATTGCCTTTCCGGCACCGGCAGCATAATCGACAGTTTGAAAATGCCCGCTTCGCTTTCCAACTGAATATCGCCCTCGTAACGCTCGGTGAGCATCCGGATGCTCTGCATCCCAAAGCCGTGATAGGCCTTATCGGATTTGCTGGTGATGGGCAAACCGTCGTCAAACTGGATTTCCCCTTCAAAGAAGTTTTCTTCCTCGATGATCAGGCACCCGGCCCGCACCCTGACCGACAGGGAAATGAGCCGCCGCTCCGGGTCGGCGATGCGGCTGGCCGCGTCGATGGCGTTATCCATGATGTTGCCGAACAGGGCGTACACATCCTCATCCGCCATGAAGGAAAGCTGCCGCCCGTCGGCGATGCAGGAAAAGGTAATGCCCTTTTGCAGGCAGGCCAGGGATTTATTGGACAGCACCACGTCCAGCGCCGTGTTTTCCGAGCGCACCGCCGTATCGTAAATGTTCACCAGGCTGCCGATTTCCTTCAGTTCCTTCCGGTAGCCCTTTTCCCCCAGAGCGGCGATCTGGTGGCGGATGTCGTGGCATTTGATGTTGATGGCGTCGTGGATGGCCTTGTCCTGCTCAAAACGGGCCTGCTCGCTGTGCAGAAGCTGGTCGGCGATTTCCGCCCGCACCTGGGAATCCGATTCTCTGAGGTGGCACATGCTCACCAGCAGCACCAGGAAGGACGTGACCGCGGAGGTGACCCGGGTATAATTCATCATTTCATCGTTAAAAAATTCAGAGGCTGAATACAGCCGCAAATCCATCACAATATTGATGGTAATGACCGCCGCCGCGATGAGGACGGGAATCTTGCTGTCCAGACGGTCGATATGGTTGAAGCGCTTGTATTTCCGGTTCCACACCGCGATTCTTCCGTACAGGTACAGCGCCAAAATCAGGATCAGCGACAGGATCACGCGATCCAGCCAGGTTGGCATGTTCCAATTGTAGCGAACCACTTCCCATCCCCGTTCACAGGTATGCTGGAGGCTGTATCCGATGGTGGCGGCAAAGAGCGCGGTAAAGAAATTCACTTTGGCGCAGAACATGACCGCCGCCACGTTCAAAAGAAACAGGCCGGTATATTTTGTGATCGAATACAGCATGATCTGATTGCTGGTCATGCCTTCAAAATCCGGGCTCCAGACGCACATCCACGCGCTGATCAGCAGGAAAGAAAGCAACAGCCGCAGGGGCCAGCGCTGCCTTTTTTCCATCTGGCTGATCACCAGAAAACTCCCCGCCATGATAGATAAAAGAATATGAAAATCATCCCGAAAATACCGAAACAGAATATCACCGATCATCGTTTTTCCCTCACCCGTTCACGCCGTAGCGGTGAAATTCCGAAAGAAAATCTTTTTTCCGCATCCGGCTGATATCAAATTCCCGTTCGTCCACCGTGACCGTATTGCCGCTGATGCGCTGCACCCGGCGCAGGTTCACGATGGTCTGGTTGTTCACCCGGAAAAAGCCCTTTTCCGGCAGCAGCTTTTCCACATCCTTGAGCGTGCCGTAGCCTTTGATGATGTCAGTGGCCGTTTTGTAATGCAGATGATGCTCGAACACCTCGATATAAGCTAAGTCCGCCGCTGGCACCCGATATCGCTCCGCTCCCACGGAGATGACGATTTCTTCCGTTTCCTTTTTGCAGCGGCTTAGCGCCTTTTGCAGCTTTAATTCCAGGGCGGGATAGGTGATAGGCTTTAAGATATAATCCAGCGCGTCCACCTCGTAGCCCTGCACCGCGTATTGCGCCAGGGAGGTGAGGAAAATCAGGATCACCGTTTGGTCGATTTCCCGCAGTTTGTGCGCCGCCCGCATCCCATCCATGCCGCCCATGCGGATGTCCATAAACACAATATCATATTGGCGCTGGTATTTTTCCAAAAAGATTTCCGCGCTTTGCAGCCATTCCGCCTGCAAGTCTACGCCTTTTTCCTCCTGGAACCGGGCGAGAAACGCGGTCAGCCGCCTGCTGTCCTGCTCAGCGTCGTCCACAATCGCAATTCGGTACATGCTTCTGCTCCTCCATGAAACCAGATGCCGTGTCCCTTATTCCTTCCCAAATCTTCCATTTCATTCTACCATTGATTCCGGAAGATTGCAACACAGAATCATATGGACAAAATGGGCAGACTTGTGTACAATAATGACAGGACGCCATGCTGATTCTGAAAAAAGGAGGCCGCAGGATGGGAAAACGCTTCTGCCTGATGTTGACCGCGCTGCTGATCGTTCCCGCCGCGCTGGCCTTCTTTGCGTTTGCCCTGCCGCCGCAATATACGGAAACCTTTCTGGGCGGCTATGGAGACAAGATCGAAGCCCTGCGAAGCGCTCCCGGCCGGCGCGTCATTTTCACGGGCGGCAGCGGCGCGGCCTTCGCCCTGCGCAGTGATTTACTGGAAGCGGAAATACCCGGATACAGCGTTGTCAACTTGGGCATGTACGCGGGCTTGGGCAGCACGGTTCCTTTGGATGCAGTGAAAGATGACCTGCGGGAAGGAGATATTGTGGTCTTTATGCCGGAGCAAAGCGGGCAAACCCTATCCCTGTATTTTGGGGCGGAAGCCTTCTGGCAGGCAGCGGATGGAAACTGGGCTTTATTGCGCACCGTTCGCCCCTCAAATTTGCGGGCGCTGCTGGGGCAGTTTCCCTATTTCGCCGGTCAGAAAAGCGCTTTCTTTTTTCAGCGCAATGCTCCCCATGGGGACGGCGTGTATACTCGTAGCGCGTTCAACCGCTGGGGTGATATCGACAGCGATTTGCGCGGCGTGAATACGATGCCGGAAGGGTATGATCCCAACACACCTCTGGATTTTTCCGCTTCCCTGCCAGCCCAGGATTTCATTGATTATGTGAACGCTTACGCCGCTGCCTGCCGGGAAAAAGGGGCGGACTTCTATTTTGCGTTCTGCCCCATGAATGAGGCCGCTTCTTCCATCGGTAACCCGGAAGCCTATGAACAGCGCTTGGCTTCTCTCCTGGAATGTCCCTTGCTGGGCAGCATAAAGGACAGCCTGATGGACAAAGCCTGGTTCTTTGACACCAATTTTCATTTGAACAGCGCCGGGGCTGTGGTCTATACCGCCCAGCTTACTATGCAACTCAAGCGCGTCCTGGGCCTGCCCGAAGAAATCTCCTTTTCCCTGCCCGAGATGCCAGGAGAGAAAACTGGAGAGATATTTCACGGCGACGATGCCGACGCCGACGCCTTCCTGTACCGGGCAATCAATAACGGCTGGCAGATCAGCGGCCTGTCCGAAGCGGGAGCCGCCCACCAAACGCTGACCCTACCCACCGTTTACCAGGAAAAACCGGTACTTGGCTTTGATGCCGCTGTATTCGCCGGGAACAGATTCATTGAAACGGTCATTCTCCAGGCCAATCTCAAAAGCCTCCCGGACGGCGCATTTGAAGGCTGCGACCATTTGACCGCCCTGATCCTGCAAGGCGTGCCGCCCGCTTCCTGCACGGTGGGCCAGGGCCTGCTGCGGGGCACGAACGCCCAAATCTACGTGGATGCCGACCTGCTGGCCTCCTACCAGACCAATTATTTCTGGACCGTCTACGCGCCGCGCATTCACGCTTTCGCGCAGGCGAAAACAGAAGCGCCGCTTTCCATCCAGCCTCAGGAACAGCGGCCCGACTCGGACACCCCCTGTATCCGCTATGACGCCAACGACGGCAGCGGACGGACAGTCACCGCGCCGGTCAGCGCAGCCCATCTTCGCACCAACACCCTGCCCGCGCAGGATGCCTTCTCCCGTCCCGGATACCTGCAAATCGGATGGAACACCCAGCCCGACGGCAGCGGGGACTCCATCGGCCTAGGCAGCCGCACGGCGGCAGAGCCGGGCATGACGCTTTACGCCGAATGGGCGAAGGAAACTCCCGCCGAGGATTTTTCCTGGGAAATCCGGGAGGACGCCGCCTGGATCACCGGATTTCAGGGAACAAACGCTGTCTGCGTAATTCCCTCCACAATAAACGGCTTTTCCGTTGCGGGCGTCTGCGCGAACGCTTTCCGGGACTGCGCTTTAGACACGGTGATCCTGCCGCCTGCCATTGTCACGCTCGAACCCGATGCCTTTGCGGGATGCGCCCTGCGCGCGCTGTATCTGTTTGACACGATCACAACGATTTCCGACAGCAGCTTTGCGGGCTGTCAGCAGCTGCAAACCCTCCGCCTCAACGCCGCCATTCCGCCAGTGTACAGCATCAGCTATTACGCCGCCTTCGCGGATAAATATGACTGGCTCCTCTCTCTGACAGGACAGAAAAAGCTGGTGCTGTTTTCCGGCTCCTCCACCCGATACGGCTACGACAGCGCCGCGCTTCACCGCGCTTACCCCTCCTGGCAGGTGGCCAACATGGGCGTTTACGCCTACACCAATGCCCTGCCCCAGATGGATTTGATCCTGCAATGGATGGAACCGGGCGACGTGCTGCTGCACGCCCCGGAATTTGATACCCCGGACAACCAATTCTGCGAAAACAATGCCCTCGATTATCACTTCTGGGCTATGATGGAGGCCAATTACGACTGCGCCGCTTCTCTGGACCTGCGGAACTATTCCCGCGTCTTTGACAGCCTCCGGCAATATCTTGCCATCCGGCGTGACCTGCCCGCCCGGCAGTATACCGACAGCCCGAACGGATACGATGATGACGGCAACAAACGCGCTGCCGCCACTTATAATCAATACGGGGATTTCAGTATGCCCCGGGACGGCTGCAAAATTGACGTGATGCTCCAGCACATCCGGGCGGATTACACCACCGCGCCCTTTACCGAAGAAAGGCTGGCGGCCCTGAACGCCGTCTATCAGCGTTATCTGGAGAAGGGCGTACAGCCCCTTTTCACCTACACGCCGCGCAACCGTTCGTCGCTTACGGAGGACAGCACCCCCGCAAACCGCGCCGCTCTGGCCAGGCTGCTGCGGGAACAGTTGTGCGTCCCCATCATCACCAGTCTGGAAGATTCACTCATGTCCGGCACATATTTTTATCTGATCGACAGCCATCTGAGCAGTGAAGGGGTGCGGCTGCATACCCAGCGTATCGTCAAGGCGCTGAAGCCCTGGCTGGAAACCAATCCATAATGTGGCACACGAAAAGCACATCAAAGGAGGAGCAATCCATGAAACGGATCCTTGCGGTTTTCCTGATAATGGCGCTGATGATCACGGGCAGCGCGGCGGAAAACGTCCCCCGTTATCCTTCTATTTATTCGTCCGTCGAAAACCTGAAAACCGCGGGGCTTTCCATGGCGCAGGAAGCAGAGGAAGAGGGGATCGTGCTGCTCAAAAACGACGGCCCTGTGCTCCCACTGCGGCAAGGCGCGAGAGTGTCCCTTTTTGGCGTGACAGCCATTGATCCAGTATATGGCGGGACGGGTTCTGGCGCGGTGGAAATGGATAGCGCGGCAGATTATGCGGCTTCTTTTACCCAGGCTGGATTGACTGTTGCCGATACCGATCTGCTGGCCTGGTACGCCGGACAGAAAGCGGAAGAGAATATCGGACGGGACGCCTACAGCATCGGCGAGGCAAAATGGAGCAAGGCGAAAAAGCACCTGGGCGCGGATAACGGCCAGGTGCTGGGCACTGACGCGTTCTTCATCCTGGGCCGGGTCGGCGGTGAGGGGGCTGATCTGACAAACGCCGCGCAAAAGCAGGACGCGGGACGCGAGGGAACAGATTATCTGTGCCTGACGGATGCGGAAGCCGAGACCCTTGCGGGGTTAAGCGCATTAAAAGAAGAAGGTGTTCTTTCCTCCATTACCGTCATCATCAACAGCACAAATCCGGTTTCCGCCGCTTTTCTCTTTGAGGAAGCCTTTGGCGTGGACGCGGCGCTGTGGGTGGGGAGCCTGGGACAAACGGGCGTCTTAGCTGTAGGCCGCGTGGTTTCCGGCGCTGTGAATCCTTCCGGGTGCCTGCCGGATACCTGGTGGATGGATAACATGACGAATCCGGTGATGAATAACTTCGGGGCCCAGGTTTACAAAGATGCTGAAACCTACTTTCCTGGCAGAAGCTATTATGAGTTCACCCGGTATGCAGTCTATCAGGAGGGGATCTATCTCGGTTACAGATATACCGAAACACGCTTTGAGGACACGGAAACCGGACGAAGCGGCGCTGGAACGTTTGACTATGCCGGTAATGTGGCATTCCCCTTCGGCTACGGTCTGAGTTATACCTCTTTCGATGTTTCCGACATGCGCGTAGAACGGACGGGCGAAGGACGAAACGCCCAGTATTCGGTCAGCGCCATCGTCACAAACACGGGCGGCGTCCCAGGGAAAAAGGCCATTCAAATCTACGCGAAAAAACCTTATACGGATTATGATATGGAAAACGCGATTGAAAAAGCTGCCGTGGAACTGGTGGGCTTTGAGAAAACGGCTTTGCTCATGCCGGGTGAAAGCCAGCGGCTGACCATCTCTGTTCCGCTGTATTATCTCACCTCTTACGACGCATGGAACACGGAGGCTTTCATTCTGGATGAGGGTATGTATGCTTTTGCCTGCGCGGAAAACGCCCATGACGCCGCCCTTCGTTTTATGTCCGCGGAATTGCTCCCTGATACCGATGCGCTTGTTCCCTCTGCCAGCGATCCCCTGGTATGGAGCTTTCATCAGCCTTTCGACAGCGAAACCTTCTCGGCATCTTATGGCACGGGAGCCGACGTGGTATCCCTGTTTGCCATGGCGGATATGAGCCGTTATGACGGCGCCGGAAGCAACGAAATCATCTGGTATTCCCGCGAGGATTGGGAAAGCACGCTGACAAAAGGTCCGGTTGAACTGGCCATGACGGAGCTGATGGCGCTTGATATGGTTTTGACGGATGACGATCTGCCCGACGGCAGCGATATGGATTTCCCGGCCATGGGTGTGGATCATGGCATGATGCTCCTCGATTTGAAGGATGTGGCCTGGGAAGACGAAGCGTGGGACGCTTTTATGGATCAGCTGACCTTTGAGGAATTGGAGCTGATTTGCTGCACAGGTCTCCGGGAAACGGCGGCGGTGGAGCGCATCGGAAAGCCCGACACGGTAGATCACAATGGCCCTTCCGGCGTCACCCAGCGCTATGATTATATGCCATCAGGCAACGGATACGCGGTAACGATGAATGACCCGAACGCGGGCATGACGGGCACCTGCTATCCCTGCAACGGGATTCTGGCCGCGACCTTCAATCGTGCCTTAGTGGAAAAAGTCGGGGAGATGGTGGGTGAGGACGCGATATGGGCGGGTTATTCTGGCATTTATGGGCCTGGTTTGAACCTGCACCGCACGCCCTATGCGGGCCGCGTGTTTGAATACTTTTCGGAAGATCCCCTGCTTACCGGCTTGATGGGCGCTGCCTGGGCCAGCGGGGTGCAGTCCAAAGGAGTGTACGTATATTGCAAGCATCTGGTGCTGAATGAGCAGGAAGAAAACCGGGCGGGTCTTGGTACATGGTGCACGGAACAGGCGCTCCGCGAGCTCTATCTGCGGGCATTTGAACTACCGGTGATCTGCGCGAATGCCCATTGCGTCATGTCCGCTTTCAATCGTTTAGGCGCTTTGTGGTGCGGTGCCAGCGCCGAACTGCTGAGCGACTGGCTGCGCGGCGAAGTGGGCCTGGACGGCTTTGTTATTACAGACATGTACAATGACGCGTATATGGTCGGCGCGAATGAAATCGTCGCAGGGAACGATATTCCGGACGGTGAACTGCTCAGCAAGGGATATTCCTTGGATGCATATCGTGAAGGCCATGATGCTTCAAATGCCGCCGTCGTTCAGGCCATGCGTCTGAGCGCCAAGCGCGTCCTTTATACCGTTCTCCATTCCCGAGCGATGGACTGAGATATAGCGCGCTCAAAGGGCATCGCGTCATTTCTTGATAAGCATCATCTGACAGTGGACGATGTTGCGGACAATCATATTGATCCACTCATTCAGAACGAAGGAAGGGCCAGCGCAATTGATCCGCTATTCGCTGTACGGGTGAAGGAGTTTTTGGAAAAAGAGCACGCCGTTCCTCTGGTTGGAATCATGTAAAAGGAATTCGGCTTTGAATAATTTACAAGAAAAGGAGTGCAATCATGAGCAATCATCAGATGATCCCGTTTGACGGGAATGGCCTGCATCTTTCTCCGGCAGAGATGCAGGCGGTCATGGTTCAGGCAAGGAAAATGATGGAGATGATGGTGGATTACACCGATTTGCGCATGGTGTATGGCTGCGCGCTGAAAATCGTCCGCACCAAGTTCGAGGTGCTGGACAGCGAATTCGAGGTACGGAATCAGCGCAATCCCATTAACTTTATCAGCTCCCGCGTAAAAAGCAATCAGAGCATTATTGGCAAAATGATTCGGCGAAGGATTCCCCTGACCATTGAAAACATGGAAAAGGAGATTCAGGATATCGCGGGCATTCGCATTATCTGCTCCTATGAGGACGACATATATCACCTTGCTGACGCTTTGCTCCAGCAGGATAATGTGACGCTTCTGAAACGAAAGGACTATATCGCCAATCCTAAGCCTAACGGTTATCGCAGCCTGCATCTGATCGTCAGCGTTCCCGTCTATTTTGCCGATCAAAAGCGGGACGTTCCTGTCGAGGTGCAAATCCGCACGATTGCCATGGATTTCTGGGCCAGCCTGGAGCACTCCATGAAATACAAGCAGGAGATTAAGGATCAGGATATAGTAGCCGCCCGACTCAAATCCTGCGCTGACCGTATCGCCGAAGTGGATAAAGAAATGCAGGATATCCGTCAACAAATAGATGCGGGAAAGGATGTTCCTTCTGACGAAGATGTCCTCATTCAGCGTTTGACGAAGTTGGATAGCATTTTTGACTTGTGAAAAACTGGATAGAAAGATGAAGCGGATATTGAAAGTACTTACTATCATCCTTCTGGCGTTTGCCGTATTTTCTGGGGAAAGGCTCTCTTCTATTACAAGCTGATCAAGGAACGGTTTGAGACTGCCTCAGCTACCGTCCAACCTGTAGGCATTGCGAAGGCTGAGGAAAAAACATCCACTGAAAATGAATTGGCAGAGCATGATGAAACGCAGAAAGAAATGACCGTCCAGGAACAGTATCTTGTCCAAAAGGGGGCTCCCCGCTGACCAAGCCATCACGGTTTCTTCCGTCGTGAACAGCAGTGCAAATATCGCATCGCCTACAATGAACTCCGTAAGGCTTTCGGTGCAACAGATGGAAGGGCATATCTCGCCTTGGTGAAGGAGTTTAGGGCATGATCTACCTCCCCAAAATGACTGGACGGACAATGATATTTATTGTATAATAATACCGATAAAAAAATGAAAGGAGATTTGCCCTATGAAAAAAACGCTCTCCCTCCTTCTCTGCCTTTGCATGGTGCTTTCAGCAGTGCCCGCATTGGCGTACACAGCCGGTACCTATACTGGTGAAGGAACAGGAAACAACGCTGATGTGAAAATCGTGGTGGAAGTGACTTTCTCAGAAGACGCCATCATCGACATCAAAGTTGTGTCTCACGAAGAAACTCCCGGTATTTCTGATCCCGCTTTCGACAGAATCCCTGCCGCGGTGATGGAATCCCAGTCTCTGGCAGTGGACGCTGTGTCCGGCGCTACCAACACTTCCAATGGCCTCCTGGCTGCCATCGAAGACGCGGCTGTGAAAGCAGACGCGGACATCGCGGCCATGAAAGCCTCTGCCAGAACGGAAGCTGCCGAGGTTGAAAAGACGGAGACTGAACAAACAACCGACGTGCTCGTCATTGGCGCTGGCGTTGCCGGTATGAGCGCTGCCATCGCTGCCCGTGAAAGTGGTCTGAACGTGACGGTCATTGA
Source organism: uncultured Eubacteriales bacterium (assembly GCA_902788445.1). GTDB lineage: Bacteria > Bacillota > Clostridia > Christensenellales > Aristaeellaceae > RUG563. Next base: position 23,850 of record CADAKE010000018.1, read on the forward strand.
CAAGATGGCTGCCGTGGGCGGCACCACCAATCTGGCGGGTGGTATCCTGGTGTGCGTGGATTCCGAGCTGTTCAAGGACAACCGCCTGGAAAGCGATTCCCTGGAAGCCATCCTGGCCTATTGGAAAGCCCACATGGCCAAGAGCGGTGTGGACAGCGGTTATCCCGACTGGGACCGCTTGGAAAGCGTGCTGGCTGAAACCGGCGCGAATGTGGACTGGCTGGTCGCCAACGGCATCGAATTCGGGGCTGAACCCTATGCCGGTTCCTCCACCTATCCCATGGCGCTGGCGAATGGTGGCGGCTCCGGCCTGGCCTCCATGCTGTGCAAATCCATGACGGATAAGGGCGTCACCCTGATCACCGAATGCAAGGGCACCGAGCTCATCGTGGATGAAACCGGCGCTGTGGTCGGCGCGAAGGCGGAAACCGCTGATTCCATCATCACCTTCCACGCCAAGTCTGTCATCCTGGCGACCGGCGGTATCTCCCAGAACGAAGAACTGGTCGCCAAGTATTCTCCCAAGCTGCACCGCGCGGGCCTGATTCCCACCAGCGCCGTGTCCCACACCGGCGACGGCTTCCTGATGGCCCTGGAAGTTGGCGCTGGTACTTTTGATTCCTTTGCTACCCCGCTGTTTGGCACCACCGTTGATCCCGCCTTTGCAGCCATCAATCCCGCGGCGGGCGGCCTGACCATTTACGGCCAGTTGGGCGTAAACGCCGACGGTATGCGTTTTGGCAACGAAGCCGCCAGCGCGGGCTGGGACGTAATGGATTATACCGCCTCCGACATGATCCAGAATGGCATCGCGCCTTTCTGGTACATCTATGATTCCTCCGATCCCGCCGTGGCGGAAATCCTGGAGTCCGGTGTAGCTGACGACGTGGTAGCCAAGGGCGAAACCATCGAAGAACTGGCCTTGGATATGCATGTGTACACTTCCGTGCTCAAGTATACCTTTGAAGCTTATAATGAAGCGGCGGCTGCCGGTGAGGACGCCGAGTTCAACAAGCCCGCTATGTTCCTCAACGCGCTCACGCAGGCTCCCTTCTATGCCGTGAAGGTCTATCCCACCACGTTCGGCTCCGCGGGCGGCGTCACCACCACCGAACAGGGCCGCGTCACCCGTCAGGACGGCACCGTCATTCCCGGCCTGTACGCCGCCGGTGAAATGAGCAACCGCTACTTCTACAATGAAAATTACATCCTGGCCGCGTCTCTGGGCCTGTACAGCACCATGGGCCACCGCGCAGGTGCAGCCGCAGCCGAGGATGCAATGGCGAAGTAACTCTATCCCTCTCTATAAAGAGAAGCTCAGAAATGGGCTTCTCTTTTTTTGAACTTTCTGATAATTGTCACCGCGGTCTCTTGATATGTGCGCCTCCTGACGGTAATATGCGGCTACCATCCGGAAAAGCGGCTACCAACCGTAAACGCGGCATCGGGTTAAGAAACAGGAGGCACATTGTTTTGATTCTCACAGATTTGTACCGAAGAAAAATTTCACCCTATTCCAGTGTTGTCGCGAACAAAACGGCTGGACAAAGCACAGGAGGCGATACTTGCCGCATTGCCGGAGGAGAAAAAGGAACTGGTGGATAAAAGTCAGGATGCTTTCATGACGCTGGTCATGGATGAGGCAGAGGCAGCCTTCATGGAGGGGATGTGCCTGGGAGTGAGGTTGATGATGGATATCTTTACTAGAGATGGAGGGAACGAGAATGCGTCAAATAGCTGAAACGGTGGTCGGCATTCGTCTGGATGAAGTGGAACGAACAATCCGACTTAGCAACCTTATTTTACCAGAGTTTGATGCCCTTTTCCTTGTCAACTGTTTTATTTTTAAGGTTATTCTTTCAGGCGGCTTTTCTCTTTCTCGGGCGT
>CADAKE010000018.1:25771-27250 GCA_902788445.1 uncultured Eubacteriales bacterium
TTTGATGCCCTTTTCCTTGTCAACTGTTTTATTTTTAAGGTTATTCTTTCAGGCGGCTTTTCTCTTTCTCGGGCGTTTCGTTATGGGAAAGTTGAGTAATTAGAATGTATTTCAATATTCTCCTTCTGATGATGGATTCATTCGGATTTTCCTGGACCACAAACCTTTCCGCAGTCATAGCTTGAATTAGGTTGGTATCAGGAAGGTTGTTTTGCTCCTTTGCATGTTCCGTCCTTGATTTTTTGTGGTCAAACTGTGGTCACAGACAAAAAAAGAGCCCGGAAGTCCTTGAAAATCAAGGGCTCCGGGAAAAATGGAATCATTCCCACTCGCTCCTGGCAAGGCCATTTTAAGCGATTTTGTTAGGCTTATTTAGCTCTCATTATCCACATTCGTCATATTCCATCCTTTGGGATGGGCTATCCGACTTTGTGTTGCCAAAGTGATGCCACGCTTGGCTCCCGTAGTATACCAGAGAATTATGCAAAAATCAAGCATATTCGTTTACTTTATTATTAACTCTATTTTGTCCGCCTATTTGATACAATGTAACGATGAACCCCGGAACCCCTTTAACGATTGTGAATCGGGTTCAAAATGGCCTCAGAGGGTTTCATCGATTGTGAATCGGGTTCAAAATGGCCTCAGAGGGTTTCATCGTTAAAAGGTACTTGCATGCATAGGAAAAGCGCCTCCGAAGAGGCGCTCATGTGACTGATCATCATCCCGTAAAACCGGAATCTGTCACTCAACCGGTAGCTGGATCTCGGTCAGCCATTCTTCTTCCGATTCCTTGTTCCAGATACCATTGATGTAGCATTCTCGGGCCAGTCCAGCTGCGTGAAAGCCGTTCTGCTCCGCATACCGCATGATGAAGGCATAGGCTTCGCCGATCCTGTTGTAGGATCCTTTGTGAAAGACGCTCAGCACCTTCGCGGCAGGCAGTCGGCGGAAGTTGATTTGGTCGTTTTCTTTTCCCGCAGAGGTTACTGCTTCGCTGTGGCGAATCTTCACGTTCGTCTCCCGGTACTCCCCGTCCAGGAATTCGCAGAATTCATAGGGCGGGTCGGCGCACTTCATTCCCGGGTTCAGTCTCAGGCATTCCCCCCCGACTGAGGGGATCCACCGCATGATGTCCATGTGCTGAGCCAGCACGGTTTCGGAAGAGTACACGATCATCTCCGGAATCGTTTTTTCTGTAACCTGATACCTCATCTCTCTGTCCTCCAGTATATGATGTATGATGGAGAGACGGCTGTCGATCACGCGCTTTTCTTCAGTCAGCGCTTTGGCCTTTTCGGCCAGGAGCTGCCTGACATCGGCCCCGGCCTGGATTGCCCTGATCTCTTCGATGGACAGTCCGAGCTGCCTGTAGGCTTTGACGCTTGCGGCCGCTTCCAGCTGGGCGGTTTCATAAAGGCGGTATCCTGTCCATTTGTCCGTGGACGCCGGAAGCAGGATGCCCTCCTTCTCATAAAA
>CADAKE010000019.1 GCA_902788445.1 uncultured Eubacteriales bacterium
GGCATACAGCCCAGGGAACTGAACACAGGCGGCAGCAAATCCATCACCGTTTCCTGCCGCGCGTCCTCCTTGGCGGTCAGCACTCCGGCGGGCTTATGGAGCATGAGATGCCGGGTCAGGCGCGTGTCCAGCGTTTCCCCGTCGAGCGTAATGGCCGCCTGGGCGTCCACCTGAAACGCGGCGTCCTTCACGGGTCCTCCGTTCACTCGCACCCGGCCCGCTTTCAGCACATCCCGCACGCCGCTGCGGGAAGCGACGCCCAAATGGGTGAGCAGTTTATCCAGCCGCATGGCCGTCAAGCGTCGGTTTTATCCGCGTCTTCACGCGGCGTTTCGAGTTTTTCTTCTTTCGTGGTTTTTTCTTCTTCTGTGGGTTTCTCTTCTTCCGCCGTTTTTTCCTGCGCCTCGCTCTTTTTCATGTCCTCGATCAGGTCAGTCTTATGCGCGCGCGACCGCATCACCCGCGCCATCAGCGCGGCGTTGCGGCATTTGCGGTAGATGCACAGGGGCAGGTACAGCACGGCGAACACGGCCAGCAATTCCAGCAACACCAGCTGCGGCACCGGCTCGGTAAACAGCCTGCGCAGCTGGGTGAACACCACGGTCAGGCCATAGGAGAAATTCACCTTATCCAGCACATACAGGCCGATCACCGCGCCAAAGCCCAGGATGGCGGGCAGGCTGAGCATGAAGTTGACGCAGGTGTTGCCCAGCATTTCCCGGCGGTGTTTTTTCAGGATGCGGCGGGACCAGTGCACGGTTTTGGTTGGGCCGATGGATTTAACAGGCAGGTATTCAAAGGGCAGGTCGCGCCACCAGCCATAAGCGAACAGCAGCCCGAACAGGGCGACCAGCGCCGCGATCAGCCAGGTGGCCAGGTTCACGTTGCCCGTGCCGTTTTCCGGGTTGCCGGCCAGCAGCATGGCCAGCCAATGGATGGGCATTTCAAAGGTGGTCGCGTCCAGGATGGTGCGGAATACCGTGAAATACACCACGCACGCGATGAACGGCAGGCCCCACAGCAGGCCGCGGAAATACCGCAGCAGGCCGGTGGAAAGCCAGCGGGAATAAGCGTTCGACTGGCGCTTGGATTTCTGCGAATGCCGATAATACACCCGGCGGATTTTCTGGCGGGCCCAGAAACGCAGGGGAATCAGTAGAAACACATAAACGGCGGCGCCGGTGAGCAAAGCCAGCACGTCCGGCAGCCTGCCCCCCATGCTTTCGGAAAGCGCGAGCGGGACAATCACCGCCGCCCGAATCAGCAGCTGCACGAACACCACCGTGCTGATCTGGTCAAATTGCTGTCTCATTCCTCTGCGCGTGATTTTGCCAATGGAAGCCCTGTTTCCGCTTTCATGCGCGCTCACAAAGTCCACCCATCCTTTCGACGCATTTGTCTGATAGTAAAAGATCATTCATTATTATAACGCAAGAAGCCCGTAATTGCAACCGATAAACGAACGGCGTTCGGATGAAATATGCGGAAATTGCCGTTCCGGGCATGAATCTTTCATCCGCCGGAGGCCTCGCGGCGCTTTACAGCCCGGCAAAACCATGGTATAATCAGGATGACTTCATACAATCTTACACAAGCAGGGGGATCGAATAAAATGGAAAACCAGGCAACAGAAAAAAAGCAAGTCGTATTTTCGGGCATCCAGCCCTCCGGCAATATCACGCTGGGCAACTATATCGGCGCGCTGCGGAACTTTTCCCTCTTTGACGACGCGGACTGCCTCTACTGCATGGCCGACCTGCACACCCTGACCGTGCGACAGAACCCGGCGGAGCTTCGGAAGCGCACCGCGTCCCTCGCGGCGATCTACGTGGCCTGCGGGCTTGACCCGGACAAGAACATCATCTACTGCCAAAGTCATGTGCCCGCCCACGCGGAACTGGCATGGATTCTGAACTGCTACACCTACATGGGCGAGCTTTCCCGCATGACCCAGTTCAAGGATAAATCCGCCAAGCACGCGGACAATATTAACGCGGGCCTGTTTGATTATCCCGTGCTGATGGCGTCCGACATTCTGCTGTACCAGACCAACCTGGTGCCCGTGGGTGGCGACCAGAAGCAGCACGTGGAAATCTGCCGGGACATCGCCCAGCGCTTCAACGGCATTTACGGCGACGTGTTCACCATCCCCGAGCCCTACATCCCCAAGGCGACCGCAAAGATCATGAGCCTGGCCGAGCCCACCAAGAAGATGAGCAAGTCCGACCCGGAGGACACCTTCATCGCCGTGCTGGACAAGCCCGAGGATATCCGCCGCAAATTAAAGCGCGCCGTCACCGACAGCGACGGCGAAATCCGCTATGACCCGGAAAACAAGCCCGGCGTTTCCAACCTGCTCACCATCCTGAGCGTGCTCAAAAAAGAAAGCATGGAGGACACCGTTTCTTCCCTGTCCGGCTTGGGCTACGGCGCGCTCAAGGAAGCCGTCACCGAGGCGGTCATCGCGGAACTGACCCCCATTCAGGAGCGCTATAACGCCATCATCGCCGACAAGGACGGCATGAACGCCATGCTCAAACGCAACGCCGAACGCGCCGCCTACCTGGCGCAAAAGACCCTGCGGAAGGTGTATAAGAAGGTTGGGCTGTACCAAGTTTAATTTTTGTATCTGTTCAGCTGCAATTCAAAAGAGCACAATGAATCAGATAGGAGATAGGAGTTAGGAGATAGAAGATTCATAGCGTCGGATATAAAAACGCAAGCCAAATAAGCAAGGCCATACTTTCATCTCCTATCTTATATCTCCTAACTCCTCTCTGTACTCTCACGTCAAGGAGGCCGCGCCATGGAAGCATACAAAGTTTGGAAACCCGCCAGCGCGCCCAAGGCCATCGTGCAGATCGTGCATGGCATGGCGGAACACATTGACCGCTACGACCGCCCAGCCAGGGCGCTGAACGCGGCGGGCTATCTGGTGATCGGGCGGAACCACCGGGGGCACGGGCCAAACGCCGAACTGCTGGGCTACTTTGCCGACCAGAACGGCTGGCAAAAGCTGATCGACGACACCCGCGCCGACGGAGAGGACATTCGCGGGCAGTACCCCGGCATCCCCTTCTTCCTGCTGGGCCATTCCATGGGCAGCTTCCTGGCCCGGGAATACGCCGTCCAGTTCGGGAAGGAATTGGATGGTCTGATCCTCTCCGGCACCGGATGGTATGACCGGGCGCTGTGCCGGTCGGGCCGCCTGATGGCGAAGTGCTTCCCCAGAAAGAAGCCCTGCCAGTTTGTGAACAACATCGCTTTCGCCGGGAACAACAAGCCCTTCTCCCCCGGCCGCACCGGCTTTGAGTGGCTCAGCCGGGACGATCAGGAAGTGGACAAATACGTGGCCGATCCGCTCTGCGGCTTCTGCTTCACCGCCTCCGCGTTCGCGGATTTCTTCGGCGGACTGGAAGCGCTGACCTATGAAAAGGATATTTCCGTCATGCCCAAGGATTTGCCCGTCTACTTCATGTCCGGCGGCCGCGACCCCGTGGGCCAGATGGGCGAGGGCGTGAAAAAGGTGGCGGAACAGTTCCGGCGCCTCGGAATGCGGGATGTGACGGTCAAGCTCTATCCCGACGCCCGGCACGAACTGTTCAACGAAATCAACCGGGACGAAGTGACCGCCGACCTGATCGCATGGCTGAATCTGCATTGCAAAGCATGAGGTGAATTATGAATTATTATCCCGGCGATATTACGGATGTGCATGGCATTCGCGTGGGCCAAGCCCAGAGCGAGCGGGGCAAAACGGGCGTGACCGTGGTGCTGTGCCGCAAGGAAGGGGCCATTGGCGGCGTAAGCGTTCGCGGCGCGGCTCCCGGCACGAGGGAAACCGATCTGCTCCGGCCCGGCAATTTAGTGGAGCATGTGAACGCCGTAGTGCTCTCCGGCGGCAGCGCCTTTGGCCTGGACGCGGCGGGCGGCGTGATGCGGTATCTGGAGCAGATGGGCTGCGGTATGGACATGGGCAACGTGCATGTGCCCATCGTGCCCGCCGCGGTGCTGTTTGATTTGAACGTGGGCGACCCCTCCATCCGTCCCGACGCGGCGATGGGCCGCGCTGCCTGCATGAACGCCGCCAAGGGCATGAGCCAGGGCAAGGTCGGCGCGGGTACGGGGGCCACGGTGGGCAAGCTGGTGCCAGGCGCTGTGCCACAGGACAGCGGCATCGGCTCAGCGTCGATCACCCTGCCCGAGGGCGTGACCGTCGGCGCGGTGGTGGCGGTGAACGCCGTGGGCGACGTGTACCACCCCGAGACCCGGCAGGTGCTGGGCTGCGCCCACATGCCGGACGGCACGCCGGTTTTGGCCGAAGGGCTTTTGTACGGCCACGCCCCGGCACCCCAGCAGATTCGCATTCCCGCCCCTGGCAGCAATACCACCATCGGCGTGGTGGCCGTGGACTGCAAGCTGAACAAAGAGCAGGCCAACCGCCTGGCCGACGTGAGCCACGACGGGCTGGCCCGCGCCATCCGCCCGGTGCATACCCAGATGGACGGCGACACGATGTTCGCCCTCGCAACGGGCCGCACGGGCGCGGAGGTCAATTTCGTGAAGCTGTGCGCCGCCGCCGCGGAGGTGACCGCCAGGGCCATTGCCAACGCCCTGCTGTATACCCAGCCATGATCGCGGGCGTGGGGCTGGACGTGTGCGAGATTTCGCGCATGGAGAAATTGATTTCTGACGGGCGGTTCCTCGCCCGTTTTTTCAGCGCGGAGGAACGGGAATACATTCAGGGGAAAGGAAAAAGCGCGGCCCAGACCATGGCGGGCATCTTCGCCGCCAAGGAAGCCCTGGGCAAAGCCCTCGGCGTCGGCATCGCGGCGGATTTGAAAGAGATTTCCGTGCTGCACGACGCGCAGGGCGCGCCGTATTATTCCCTGTCCGGGGAATACGCGCGGCTGGCGGAGGACAGGCGCGTCTCCTCCTTTTATCTTTCCATCACTCATGAGGCAGGCATCGCGGCGGCGGTGTGCGTCGCGGAAAGGAACGGATAATTTATCATGCTGTATGATGATTCCTGGCGGTTCTGCTACGATGTGCTGACCCCGGAAGAAATGCGCCGCACGGAACAAAAAGCGTTTGCCCTGGGCGTTCCCAGCCTCTTGCTCATGGAGCACGCGGCCATCGCTGTGATTGACGAACTGGAAAAAGCTCTGGGCGGAAGCTGTAAACAAAAGCGGGTTTTATTCCTCTGCGGCACAGGCAACAACGGCGGGGACGGCCTGGCAGCCGCCCGCTTATTCGCCATGCGCGGAGGCAAGCCCACGGTTTATTTGACCGGAGAGCCCAAAACACCGGACGCGAAAACCAACCGGGTTTGGGCCGAAAAGCTGGGGGTTCCTGTTCTCAACCTGCGGGAAATGCCGGAAAAACAATTGCCTTTCAGGGAAGCGGGGTTCGCTGAAAACTTTGACGGCGCGGTGGACGCGCTTCTGGGCACGGGCCTGCGGGGCGAACCGGACGCGCTGACCAGCGGGCTGATTCACGCGGCGGCCAGTGATTTTGCGCGGCGAAAACCCGTGATTGCCGTGGACATTCCAAGCGGCATTGACGGAACGACGGGCGATGCGCCAGGCGCGCGCATTTCCGCGAATGTGACTGTGACCTTTCACGCGCCAAAGCCCGGCCTGTACCTGACCGAAAAACGGGACAGCGTCGGGAAAATCGTGACTGCGGATATTGGATTATGGGGCATGTTTGATTTGCAGGAAATGACGTATGACCCCACCTGCCGTGTCTTTGCTCCTCCCGCCATACGCTTGCTTCACGCGCGGAAAAGAACCGCCCACAAAGGGGACAGCGGCCGCGTGCTGATTTACGCGGGCAAGCTGGGCATGGCCGGAGCCGCCGCCATGTGCGCCAAAGCCGCCGTCACCGCAGGAGCGGGATTGAGCACGATTGCCTGCGAAAAGGAAATCATCCCTATCCTGCAAACGCTGGTTCCCAACGCCATGTGCATGGACATTCAGGATGCAATCAAAAACCCACCTGCCTGCGACGTGTTCGCCGTAGGCTGCGGGCTGGGGCAGAGTGAAGCAATCTGGCAGAGTATTCTAAGGCTCTGGAACCCGGAGAAGCCCTCCGTCTGGGACGCGGACGCGCTGAACCTGCTTTCAAAGCATGAAATGAAGCTTGGGGAAAACGCCATCATCACGCCGCACCCCGGCGAAGCGTCCCGGCTGCTGGGCTGGCCCATGGAAAAAATCATGGCTGACCGCTTGGAAACCGCGCGGGCGCTGGCAGAAAAATACGGCTGCACCGCCGTACTGAAAAGCGACGTCACCGTGATTTGCAAAATCGAAGAAGGCAAACCAAAGTATTATCTCAACACCGTCGGCTCCCCCGCCCTTGCCAAAGGCGGCAGCGGCGACGCGCTGACGGGCATCCTGGCCGCGCTGCTCCATGATCTTGGCCCGATGGAAACGCTTGAGCGCTCCGCCCTGGCCTGCCTCTGGCACGGCATGGCGGGCGTGGTGGGAGAAGAAAAATACGGCCAGCGCGAGCTGACCACCGATCAACTCATTTCCTGCCTGCATGAGGCGGAACGCTGGGGCCGGGGCGAAATCCCCGCGCCGCAAACCTTTCAACAATACTAAAGGAGGAATCCGTATGACCGCCGCTGACCGCGCCGCGAGGCTTGAGGAAATTGACCGCGTGATCGCCGAGGGAAAATTTCAGGACAATTGGCAATCCCTGTCCCAGTTCCAGGCACCGCAATGGTATCAGGACGCCAAGTTCGGCATCTTCATCCACTGGGGCGTGTATTCCGTGCCCGCGTTCCGGAACGAATGGTATCCCCGGAACATGTACATCCAGGGCAGCGAGGAATTCAAGCACCACATTGAAACCTACGGCCCCCACAAGGATTTCGGCTACAAGGATTTTATCCCGCTGTTCAAGGCCGAAAAGTTCGACCCCGCCGCCTGGGCCGATCTCTTCCAGGAAGCGGGCGCGAAATACGTGATTCCCGTGGCCGAGCATCACGACGGCTTCCAGATGTACAAAAGCGAAATCAGCCATTGGAACGCCGCCGAAATGGGCCCCTGCCGGGACACCACCGGCGAACTGAAGCAGGCGCTGGACGAAAGGGGCATCCCTATGGGCGTTTCCAGCCACCGCATCGAGCACTGGTTTTTCCTGGGCCATGGCAAGGAATTCGATTCCGACATGCGCGACCCCATCGACCGGGACGACCTGTACTGGCCCTCCATGCCCGAGCCCAAAGACCACTTCAACCGCGACGCCGAATGCCCGCCCAGCGAGGAATTTATGCAGGACTGGCTGCTGCGCTGCTGCGAGCTGGTCGACCGCTTCCACCCCGTGGTGATCTATTTTGACTGGTGGATTCTGCAAACCGTGATGAAGCCCTACCTCAAGAAGTTCGCCGCGTACTACTACAACCGTTCCGCGGAATGGGGCGTGCAGCCCGCCATCAACTACAAGCAGGACACCTTCATGCTGGGCACCGCCGTGCCGGACATGGAGCGCGGACACTTCGCCGCCACCCAGCCCTTCTTCTGGCAGACGGACACCGCCATCGCCAAGAACAGCTGGTGCTACACGGAACAGAACGACTTTAAAAAGCCGGTCGATCTGGTGCGGACGCTCATCGACGTGGTGAGCAAGAACGGAACCTTGCTGCTCAACGTCGGCCCCAAGGCGGACGGCACCATCAGCCCGGAGGATACGGCGGTGCTGAAAGCCATCGGCGCGTGGCTGAAAATAAATGGCGAAGCGATTTACGGCACGCGCCCCTGGCGCGTGTTCGGCGAAGGGCCGACCAATATCGAGGAAGGCCAGTTCGCTGAAAGCAAGGAAAAGCAGTATACCGCCCAGGATATCCGCTTCACCGTGAAGGGCGGCTGCCTGTACGCCATCGCCATGGCCTGGCCGGAGAACGGGGAAATCACCGTCCGCTCCCTGTCCCTGCCAGCGTTCATCGGCGGCATTGACCGGGTGGAACCCCTGGGCTACGACGGGAAAATTTCCTGGAACCGGGACGAACAGGGCCTGCGCATCTCCGCGCCCGGACTCACCAGCGACATGCCCGTGGCGTTCCGCCTGACCATGACCTAACCAAGGAGGTACGAAAGCTATGCGTTCGGATTCTTCCCAGACCTTGCCGCTCAGCCAAGTAAAGGTGATCGACCCTTTCTGGGCGCGGGAAATCGGCCTCATCCGCCAGGCGGTGATTCCCTACCAGTGGAAGGCGCTCAACGACCAGATTCCCGACGCCGCGCCCAGCTGGTGGGCCCACAACATGCGGGCCGCCGCCCGCGCGGTCGCCGCGAAAAAGGCGGGGCAACTGTTTATTCCGAGCCGTTCCTCCGCTGGCATCGAAACCCTGCCCGAGCAGGGCAAGCAGCCCTTGGAGGACGCCTTTTACGGCTTTGTGTTCCAGGACAGCGACGGCTATAAGTGGCTGGAGGCGGTGGCGTACCAATTGATGATCCGCCCCGACGCCGCGCTCCAGGCCCAGGCGCAGAAGGCCGTGGACATGATCTGTGCCGCCCAGGAGGAGGACGGGTATCTCGACACCTTCTACACCCTCACCGGGCGGGAGCGGGCGTTTACCAACCTGCGCGACCATCATGAACTGTATTGCTTCGGCCATCTCACCGAAGCCGCCGTGGCCTGGCGCCAGGCCACGGGCCAGGACGACCTGCTGAACGCCGCCCGGCGGTTCGGGGAATGCATTGCCAGCAAGTACGGCCCGGACAAGGAACGCGGCTGTCCCGGCCACGAGATCGCCGAAATGGCGCTGATGCGGCTGTACGAGGAAACGGGCGAAACCCAGTGGCGCGACCTGGCGAAGTTCTTCCTGGACGTGCGCGGCACAGAACCGAGCACCTTCGCCCTCGAGGACAACCGCCGCCGGCAGGAAAAGGGCCAGCCGGAATTGCCCGTTTCAGCGGAGAGCTACGCTTATTACCAGGCGCACAAGCCGGTGAAGGATATGGACGAGGCGGTCGGCCACGCGGTGCGGCAGATGTACCTGTGCAGCGGCATGGCGGACGAGGCCCGCATTTGCGACGACGCGGCCATGGAAGCGGCCTGCGATCGGCTGTGGCAGTCAGTGGTCGGCGAAAAGCTGTATATTACCGGCGGCGTGGGCGGCACCCACGTGGGCGAAGCCTTCTCCCGGCCCTTCGACCTGCCTGCCGATACCGCTTATTCCGAAACCTGCGCCGCCATCGGCCTGGCCTTCTTCGCCCGCCGGATGCTGCAATTAAAGCCCCTGAGCAATTACGCCGACGTGATGGAGCAGGCGCTGTACAACACCGTCCTCTCCGGCATGGCGCTGGACGGGCAAAGCTTCTTCTACGTCAATCCCCTGGAGGTTGACCCCGCCGCCTGCGAAACCGACACGCGGCTGTCCCACGTAAAGCCCGTGCGGCAGAAGTGGTTCGGCTGCGCCTGCTGCCCGCCGAACATTGCCCGCATCGTTTCCTCCCTGGGGCAGTACATCGTCACGCAGACCAAAGATACGCTGTTCTTCCATCTCTATATCGGCAGCGATATCACCGTGAACCTGGGCGGCGCGCCCCTTTCCCTTCGTATGGAAGCCGATTTAATGAAAAACGGCGACGTGCATATCGCCGTCACCGAGGGCCAGGCCCAGGGCGTGCTGGCTTTCCGCGACCCCGCCTGGGCGGGCAACGCGCAGGTGAAGATTCCGGCGGGCGTGAAAAGCTGGAGCGAAAACGGCTATCTCTACGCCAAGGGCATCTGGAAGCAGGGCGACCAGATCACCATCCATTTCACCATGCCGGTGAAAGCCGTCAAGGCTTCGCCGCTCGTCAAGGAAGTGATGAACATGGTCTGCTTCACCCGCGGCCCGCTGGTGTTCTGCGCCGAGGAAGCGGACAACGGAAAGCGCCTGCACCTGCTCCGCGCCCTGCCTGACCAGGTGGCCGAAGCCCGGGAAAAGACCGTCATGATCGACGGCCTCACCGTGCCCGCCATCACCCTGCCCGGCAAGCGGGTGAAGGAGCCGGGTGAAAACGCGCCGCTCTATATGCCCTGGGTGCCCCCGGAAACGGAGGACGTGGAAATCAACCTCGTTCCCTACTTCGCCTGGAACAATCGCGGCAAGGGCGAAATGCGGGTGTGGCTGGCGGAACGGACGGGGCTTTAAATCCTTTTATGTATTGAAATTATCAGAGGAGGAGAGTACAGAGCACAGAGTTCAGAGTTCAGAGTACAGAGAATCTAGTCGTGATACAAGACCATTCTCCTATTAGCATCTATCCTCTCTGCACTCTGAACTCTGCTCCCTCAAATTCATTGCTTTTCTCAAATCCGCAAAGGAGGATACGCCATGCAGCCGATTACTTACGTCTGCGGCCACCGCAACCCGGACACGGATTCCATCGTGTCCGCCATGGCCTATGCCAGCCTGTGCAACGCCATTGGTGAAAACGATTATGTGCCTGCCCGCCTGGGCCCGCCGAACGACGAAACCAACTACCTGCTCAACCGCTTCGGCTTTCAGCCGCCCATGCTGCTGTCCACCGTGCGCACGCAGGTGCGGGACATTGAGTTTGACCGCCCGCCGCGCCTGAGCGTCAGCGTGCCGGTCAGCCACGCCTGGGAGATTTTGCAGAAGAATCCCAACCTGTCCACCCTGCCCGTCACCAACGAGGACGGCACGCTTTTTGGCATGGTCAGCACCGGCGGCATCGCGGAAAGCGACATGAAGGCCATCGAGGTGCCGATGCTGCATGAAGCGCCGATCTTCAACGTGCTGTCCGCGCTGGAGGGCCACATCATCAACCGGGATGAGGACGTGTTCGACGCCATTTCCGGCGAGGTCGTCATCGCCCTGCCCACGCCCGGCGGGATTCTGCGCGGCGTGAAGGAAGGCGCGGTGGTGCTCTGCGGCCAGCAGGAGGACGTGGTGGAGGAAGCGCTGAAGCTGAAAGCAAGCTGCATCATCCTGTGCCAGAGCAACCTGGCCGAAAAATACCTGGGCATCTCCTCCCCCACCTGCATGATCGCCACGCCCTACGACGCCTGGCGCGCCGCGCGGATGCTGTACCAGGCCACCCCCGTGGGCCGCATCGCCAAGACGGACGGCCTGGTCTGCTTCCATCTGGACGATTTTCTGGACGACGTGCAGGAAACCGTGCTGCAAAGCCGCTACCGCAGCTACCCCGTGCTCGACCGGGAGAACAACGTGATTGGCACTTTGGGCCGCTATCATCTGCTCAAACCCCAGCGCAAGCGCATCGTGCTGGTGGACCACAACGAAGTGGGCCAGGCGGTGCCGGGTCTGGATCAGGCCGAACTGGTCGGCATCATCGACCACCACCGGCTGGCCGACGTGCAGACGGGGTATCCGGTGTTCATGCGCAACGAGCCCGTCGGCTCCACCACCACCATCGTGGCCACCATGTTCCAGGAGCACGGCCTCATGCCGGGCGAAAAGCTGGCGGGCCTCATGGCCGCCGCCATCGTGAGCGACACGGTGATGTTCAAATCCCCCACCACCACGCCCAAGGATCGCCGCATCGCGGAACGCCTGGCCCGCATCGCCGGGCTCGACCTGGACGAATTGGGCAAGGAGGTGTTCTCCGCCTCCTCCGCCGACAAGAGCGCGGAAGCCCTGCTGCAAACCGACTTTAAGGAATTCCACCTGGGCGACCACAAGCTGGGCATCAGCCAGATCACCACCATGGACTCGGAGCACATGATCGAGCGGGAGGAAGAATTCCTCGCCGAAATGGATAAGCTGAAAACGAGCCGGGGCTACGACATGGTGCTGCTCATGATCACGGACGTGCTGCGCGAAGGCACGGAACTGGTTTTCGTGGGCGATAAGGAAATCCTCCGCCAGGCGTTCAACGTGAATAACATTGAGGGCAATCGCCTGTTCCTCAAGGGCGTGGTCAGCCGCAAAAAGCAGATGGTGCCCGCGCTGTCGCTGCTGTGGGGATAAAAAGAGTGAGGAGATAGAAGATAGGAGATAGGAGTTTTGTCATGAAAATCAGCGAACGGAAGCCCGGCTTTCGTTTTTATAGTAAACGAAATAATAAATTGCTCTTTGAACAAGAAACAAAGTAACAATGTCATCCTGACCGAAGCGGAGGCGAGAGCCGCAGCGGAGTGGAAGGATCAGAGAATAACACATTCAGCCAAGCAACAAAACGTCCAGCTTTTAGATCCTTCCACTCCGCTGCGGCTCTCGCCTCCGCTCCGGTCAGGATGACAGTGTGGCTTGATTGCATGAATATTTCTCCACTGCAAATGCAGCCATTTTTGTCGTTTACTATAGCATGACAATATAAAACTCCTCTCTCCTCTCTTCTAACTCCTCTCTTGATTGATACACGTTTTCTCGGAGGGTTATCCACCATGTTTTCAAATGACACCATCGCCGCGCTGGCCACGGCACCGGGAGAAGGCGGCATCGCTATTGTCCGGGTCAGCGGGCCGCGGGCAGAAGAAATGCTGAACCGGCTGTTTGTGCCCGTTCAGCTGTGGGAAAGCCATAAAATGTATTACGGCCATGTGGCGTTCAACGGAGAAACGCTGGACGAATGCATGGCGGTGCTGTTCCGTTCGCCGCGCAGCTACACGCGGGAGGACGTGGCGGAACTGCATTTGCACGGCGGCTCCTGGGCGGCGGGCAGCGTGCTGAACGCCTTATACGCCCTGGGCGTTCGCGCGGCGGAACCGGGGGAATTTACCAAACGCGCCTTCCTGAACGGCCGCATTGACCTGAGCCGGGCGGAGGCAGTGATGGCGCTCATTTCCGCGGAGGGCGGCCGGGCCGCGCGGGCGGCGCTGCGGCAATTGGAGGGCGGCGTGAGCGGGTTCATCCGGCAGGCGCAGGAGGAACTGATCGCCCTGCTCTCCGGCGCGGCGGCGGCCATCGACTACCCCGAGGAAATCACCATGGAGGAAGCGGCGGCCGACCTGGAAGCAGGCGCACGGCGGCTAGCGGAAAAGCTCGACGCGGCCTGCGACGAGCGCGGCGCGCGCATCGCGGAACAGGGATTGGAAGCGGTGCTCTGCGGGCGGCCCAACGTGGGCAAATCCTCCCTGCTGAACGCCCTCGCCCGCCAGGAACGGGCCATCGTGACCGACATTCCCGGCACCACGCGGGACATCATCCGCGCCGATGTGATGATCGACGGCCTGCGGGTGCACTTTGCCGATACCGCCGGGCTGCGCGAGGAAGGGGCTGACGTGATCGAGCGCATCGGCGTCGACCGCGCCCGCCAGGCCATCGCCGGGGCGGACGTGGTCATCACGGTGTTCAACGCGTCGGAACCCCTGACGCCGGAGGACGAACAGCTTTTGCGGGACACGCGGGACGCGCCGCGCATCATCGCACTGAACCAGTGCGACCGGGAACTCGTTTTACACCCCCAGGATTTTGACAATCCTGTGGTTCTGTCCGCCAAGACAAATGAAGGGCTTGACCTCCTGGAAAAGCGCGTGGCGGCTTATGGCGCGGGCGCGGGCGAAAGCGCCCTGACCCAGCAGCGCCACATCCGTTTGGCCCGGGAAGCTGCCCAAGCGCTCCACCGCGCCGCCGATGCCTGCGCAAACGGCGCGCCGGTGGATTTGGCGGTCATTGATTTGCAGGAAGCGCTGTCCGCCCTGGGCCGCGTGACCGGCGAACAGGTGGACGAAAAGCTGATCGACGATATTTTTTCCCGCTTCTGCGTAGGCAAATAAAGCTGAAAAAACCTGGAAAAAAGCTACGGCTTCTGCTCCTGCGTGGGCGTCTTTCCATCGTCCAGTTGCAGGATTTCTTCCGTCAGCAGCGTCGTCAAATTCGCCGTCGCCGCCGTGCGGAACAAAAGATGCGTCACCGGCTCGTTCTCCTCGGAGAACACGGGCCGCACCGCCTTGCGCACCTCCTGGCGGAAGTACCGCTGTATCTCCTGGAAGGCGCGGATGAAGTCCTCATAGACCTCCCGCACCGCGTCTTCCGAGAGCGACAGGGGGATCAGCTTCCGAATGTCGCTGGTGTTCATCGTCTGCTTGCACACGCACACGATGATCAAATACGCCAGGTGCGCCCGGCCGTACCGCTTTTTGATTGGCGGCGGGATGATTTTCAGCTTCACATAATTGTTGATCATGGCGGGCGTGACCTGCTTTTGCTCCGCTTGCTCGGGCAGCAGGGTCAAATACTGGTTCAGCAGGAAAACCACCTGATCCATATATAACGGCAGCGCGGGAAACGCCTCCCACGCGGGCAGCGAATATTCCGAAAGCAGTCCTTCCCATTGCAGCAGCTTTTCCCGCAGTGTTTCTTTTTGCACCATGCCCATGCCCCCTTCATGACGCAATTATAACACAGAAATCTCCGAAACGCCATCATTTTATTTTGCGTTTCGCTTGACTTTATTACGAAAATGCTGTAACATAGTTTTTGATACCAGATGAAAAAGAAGGGATTTCAAATGGAAGACTACGCGATCCTGACGGACTCCTCCGCGAACCTGACGCCCGACCTGGCGCACGAGGCGAAGATCGAAGTGGTTCCGCTGACCTGCCTGACCGACGCGGGCGAGATGCCCGCGTATGATGATACCAAAGTGTTTGACGGCCACAGCTTTTATGACAAGCTGCGCGTGACCGGCCCCATCAAGACCTCCATGGTCAACTGCGCCCAGTTCGTCCAGGCGTTTGAACCCATCGTCAAGGCCGGGAAGAATATCCTGTACGTCGCCATGTCCAGCGGCATCAGCGGCACCTGCGCCGCCGCCGTGCAGGCCGCGGGCGACCTGATGAAGAAGTATCCCGGCCGCGTCATCAAGGTAGTGGACACGCTGGCCGCGTCCTTTGGCGAGGGCATCTTCGCGCTGAAAGCGTCCATGATGCGCTCGGCGAAGGTGAGCCTGGATGCCGCCGCCGAATGGGCGGAAGAAAACAAGAACCGGATGTGCCAGTTCTTTACGGTGGATGATTTGATGTTCCTCCACAAAGGCGGACGCATCTCCAGCCTGACCGCGCGCATCGGCTCCCTCGCCAACATCAAGCCCCTGCTCATGGGCGACGCGAGCGGGAAGATCGTGAGCTGCGGCAAGGTGATTGGACGGAAAAAGTCCCTCCAGGCCCTCGCCGACCTGTACGACAGGCACGCGCCGAATGACAGTCAGGATATTGTGGCCATCGCCCACGGCGACTGCGAGAAGGACGCGCTGTATCTGGCCGATCAGTTAAAGAAAAAGCGCGACCTCAAGGATGTGCTCATCCGCTGCTATGAGCCCGGCACCGGCTCCCACGTCGGCCCCGGCGCGGTGGCGCTGTTCTTCTTTTCGCCTGTAGCGGTGAAATAACAGCCTCAGCAAAAGAACCGGGGCAAGGCGGAAGGACGCTTTTGCCCCGGTTTCTGCTGAAGCGGCATATGCGGCGCGCGGCTTGAGGCGTTTTTTTGCCGCGGCTCTTGCATATCCGGTTCATTCCCGATATAATACCACTTGCAGAATCAATCAGGAGGGTCAGGGAAACCATGCCGCAATCCGAAGCAACCGCGCCGAACGCGAAACTATTAACCGTCGTTGTACCGTGCTACAATTCCGCCGCGTATATGGAAAAAGCTGTCAATAGCCTGATCGTGGGCGGCGAGGAAATGGACGTGCTGCTGGTGGACGACGGGTCAAAGGACGAAACGGGCGCGATTGCGGATCGTCTGGCAAAGGAGCATCCGTCCATCATCCGGGTAATCCACCAGGAGAACGGCGGCCACGGCTCCGGCCTGAACCGGGGGATTGAAACCGCGAAGGGGATTTATTTCAAAGTCGTGGACTCCGACGACCGGCTGGACGCGGAAGGGCTCAAAGCGCTGCTTGATCTGCTGCGGGAGCATACGGAACCGGATACGCAGGCCGACCTGGTGGTGCATGATTATGTGTACGACCACGGCGAAAAGCAGGCGGTGTTCAGCATCAACTACGCCGGGCCTTTCCCCCAGGGCAGGCTGTTTTCCTGGGACGACTGCCGGCGTTTCAGCCCCTCCAACCAGTTCATGATCCACTGTTTGGTCTATCGCGTGGGGATGCTGCGGGAGCATGGGTACACCCTGCCGGAGCATACCTTCTACGAGGACAACCTGTACACCTACCAGCCGCTGCCCTGGGTGAAAAAGCTGCTGTACCTGCACAAAGATGTGTATGCCTATAACGTGGGCCGGGACGACCAGTCCGTGAACGAGAAGAACCTGATCCGGCGTCTGGATCAGTTGAACAACATGATCACCGCCATGGCCACCTCCTGGCGCATGGCGGAACTCAATCGGCAGCCCAAACGCCTGCGGCAGTACATGATCAACAACGTGTCGGGCCAGCTTTGGTCGCTTTGCGCGCTGCATCACATTGCGGAATCCGGCGAGGGGAAAAAGCTCAACGAAACCATGTGGCGCACGATCCGGGACTGGGACGCGGATTTTTACAAAGCCATTCTCCGCAACCCCATCGGCCGGATGGCCCATTGGCAGAGCGGAATCGGAAAGCGCGTGCTCGTCAGCGCCTACCGGCTGGGGCATAAGGTGATGAAGTTTGGATAACGAAAAAGAACGCTCAGCATTGCTCAGCGTTCTTTCATTTTATTGCATTTTTTCCTGCTTCACCTTATGGTCGACCACATGGCGGCTGGCAAGCTGGGCGAAAATATCCTTGGGTTCGATGCCCATTTCCACCATCAGCACCATCACGTGGTAAGCCAGGTCGGAAATTTCAAAGATGGTTTCGGCCTTGTCGCCGCCCTTCCCGGCGACGATCACCTCGGTGCATTCCTCCCCCACTTTTTTGAGGATCTTGTCGATGCCCTTCTGGTAGAGGTAGGTGGTGTAGCTGCCCTCCTTGGGGTTGGTTTTGCGGCCTTTGAGCAGTTCATACAGGGCGCCGATGGAAAAGTCCTGCTGGGTCTCGCTCTGATACACCGGATTGAAGAAGCAGCTTTCGCTGCCGGTGTGGCAGGCGGGGCCCTTCTTGATCACCTCCACCACCAGCGCGTCCAGGTCGCAGTCCGCCTTGATGGTCACGATTTCCTGGGTGTTGCCGCTGGTTTCCCCCTTGCGCCAAAGCTGCTGGCGGGAGCGGGAAAAGAAGCAGGTGCGGCCCTCCTGCATGGAGATTTCCAAGGACTCTTTGTTCATGTAAGCCACCGTCAGCACCTGTTTGGAAAAGTAATCCTGGACGACCGCTGGAATCAAACCTTTTTCATCAAACTTGAGATCGTCAATATTCATCTTATTATTCCTCCCGTAAAATACGCATCGGAATGCCCTGTTCCCCCAAATACCTTTTCAGTTCCGGCAGCGGCACTTCCTTCCGATGGAAGATGGAAGCCGCCAGTCCCGCGTCCACCTGGGGCACGGACTCAAAGAGGATTTTGAAGTCCTCCATCTTCCCCGCGCCGCCGGAGGCGATGATGGGGATGGTGACCTGTTTTGCCATCGCCGCCAGCATTTCCAGGTCGAAGCCCTGCTTCACCCCATCGGTGTCGATGCTGTTCACCACCAGTTCCCCCGCGCCGCGCTCCTGGCCGTCGTGGGCCCATTGCAGGGCGTCGATGCCGGTGTCCACGCGCCCGCCCTTGGCGAAGATGCGGAACTGGCCGTCCACCCGCTTCACGTCCATGCTCAGCACCACGCACTGGTCGCCGTAGCGCTTGGCGGCGCGCTCGATCAGCGTCGGGTCTTTGATGGCCCCGGAATTGACGCTCACCTTGTCCGCGCCGCAGGACAGCACCCGCTCAAAGTCGCTGACCTCGTTGATGCCGCCGCCCACGGTCAAGGGAATGAACACCTGCGCCGCTGTGCGCTTCAAGATATCCGTAAACAGACCCCTGCCCTCGAACGACGCCGTTATATCATAGAACACCAATTCGTCCGCGCCGGTGTCGTTGTAGTACTTCGCCATCTCCACCGGGTCGGCCACGTCCTGGATGCCCTCAAAATTGGTGCCCTTCACCACGCGCCCGTTGCGCACGTCCAGGCAGGGAATGATTCTTTTGGCGATCATCTCTGTGCCTCTTTTCCTGCCGCTTCCATGGCCTGGATCAGGGTGATGCGGCCATCGTACAGCGCTTTGCCGATGATGGCGGCATAGAGGTTCAGCTTCGCCAGGGCGGCAATATCCTCCGGGCTGGACACGCCGCCGGAAGCGACGATGTTTAATCCATGGATTTGGCTTAACTTATCATATGCTTCCAGGTTCGGCCCCTGCAATTTTCCATCCCGGCTAATGTCAGTGTAAATCACAGTATCAATACCGCGCTCCGGCAAGCTTTTCACAAAGTCATAGGCAACAATGTCCGTAACGGTTTTCCAGCCGTGGATGGCGACGAATCCATCCCGCGCGTCCACTCCAGCCGCGACCTGGCCGGGGTATTCCTTTGCCAACGCTTCCATGAACTCCGGCTTTTCAATCGCGGCGGAACCCAGAATCACCCGACTGACGCCCGCGTCCAAATAGCGCTTCGCGCTGGCCTCGTCCCGCACACCGCCGCCGACCTCCAGCTTTAATCCGCTTTCGGCGGCCAGCTTTTGAATCACAGCTAAGTTCTTCTGCTCGCCGTCTTTCGCCGCGTCCAAATCCACCACATGCAGGTATTCCGCGCCCGCCGCTTTGTAGGCTTTGGCGGTGGACAGCGGGTCGTCGCCGTAGACGGTCATGCGGTCGTAATCGCCCTCCACCAGGCGCACCACCTGGCCGTCCCGCAGGTCGATTGCCGGAAAAATCAGCATAGGCTTCCCTCCCCGAACGCTTTCAGCATTTTCAGGCCCACCGGCCCGCTCTTTTCCGGGTGGAACTGGGCCCCAAACACATTGTCCCGCTGCACCAATCCAGGCACCATCACGCCGTATTCCGACGTCGCCTTCACCGCGTTCCCCGCGCCTTTGGCATAGAAGGAATGGACGTAGTACACGCTGTCGCCTTCCTGAATGCCAGCCAATAACGGGCTGTCGCCGAGAATATGCAGGCCATTCCAGCCGATGTGCGGCACCTTGAGATTGTCTGGGATATCCGGTTTCAGCGGGCAGATTTCGCCGGGCAGTAATCCAAGTCCCTCATGCTCGCCGTACTCATAGCTTTTTTGGAACAGCAATTGCATCCCCAGGCAGATGCCCAGAAGCGGCGTTCCTGCCTTGGCTTTTTGAAGTACCAGCGCGTCCATGCCCGTTTCATGGAGTTTGTCCCGCGCGTCGCCGAACGCGCCCACGCCGGGCAGGATCAGCTTGTCCGCGTTCAGGATTTCCGCTTCGTCCCGCGTCACCTTGCTCTCAATGCCCAGGAAGGCCAGCGAATGGCTGAGGGAATAAAGGTTCCCAACGCCATAGTCAATGATAGCGATCAATGCGATTGCCCCTTTTTCTTGTAGGGGCGGATATTATCCGCCCGCTGACCGTAAATCATCATGCAAGTTATAAAAGCGTTGACGGGCGGATGCTATCCGCCCCTACATTACAGGATGCCTTTGGACGACGGTGTCTCCCCCGCCCGAGCCGGGTCGATGGCGACCGCCTGCTTCAATGCCCTTCCCAGGCCCTTGAACATGGCCTCGATGATGTGGTGGGTGTTTTCCCCGGCCATCATCTGGAAATGGAGGCAAGCTTTGGCATTGCGGACAAAGCTCAGCATAAACTCCTTCACCAGTTCGGTGTCGAAGGTGCCCACCTTCTGCGCGGGCAGCGTCACCTGATACCCCAGCGTGTCCCGGCCAGACAGGTCGATAGCGCAAAGCACCAGTGCTTCATCCATAGGCAGCAGGAAATTGCCGTATCGGACGATGCCTTTCTTGTCCCCCAACGCTTCGGATAAAGCCTGGCCCAGGGCGATGCCGATGTCCTCCACGGAGTGGTGGTCGTCCACCCAGGTGTCGCCTTTGCAGGAAACCGCCAGGTCAAAGCCACTGTGAAAGGCCAGCAATTCCAACATGTGATTCAGGAATCCCACGCCGGTGTCAATCTCCGCTTTGCCCGTTCCGTCCAGGTTCAGGGAAAGCTGAATCTGCGTTTCCTTGGTACTGCGCTTTATTGTCGCCTGTCTCATGCTAAAATCTCCT
>CADAKE010000020.1 GCA_902788445.1 uncultured Eubacteriales bacterium
TCAGCCGAAACAAGCAATCTCGCCATCATGGCGAGTTGCGCCGATTGAGGCTGCGGATCGCACAGGCCCTCGCTCCGGCTAACAAGCATCATGCGATAGCTGAATGGTAACATTGTCCGCCAAACCGGCTGGCCCTGGAACAAATTTAATACTTTCCTTTTTCATGATTCTTTGCTATAATCAATATTTGAACCGGCGCAGGCTTTGCCGGGCAGGATGAGAGGGAAAGAATCCCCGATCTACGAACAAGAATAAGCGAGGGAACCTTCATGAAAAAACTGATGATCGGCAATGAAGCGGTGGCCCGCGGCGCGTATGAAGCCGGCGTGCGGGTGGTATGCAGCTATCCCGGCACGCCCAGCACGGAGATCACCGAGTTCTGCGCGAAATATCCCGAAATGAACTGCCAGTGGGCCCCCAACGAAAAGGTGGCCGTGGAAACGAGCTTCGGCGCGTGCATGGTCGGGGCCCGCGCTCTGTCCTGCATGAAGCACGTGGGCGTCAACGTGGCGGCGGACCCGCTGTTCACCGCGGCGTACACCGGCGTCAACGGCGGCCTGGTGATCGCGGCGGCGGACGACCCCTTCATGCATTCCAGCCAGAACGAGCAGGATACCCGCATGATCGCCCGCAGCGCCCACATCCCCGTGCTGGAGCCCGCCGACAGCCAGGAATGCCTGGACTATACCAAGCTGGCTTATGAACTGTCCGAGCAGTACGACACCCCCGTGTTCCTGCGCCTGACCACAAGGCTGGCCCATTCCCGGTCGCCGGTGGAGGTGGGGGAGAGGATTGAACTGCCCCTCAAGGATTACGAAAAGAATCCCATGAAATATGTGATGATGCCCGGCATGGCCCGGAAGCGTCACATTGTCGTGGAAGAACGGGAAAAGAAACTGGCCAAGGACGCCAACGCCCTGCCCATCAACCGCGTGGAAATGCGGGATACCAAGCTCGGCGTGGTCTGCGGCGGCGTGGTGTACCAGTATGTGCGGGAAGCGCTGCCGGACGCCAGCGTGTTAAAGCTGGGGCTTACCTATCCGCTGCCTGAGGATATGATTCGTTCTTTCGCTTCCAAGGTGGAAAAACTGGTCGTGATTGAAGAACTGGAGCCTGTGTTCGAGCGGGATATCCGCAACATGGGCATCGAGGTTTCCGGGAAAGATAAGACCGGCTTGCAGGGCGAACTGTCCGCCGCGAAGATTCGCCAGCTCTTTGGCGATGGCGCGGAAGCGCCCGCCGAAGCAGCGCTGCCCGGACGGCCCCCGGTGCTGTGCCCCGGCTGCCCGCACCGCGCCACGTTCTTCGCCATGAAGAAGCTGGGGCTGACGGTGTTTGGCGATATCGGCTGCTACACCCTCTGCGCCCTGCCGCCTATTAACCTGATGGATTCCACCCTCTGCATGGGCGCGTCCGTCGGCATGGCCCACGGCGCGGAAAAGGCCCGGGGCAAGGAGTTTTCCAAAAAGGCCGTGGCGGTGCTGGGCGACTCCACGTTCATCCACAGCGGCATCACGCCGCTGATCGACGCGGTGTATGGCGGCGCGTCCACCACTACCGTGATCCTGGACAACCGCATCACCGGCATGACCGGCCACCAGCAGAACCCCGCTTCCGGCAAAAATATTTTAGGCGAACCCGCGCCGCAGCTGAACCTGGAAGCCCTGTGCGAATCCATCGGAGCCACCGTGCGCGTGTGCGACCCGCATGATTTGAAGCGGTTTACGCAAATACTAAAGGAAGAAACCGAAGCCGACCACGTGTCCGTCGTCATTGCGCGGCGGCCCTGCGCGCTGCTGGACAAGCGGAGGAAGGAGCCCTCCCACATCGAGGGCTGCCGCAACTGCGGGGCGTGCATGAAGGTGGGCTGCCCGGCGCTCATCAAGACCGACAAGGGCGTGGTCATTGACCATACGCTGTGCGTGGGCTGCGGCCTGTGCAAGCAGGTGTGCCCCTTCGGCGCCATTCAAGGAGGCGAGGAATGATGAACAACACCAATATCATCATCGTGGGCGTGGGCGGCCAGGGCATCCTGCTCACCAGCAAAATCCTGGGCTACCTGGCGCTGGACATGGGCGAGAACGTGAAGGTCAGCGAAGTGCACGGCATGAGCCAGCGCGGCGGCAGCGTGATTACCTACGTGCGTATCGGAAGCGACGTGCATTCTCCCCTCATCGACCCCGGCGAAGCGGACTTCGTGCTGAGCTTTGAAAAGCTGGAAGCGCTGCGGGCGGAATACTTCCTGAAAAAAGACGGCGTGCTGATTTCCAACACCCAGGAGATTCTGCCCATGCCCGTCATTATGGGCAACGCTCAGTATCCCAAGGCTGAGCCCAAGCAGGAAAAGACCGTGCTGCTGGACGCGCTGAAGCTGGCTGAGGAAGCCGGAAACGCGCGGGCGATCAACATCGTGCTGCTGGGCGTGCTCAGCCGCTTCATGGACTGGCCCCAGGACAAGTGGGAAGCCGCCATCGCCGCCTGTGTGCCCGCCAAAACCCTGGAAACCAATTTGAAGGCGTTCCGGGCGGGGCTGAAAAAATAACAGTTAGGAGAGAGGAGATAGAAGATAGGAGATTTATATGGACAGACCGGAGGACAGGAGCCTGATTGTCGCTCTATCAAAACACGATTCATCTCCTATCTCCTATCTCATAACTCCTATCTGAAAAAAATCCCTCTTTCCTGTTTTGCCATAATATGCTATAATGTAAATGGAGGCAGCTTTGCAGTATCGGGGAACTTACATCCGGGTGGATCTGCGGGCGATTGCTGCGAACGCGGAAACACTCAAGCGGGCGACCGCGCCGCGCCAGCATATGCTGGCGGTGGTGAAGGCCAACGCTTACGGCCACGGCCTGGTGCCGGTGGCGAAAACCGCGCTGAACCATGGCGCGGACTGGCTGGGCGTGGCGATTCCCGAAGAGGGCGAAGCCCTGCGTCAGGCGGGCGTGGAAGCGCCGATCCTGGTGCTGGGCGCGGTGAACGAGCACGGGGCGGAGGCCAGCGTAAGAAACCGCCTGACTCAGACGGTGTTTGACCCGGAGCGCGTGCGGATGCTGGAAGAAGCGGCGGATAAGCTGGGAATGACCGTTGATGTGCACCTCAAATGCGACACCGGCATGGGTCGCATCGGCGTGCGCACGGAACAGGAACTGCAAACCGTTCTGAAAGCCATTGAAGCGGTTCCCCATGTGCGTTTGACGGGCGCGTTCACCCACTTCGCCGACGCGGATGGAAGCAGCGACGTTTACTCCCTCCGCCAGATGGAAGCCTTCCAGCGGATGGTGGACTTGCTGCCCAAGGGCATCCTCATCCACGCGGCGGCCAGCGCGGCGAGCCTTCGGTATCCCCAGGCGCGGTTCGGCATGGTGCGGCAGGGCATTTCCCTGTACGGCTGCGCGCCGGTCAGGGAAGCGCCGGAACTGATTCCCGCCCTCTCCTGGCATACGGAAATCGCCTATGTGAAAACCCTGCCCGCTGGGGCCTGCGTCAGCTATGGCTGCACCTATCAGACGCGGCGGGAAACAAAGGTGGCGACCCTGCCTGTGGGCTACGGCGACGGGTACCACCGCGCCCTGTCCGGCAAAGCCTTTGTGCTGATCGGCGGGAAGCGCTGCCCGGTCATCGGCCGGGTGTGCATGGATCAGATCATGGCCGATGTGACGGACGTGCCGGAAGAAAACCTGTACCTCGGCGCTCCTGCTGTGCTGCTGGGGCGGCAGGGCAACGAGGAAATCACCGCCGACGAATTGGCCTCCTGGGCCGGCACGATCAGCTATGAAATGCTGCTGGCGGTGACGGCGAGGGTGCCCATCGTATATCAAGATGAACCAAGCCAACTGTAGGGGCGGATATTATCCGCCCGCCTATCGTTCATTATTTCCTTATAAATAATGTGTTCACGGGCGGATGATATCCGCCCCTACAAAGAGGGTTTTCCATGCAGAATCCATCCAAAAACGCCAAGAACAAAAATCCGCTGGTCTTTAAGCCGTATTTGAAGGGCAGCCTGCTGGACGGCGCGGCGGTGAAGCGGGGCCTGCGCCTGATGGCGTATTACCTCATGTTTGTGTTCATTTATCTGATCGTGGGCAGCGCTTTGCAGTTTGGCAACTTCGCGGTGCGCACGGCGATGAACCTGCTGATCGTGGTGATTTGCGCCATGATCGTGTACATGGATGGTTCGCGGTTAGGCGAAAGCGAAGTGGCCTTCGGCGAAATCGCCCTGGCCCGGCAGGAAGCGGGCAAGCCCGTGGACGCCAAGGACAGGGAGCGCTGCTTCCATCCGGGCAAAGGCTGGATGATCGCCTTGATCGCCGCCATTCCCGTGGTGCTGATTACGCTTCCCCACGCCCTGACCGCGACAAAGCAGGTGTACACCCTGCAATCCCTGCCCCGCTGGGTGGCGGGTTATGAAAGCCAGGAGGAACTCGTCGCGCCGCTGTCCTTTTACAACCGGGATCTTTCCATGGGCGTGCTGGACATTCTGCGGCTGGTCTCCCGCATCCTGATTTTCCCCTTCGCCAACATCGCCACGGCGGACAGGCCCGACCTGCTGCTTTGGATGGACAGGCTGAGCCCGGTGCTCGCGCCGCTCCCGCTGATCGGCTTCCCGATCGGGTATCTGAGCGGGCCGCGCAGCCGCGCGCTGATTCACGGCGGCATCTCCAGCAGCAACAAGCGCGCCCAGCGGAAAAAGAAGAAGGCCATTAAAGCCCGCCAGGCGCGGACGCAGAAGAAGAACGAGATCATCTGAGCTATGCGGATCATTGCCGGAGAAATGCGCTCCCGGAAGCTGAAAGCCCCCGAGGGCATGGACACCCGCCCCACCGCCGACCGGGTGAAGGAAGCGCTGTTTTCCATTCTGGGCAGCCGGGTATACGGCGCGCGGGTGCTGGACCTGTACGGCGGCAGCGGCGCGCTGGCGCTGGAGGCAATCAGCCGGGGCGCGGAAAGCGCCGTCGTCTGCGACCTGAGCGCCAAAGCCTGCGCGGTGATTCAGGAGAACATCGACACCCTGAACTGCGGCGAAAGCGTCAAACTGCTTCGCATGAAGGACACCGCCGCCATCAGCGCCCTCCAAAAGAAGCGCGACGCCTTCGACCTGATTTTCCTTGACCCGCCCTACCGCATGTCCACCGTGCCCATCTGCCAGGCGCTTGTGGACAATGGTTTGCTGAAACCGGACGGGATGATTATCATCGAGCATGGCCGGGAAACGCCGCCGGACATTCTGCCGCCGCTTACGCGGACGGATCATCGGGAATACGGCGCGGCGGGTCTGGGCTTTTACCAGCTGACACACGGGGAGGGCGGCGATGAACGGTAAATTCGGAAAACACTGCTGCCTCTATCCCGGCAGCTTTGACCCCGTGACGCTGGGCCATATGGACGTGATCCGGCGGGCGGCGGCCATCTTTGATACCGTGGTTGTGGGCGTGCTGCACAACCCGGACAAGCAGGGGCTTTTCCCTGTGGAGCGGCGCGTGGAAATGCTGAAACGCGCCTGCGAAGGAATCCCCAACGTGGAAATCATTGCCTGGCCCGGCCTGCTGGCCCATCTGACGCGGGAAACGGGCATCCGCGTGGTGGTGCGCGGGGTGCGGAACGCCGCCGACCTGGACAGCGAAAGCATGATGGCCCACATCAACGGCCAGCTGGACCCGGGCCTGGAAACGCTGTTCCTGCCCGCTTCCCCGCATCACGCTGATATCAGCGCCAGCATGGTGCGGCAGCTTGCCCAGTTTGGCGCGGATATTTCAAACTATGTTCCCTCTCAGGTTTTGCCGGATATTCTGGCAGCCTTTGCAAAACCGTGACCCATATTTAAAGGAGGATGTCATCATGTCTACCAATCGCCTCATGACCTTTGAACTGTTGGATCGTATGGAACAGATTCTGTCAGAAGCCTGGGCCGTCCCGCTGACCAAGAAAATCATGCTGGAAAAAGAGGAATTCTCCAGCCTGATGCGCCGCCTGGAGGAAAGCATCCCCGTGGACGTGCAGAACGCCAAGACCATCATCGACCAGGAAGAAGCCATCATTTCCGAAAGCAACCGCATCGCCGAGGAAACCACCACCAAGGCCACGCGGGAAGCCAACACCGCCCTGGAGCAGGCCAAGAGCGACGCCAACGCCATGGTGAACGACGCCCAGGCCCGCGCCGCCGAGACCCTGCGGTCCTCCACCGACCAGGCCAACGCCATGGTCGCCGACGCCCAGACCCGCGCCAACGCCCTGGTGGCTGACGCCCAGGCCCGCGCCCAGCAGTTGGTGGCGGACAGCGAAATCGTCGCCCGCGCCCAGGCCGAGGCCCAGGAAATGCTGGAAAGCGCCCACCGCGAATGCGAAGCCTACACCGCTCGCGTGCACGACGCCATCAACCAGCTCATGGAGCAGCTGGACATGAGCGTGAACCAGCAGGCCGAGGCTGTCCGCGCCCTGCGGCAGCAGTACGCCAGCCAGCAATAAGTCAGTTAGAAGTTATAAGTTAGGAGATAGGAGCTCTATCGTGCTTTTATCGTACACCCTGACGCGTGAACAGCTTCAATCTCCTCTCTCCTATCTTGTCTCTCCTATCTGAAAACAGCCGCCGATCAAATAAAAACTTTGCAAAATCCCTTGACATCCGAGGGCCTTCTGGATATACTATAATGGCTGTTTTGTGGTGGTTTGGATCACAATGCGCAGAATAATGCCATCCGGCATTTCGGATTTTAGAAGGAGTTGTTGTTCTCATGAAACGTACCTATCAGCCCAAGAAACGCCAGCGCAACAAGGTGCATGGTTTCCGTGCCCGCATGAGCACCAAGAACGGCCGCAAGGTGCTGGCCCCCGCGCTTGCCAAAGAGCATGGAATCGCGGGGCGGGTTTGCTTTTGCGCGCGCGTCCGCGTAACGGGGCAAAAGCAAACGGGACGATCAACAACGCAGTTGGGAGCTTATGGAGAAGCAGTATCGCCTGAGGAAGAACGGGCAGTTTCGCTATGTCTACAAAAAGGGCAAGGGCGGGGCGTGCCGGGAAATGTCGGTGGGCTTTGTGAAGGGGCCGAAGCTGATGGTGGGGTTTTCGGTGAGCAAGAAAATCGGCAACGCCGTTACCCGCAACAAGGTCAGGCGCCGGCTGCGCGAAGCGTTCCGGGCGGAACTGCCCTCCCTTCGCCGGGGACTGTACGTGGTCACAGCGCGGGAGGCCGCCGCGGAAGCGGACTTTGCCCGTCTGCGGCAGTCGCTGCGGTATCTGCTGCGCAGGCAGGCCCTGTATCGGGACGACGCGAAATGAAACGTATCCTGCTTTCCGTGATCCGCTTTTACCGGAGAAAGGTCAGCCCCGGGCTGCCGTATGCCTGCCGATTTACGCCCACATGCTCGGAATATGCCGAGGAAGCGATCCGGCGTTTTGGCGCGGCGCGGGGGAGCCAGCTGGCCGCGCGGCGTCTGCTTCGGTGCCATCCTTTCGCCAGAGGCGGATATGACCCCGTGCCCGAGGCCCCCAGCGCTATCATTAGGAGGGACGAAAATCCTTGAACGCGATTGAGCAATTCCTGTATAACGTCCTTGCGGGCATCAACGGCCTGGTGGGGAACTACGGTGTGTCCATCATCATCTTCACCGTGCTGATGCGCCTGATCATCATGCCCTTCGACTACAGGAGCCGCAAGGGGATGCGCAAGATGGCGCTGATTCAGCCCAAGATCAACGAACTGCAAAAGAAATACGCCAAAGACCAGCAAAAGCTCCAGCAGAAGCAGGCCGAGCTGATGAAGAAGGAAGGCTACAATCCCCTGTCCGGGTGCCTGCCGCTGCTGCTGACCTGGCCCATCATGTTTGCCATGTTCGCCGCCATGCGCGGCATCGCCAACGAACAGATGGCCCTGCAAACCTTCCGCTACCTCGCCGGGGAAACCAACATCATTTCCGCCGCCGACCGGTTCCTGTGGGTTAAGAACATCTGGATGGCGGACTCCCTGTTCGCGTCCATCGCCCCCAACGCCCAGGCGCTGAACCTGATTCCCGCCAACATGTGGCAGCGCGCGTATGAAACGCTGTCCGAAGGGCAGGTTTCCGCCATCGCGCAGAGCATCGCCTCCGTCGGCGGCGCGGCGCTGGACTTTTCCACCTCCGACGCGGTGAAAACCAGCGTGACCACCATGCTGACCGCTCTGGGCCAGATGCCCAGCTACGTTGAAGCTGTGGCGACCGTGCCCGGCTGGAGCGGCGTCAGCTTCTTCCTGTTCACCATCACCCTGTACAAGCAGTACAACGGCCTGCTGATCCTGCCCGTGCTGGCGGGCGTGAGCCAGGTGCTGCAATACAAATTCAACCCCGCGATGAACGAAAACCAGCAGACCCAGCAAAACGCGAACAATCAGGCCGCCGGGATGAATAACTTCATGAAGTATTTCTTCCCCATCCTGTCCGTGTTCTGGTGCCTGACCTCCAACGCCGGTTTCGCCGTGTACTGGGTCACCTCCACCATCGCCATGTGGATTCAGAGCGTTATCATCACCAAAATCCTTGAGAAACAAGACGAGCGCAAAGCGCAGTCTGTATCCGGAGAGGGGTCCATTAAATAATGAAAGTATACGAATACTCCGCCCGCAGCATCCAGGAAGCCATTGACCATGGCCTGGAGGAACTGGGCGTAGCAATCAGCGACGTGACAGTGGACGTGCTGGAGGAAGGCAGCAAGGGCCTGTTTGGCCTGTTCGGCTCCCGCCTCGCCAAAGTGCGCATCACGCTGAAAGAAGAAGAAGCGTCGGACGACGTGGCCCGCGCCATCCTGGCCGACGCCATGAAGGCCGATGAACCCAAACCCCGCAAGCAGGAAAAACCGGAAAAGCCCGTCAAGGCCGAAAAAGAAGAGAAAGCCGAAAAGCCCGCGAAGCCCCGCAAGCCCCGGGAACCCAAAGCGCCGAAAGAGGAAACGGTGAAAGCGGAAGCCGCGAAGGAAGAAGCGCCCAAGGAAAAGGCGGAGCCCAAGAAGGAAAGCAAGCCCAAGGCTCCCCGCCCCCCCAAAGCGCCGAAGGAACCCAAAGAACCCAAGGAGCAGAAGGAAATCGTGCCTGCCGAGCAGGCGGACCGCGGCACCGCCGCCGGACGCGCCCAGGAGTTTTTGCAGGAAGTGACCAAGCTGATGGGCGTGAACGTGTCCGTGGCTGTGGCGAACGATGAAGAAGGCAACGTGCGCGTGAACATGGAAGGCGACACCCTGGGCATCCTGATCGGACGCCGGGGCGAAACGCTGGACGCGCTGCAATACCTGACCAGCTTGCAGGTGAACAAGGGCCAGGATGACTACACCCGCGTGACCCTGGACACCGAGGGCTACCGCGCCAAGCGCGAGGAAGCGCTGGTGCGCCTGGCCAATCGCATGGCGAACCGGGCCCAGAAGACGGGCCGCAAGGTGAGCCTGGAGCCCATGAATCCCTATGAGCGCCGCATTTTGCACAGCGCCCTCCAGGATCATCCCGCCGTCACCACCCATTCCGAGGGCGAAGAACCCAACCGGCATGTGGTGATTACGCTGAAATAAGCTGAAGATAAAAAAGCCGCTGCCAGAAGGATTTGGCAGCGGCTTTTATGTTGTTTGCATTTCGGACAGTATCTCCTGTAGCCGGGCCCGAAGCTGGGGAATATCCGTATGAATGGTTGTCCAGATCACTTGCATTTGAAGGCCGTCATAATCGTGCACGATATGGTTCCGCAGGGATTTCATGGCTGTCCACGGCAAATCAGGATAACGGTCGACGCAGTCTGTCCGATTGGATAAAACCGTGGCCAGTTCGCCCAATTGCGTCAGCGCGAAAACGGTAAAGGTGACATACAGTTCATTCTGGACAAATCCATCGTAAGAAATATTCTGTGCGTATTTCATCGCGTTATCGCATTGGTGAATCATTTTCAGCATTGTGAGCCGCTGGTCAATTGCCATACACCGTCACCCCTGTGCGCTTGATTTCTCTGTCCACCTGGGAATCCGGGATCACGTCCAGATCAGGAATCAAGTCGATGTCCTTTTGAAACGCGTTTTCCAGCTGGCCTTTCAGCGTAAAGAACGCAAAGCCGGTCAATTGACGATTGCTGTCCACATAAAAATCCATGTCAGAACCCGCTTCGGCGTTTCCACTGGCATGGGAACCGAACAGCACCAGCTTTTTGATCCGCTTATCAAGGGGAAGCGAGGACAGCGTTCTTTGAATGTCTGAAATCGAATACATACCTGACATACGATCACCTCACTCTGAAAGCATTATATACGATTTTTTCCGGTTTGACAATAGAAGGTGGCATGAACCACACGGCCAACACATGAGTGGTAACCTTAAACAAAAAGGATGGCCTTTAATTTCCCGAAAATCCCATTGACAACAATCGCCAAAACATGTATACTTTCCATGGTTCATCTTTAAGGCGGTACAGAGAGACCGGCAAGAGACGATGGAACGCTTTTGCGTGCGCGGGAAACCGCGCCATGGGGTCTGCCTGTAACCGGGCAGTCCTTTTTCTTTTGGGCCGGAGGATGAGCGCAAATTCAGCATATTAACGCTTCATGGCGCTAATATAAATTCTTGACAGGGGGAACATTACCGATGAAACTGGTGTACGACATCGCGGACAAACCACCCATCAGAAAGAACCTGATCTACGCCTTCCAGCAATTGCTCGCCATCATGGCCGCTACCCTGCTGGTGCCCATCCTGGTGGACGGCACCGGCACATACATGAGCCAGCCTGCCGCGCTGTGCGGCGCGGGCTTCGGCACGCTGTTCTATCTCTTCATCGCCACGAAGAAAAAGAGCCCCGTGTTCCTGGGTTCCTCCTTCGCGTTCATCAGCCCCCTGGCGGGCGCGGTGGCGTTCGGCTTCCTGGGCATCTTCCTGGGCGCCGTGTTCGCCGGCCTGGTGTATGTCATCATCGCCCTCATCATCAAAAAGACCGGCTCCGCCTGGGTCAATAAGCTGCTGCCCCCTGTGGTGATCGGCCCCACCGTGGCCCTGATCGGTCTTTCCCTCTGCGGCAGTGCGGTGAATAACCTGAACAATACCGCCGCGGGCGATTACAACCTGGTCGCTATCCTGGTGGGCGTGATCGCGTTCGTCATCACCGTGTACGCCTCCACCAAGGGCAGCAAGGGCATGAAGCTGATTCCCTTCATCATCGGTATTCTGGGCGCTTACGTGATCGCCCTGGCGCTGACCTTCATCGGCAACGCCGCCAATATCGACGCCCTGAAGCTGGTGAACCTGGCCGCCTTTGACAACATGCAGATCTTCAAGGTGCCGCGCTTCACGTTCCTGGGCATCTTCGGCGCTTATCCCGAAGCCACCAACAAGATCGGCTCCTTCGCCGACGTGATCAGCATCTTCGTGCTGTTCGCTCCCGTGGCGTTCGTCACCCTGGCCGAGCACATCGCCGACCACAAGAACCTTTCCTCCATCATTGAGCGCGATCTCATCACCGATCCCGGCCTGGACAAGACCCTGATCGGCGACGGCGTGGGCTCCATCGTCGGCGCGTTCTTCGGCGGCTGCCCCAACACCACCTACGGCGAATCCGTCGGCTGCGTCGCCATCACCGGTAACGCCTCCATCAGCACCATCGCCATCGCGGCGGTGTACTGCATCATCCTTTCCTTCTTCGATCCCTTCGTGTGCTTCGTGAACTCCATCCCCTCCTGCATCGTGGGCGGCGTGTGCATCGCGCTGTACGGCTTCATCGCCGTGTCCGGCCTCAAGATGCTCCAGCCCGTGGACCTGAACGACAACCGCAACCTGTTCGTCGTCGCCGCCATCCTGGTGACCGGCATCGGCGGCCTGACCCTGAACTTCGGCGCTGTGACCATCTCCTCCATCGCCACCGGCCTGATCCTGGGCATCATCATCAACGTGATCTTCAACAAGCGGGAAGAGAAATAACCCCAACCGCATGAACATAACAAGCCCGTCGGTTCGCCCGGCGGGCTTGTTATATTCCCTTGTTCAATACGCTACATCACAACCCTGTCCCGTCCGCTGATTTTGCCCAGGTACAGCTTCTTGTCGGCCTGGTTCAGGATTTCTTCCATGGAGGAACGGTAATCGTTTTCTTCGATGCCGACGGTGATCGTGATGGAAAACTCATGTTCTTCAAAGTGCAGCCGCATTTTCCTGACCGCGTTGCACACGTCGAACATCACGTTCCACGCTTCGTCAATATTCTTCCCCGGCAGGAAAAAGCAGAACTCCTCCCCGCCCCAGCGGCACACGCTGTAATTTGTTCCCGCCGCCCGCAGGAAAAGGTCGGACAGCGTTTTCAGCGTATAGTCCCCGCAGTTATGGCCGTAAGTATCGTTGACCTTCTTGAAGAAATCAATGTCCGCGATGGCGACGGAGAAAGGTTCGCTGGGGGATGTTTTCTGGAACCGCTCGATTGTGTCGATCATGGCGCGGCGGTTGGGCAATTGGGTGAGCGGGTCGGTGTCCGCCTCTTTGTGCAGTTCCTGGTTGTCCAGGCGCAGCTTGCGTTCCGTATCCTGGATGCTGGAACTGAACAGGATGGCGTCCAGCGCCAGCATGGCAAACAGCGTGACGCTGTTGATGGTCTGGAGCAAAATGCCCGCGCCCTGCCCCAGATGATAGAGCGGCACGATATACAGCGAACGGTAGAAAAGCGCCATGCGCAGGCAGAACAGGGCGACGCAGGCAAGGATCTTGAACCACGGCGGATCATAGATGTTGAAGAAAATCAGCATCACGACCGGGAGCAACAGCAGATGGCCGCTGTACGTCCAGCCCAGATATACGTTGAACCAGACGCACCACAAAACGTTGATCAGCGCGTAGGAAGCCGCGCTGAAACGTACATTCATGCTCTTTCCGTTCAGAAGGCATAGGACGGTTACGGCAAAGAAAGCGACGGGAGCCCATTCCCATCGGCGCGCTGAGAATCCGACGAGCGCGAAACAGCAAAGAAAATAAACCGCCAGCACTTTTTCATTGACTGCCAGGGCCTTGCGGAAATAAGCAGGCATATCTGCGCCGGGTTTCGGCGTCTTTTGACGCAGGAACTCAAGCAAAAACTTCACGTCGTTTCCTCGCTTTCTGACAGGCAGGCGCGGCCATGGAAAATTCTTCTTCATTCCAGACCATTATAGCAAATATTTGCGCGAACCGCAATAGGATTTGTGCATTCTGGCTGAATTTCCGCGCGGAATCGGAAACTTTTTCTTGACAACGGCCGCGCTTGCGGCTATAATGAGCGATGAAGACGGAAACCGTCAAATTCCATATTTTACTGCAAGGAGGCAATTTCCATGAAAAAGTTTTTGGCTTTCCTGCTCGCTGCCCTGATGCTGGTTGGCTGCGTGTCCTTCGCGGCCGCGGAAGACGTCGTGGGCGCTGACGCTGACCTGGTCGCCGCCGCCAAGGCCGATGGCGAACTGGTGGTGTACGGCTCCTGCGAAGAGCCCTACCTCGCCGCCGCCTGCCAGGCGTTTGAAAAGCTCTACGGCATCAAGACCCAGTTCCAGCGCCTGAGCACCGGCGAAGTGCCCACCAAGATCGAGGAAGAAAACGGCAATCCCTCTGCCGACGTGTGGTTCGGCGGCACCAATAACCCCTACGACGCGCTGGCCGCCAAGGGCTTCCTGGACAACAGCTACGTGCCCGCCAACGCTTCCCACCTGCTCAGCGAACTGTACAAGGACCCCAACGGCTACTGGTACGGCATCTACACCGGTATCCTGGGCTTCATGGTCAACACCGATGAACTGGCCCGCCTGGGCCTGGAAGCGCCCCAGACCTGGGACGACCTGCTCAAGGAAGAATACAAGAACCTGATCTGGTTCTCCAACTACAACACCGCCGGCACCCCCAAGCTGGCCGCGAACCTGATGCTCCAGATGAAGGGCCATGACGATGGCATCGCCTACCTGGTGGCCCTGGACAAGAACATCCAGCAGTACACCAAGAGCGGCTCCGGCCCCAGCAAGA
This sequence comes from uncultured Eubacteriales bacterium, assembly GCA_902788445.1. Classification (GTDB taxonomy): domain Bacteria; phylum Bacillota; class Clostridia; order Christensenellales; family Aristaeellaceae; genus RUG563. The sequence goes on from CADAKE010000020.1 coordinate 13,973, forward strand.
ACGTCGGCACCGGCCAGTGCGTCATTGGCATCGGCTTCCTGCATGACGGCATCACCCAGATCCTGGACAACGGCTACGACAACGTGGGCCTGGTGATCCCCGCCGACGGCACCGCCTGCGAAATCGGCCCCGTGGCTATCTTCAAGGGCGCAAAGCACATGAACGCCGCCAAGCTGTTCCTGGAATTCGCCCTGTCTCCCGCCTGCGTGGAGCTGGCTGACGACACCGGTTCCTATCAGTTCCTGGTCATCGACAACGCCCAGCAGCCTGAAGCCGCCGCGCAGTTCGGCCTGACCCTGGACGCCGTGTGGGACGGCTATGACTTCGCCAAGGCCGTGACCGACACCGAGCAGAACGTGGCCGACGTGATGGCCGCTTTGGGCGACGCCGCTGACGGCCGCTTCAAGACTGAATAATTTCAGCCGACAATAGAATCGTTTCGGTAAGCAACGGAAACGTTCTTCCCCGCCCCGTCCGGGGCGGGGATTTTTCAATCGGCAGGAGCGTACAAATTTCAGCTTACAGAAGATGAGAGTGTGATACAGTGTCGTCAAGCAGATTTAATGTTCGGCGCAGTGCTGTCATCCTGAGCGGAGTGGAGCGAGAGCGGAACGGAGTCGAAGGATCTCATTGCTGGAAGCTCAGAATGCTGAAAAGAAAACACCACGAAGGAGATCCTTCGACTCCGTTCCGCTTATGGCTCCACTCCGCTCAGGATGACATTGTTTATTGCGTGTACATATCTTATTGGGTGAAAACACAGCGAATATAAACGCTGCCTCCTCTCTCAGAAAAACGAATCATCCTGAACTGAATCAACGATAAGAAAGGAGAAGGTGACTGATGGCAAAAGGTCAAAGCGCACAGCTGGATCGGAAGAAGCTGCTGGCCGATCCCATCATGATGACCACGATCGTGCTCCTGATTACCTTCCTGACGCTGTTCATTCTCTACCCGCTGGCGATTCTGCTGGTGGACAGCCTGTATGGCAGCAACGGCTTTTCCTTCGCTACCTTCAAGCGCGTTTTCGATTTGTGGACGTTCCGCCGCGCCATCACGAACACCCTGAAAGTGGGCTTCGTGGTGGGCATCCTGTCTACGCTGATCGGACTTTTGTTCGCGTATGTCGAGGTGTACGTGAAGATGCGCAAGGTGGTGGGCGGCCTGTTCAAGGTGGTGTCCATGCTGCCGGTGGTGAGCCCGCCGTTCGTGCTGTCGCTGTCCATGATTATGCTGTTCGGCCGGTCGGGCCTCATCACCCGCTTCCTCCTCGGCATCTACGACAACGACATTTACGGCTACTGGGGCATCGTGATCGTGCAGACGCTCACCTTCTTTCCCGTGTGCTACATGATGCTCAAGGGCCTGCTCAAGAACATCGACCCTTCCATGGAGGAAGCGTCCCGGGACATGGGCGCGTCCCGCTGGAAGGTGTTCACTACCGTCACGTTCCCCCTGTTGCTGCCGGGCCTTGGCAACGCGTTCCTGGTCACGTTCATTGAATCCATCGCGGACTTCGCCAACCCTATGATTATTGGCGGCAGCTACGACACCTTAGCTACCACCATCTACCTGCAAATCACCGGCGCGATGGACAAGGAAGGCGCGGCGGCGATGGCCGTGGTGCTTTTGTGCATTACCCTCGCCATGTTCGCGGTGCAGAAGTATTACCTGGAGCGCAAGACCGCCGCCACCCTGACGGGCAAGGCCAGCCGCGCGAGGATGCTGATCGAGGACAAATCCGTCACCATCCCGCTGACCGTGCTGTGCTCCCTGGCGGCAATCTTCGTGATCATGATGTACCTGTGCGTGCCCATCGGCGCATTGTTCCCCACCTGGGGCTACCGCTTCACGCCGCTGACCTTCAAGTGGTTTGAGCAGGTGTTCACCCGTTACCGCGGCCTGCAGGCGTTCCGGGATTCGTTCGTACTGTCGCTGATTGCCGCGCCCATCACCGCGCTGCTGTCCATGATTATCTCCTACCTGGTGGTCAAGCGCAAGTTCAAGGCCAAGGGCTTCATTGAGGCCGTGTCCATCCTGGCGATGGCCGTGCCCGGCACGGTGCTGGGCGTGGGCTACATCCGCGGCTTCGCCAACGGCCTGTTCCACACCGGCATCCTGAGCGGCCTGTACGGCACGGGCCTGATTCTGATTATCGTGTTCGTGGTGCGCTCCCTGCCCACGGGCACCCGCAGCGGTATTTCCGCCCTGCGGCAGATCGACAAGTCCATCGAGGAAAGCGCCTACGACATGGGGGCCAACAGCCTGAAAGTCTTTACCTCCGTCACCCTGCCGCTGATTAAGGATTCCTTCCTCTCCGGCCTGGTCACTGCCTTCGTGCGCTCCATCACCGCCATTTCCGCCATCATCCTGCTGGTGACCCCCAGCTATCTGCTCATTACCGTGCAGATCAACGAATTCGCGGAGAAGGGCGCGTTCAGCATCGCCTGCGCGTTTGCGACGATTTTGATTGCGATAACCTACGGAAGCGTGCTGCTCATGAACCTCATCATCAAGTTCTTTGGCACCAGCAGAAAAATCAAGGAGGGTAAATAATCATGGCCGACAAGCGCGTGAAGAATCCCAAGGGCGTAAAGCTCGATCATATTTCCAAAATCTATCAGGACCCCAAGACCGGCAAGGATTTCTACGCCGTCCACGACGTGGCGCTGGACATTGCCCCCGGCTCTTTCGTGACCCTGCTCGGCCCCTCCGGCTGCGGCAAGACCACCACGCTTCGCATGATCGCGGGCTTTGAAAGCCCCGACGAGGGCGAAATCTACCTGGGCGGCGAGCCCATCAACGCCCTCACGCCCAACAAGCGCGACACCGCCATGGTGTTCCAGAGCTACGCCCTGTTCCCGCACTACAATGTGTTCGATAATGTGGCTTACGGTCTGCGGCTGCGTAAGGTGCCCAAGGACGAAATCAAGCGGCGGGTGAAGGATATCCTGGCCCTGGTGGAGCTGTCCGGCATGGAAGCCCGCATGACCAATCAACTCTCCGGCGGCCAGCAGCAGCGCGTGGCGCTGGCCCGCGCCTTGGTGGTGGAGCCCGGCGTGCTGCTGTTTGACGAGCCGCTTTCCAACCTGGACGCGAAGCTGCGCGTGCAGATGCGCACGGAAATCCGCCGCATCCAGCAGGCCCTGGGCATCACCGCCATTTACGTCACCCACGACCAGAGCGAGGCCATGTCCATCTCCGACCAGATCATCCTGATGAAGAGCGGCGTGATCGCCCAGATGGGCAGCCCGACGGAGATTTACTACCACCCAGTCAGCGAGTTCGTGGCCGACTTCATCGGCGAATGCAATTTCCTGAAAGGCAAGGCGGCTTCCTGCGGAAACGGCCAGGTTGCGGTGCAATTGCCTACTGGCACCGTCGCCGTGGAAACGGAGAAGAGTTATGCCTCCGGCGCGGACTGCGAGATCGTGGTGCGGCCCGAGGCCATCCGGATTGCCGACGAGGGGATGCTGCCCTGCAAGGTGGAACTCTCCTGCTTCATGGGAAGCTACCAGAATTACCACGTCCGCGTGGGGGACACGCTGGTGAAAATCACCGACAACTGCCCCGTGAACAAGAAGATTTACAAGGTGGGCGATCAGGCGTTCATCTCCTTTGACCCCGCCTGCGCGCACCTGCTGTAAGAGAACCGAAACATCCGGCAGAGGCCAGAAAAGAGGAGCGGTATGGACAAAAACAGGATTACAAAGCTGGCTTTCGTGATCGTGGTGGTTTGCTTTGTGCTGTCCACGTTCGTGTCCCTCTGGTCTCTGCGCGGGATGGCGCGGCACAACATGCAGGATTTGAGCAAAGTCCTGGCCGCTGGCATCTACGATTCTATCGGCGGAGAGCTGGCCGAGCCCATCGTCGCCGCCCGCGCCATGGCGAGCGACACTTTGTTCATCGAATTGCTTCGGAATGAAGCACGGTACGATGAGGAAGAAATCGTAAAAAAGATCGGCGATTACCTGTCCGGCATCAAGAACGGACTGGGCTATGAATCCGCCTTCGCCGTGTCGGAGACGAGCCGGAGGTATTATTCCTTCAATGGCCTCCACAAGCAAATCGACCCCGAGGGGGCAGCCTACGACCATTGGTATTCCCTGTTCCTGGAAAAAGGAAAGCTCTACGATTTGGACGTAGACCGGGACGAGATCCTGTCCGATGCCTGGACGGTGTTCGTGAACGCGCGGGTGGAGGATACGGACGGCACGCTGCTGGGCGTGTGCGGCGTGGGCGTCCACATGATGGGCAGCCAGCAGATGTTTTACGCGCTGGAGGACGAATACAAGGTGAAGCTCAGCCTGATCGACGAAAGCGGTCTGGTGCAGGTGGATACCGACGAGCGCAGCATCGAAAGCGTGAACCTGAACAGCGTGGCGTTCAACCGCCAGCCGAACGGCGAATACATTTACACGCGGCTGGACGGCGACAAAGCCGTCGTTACCAAGTACCTGGAAAAGCTGGGCTGGTATCTGGTAGTTCAAAGCGACGGCGAGATCGAGCGCGGGGAATTCCTGAACGTGATTGGGCTGAACGTGGCGCTGTGCCTGCTGGTGCTCGTCATTCTGCTGGCCGCTATCCGCATCATCGTGCTGCGCACGCGGGCCCTCGCCAACGCTTCCTTCCGCGACCAAATGACGCATCTGCTCAACCGCCGGGCGTTTGAGGAAGAAAAGGAGCGCCTGTCCATGACCGCCTTGGCGGAGGATTTCATCTACGTGACGGCCGACCTGAACGGCCTCAAAACCGCGAACGACGGCATGGGCCACGCGGCGGGGGATGAGATGATCGTCGGGGCGGCGGCGTGCCTGAAAAAGAGCTACGGAAAATACGGAAAAGTCTTCCGCATCGGGGGCGACGAGTTCGCGGCGATGCTGACCATAAACGAGGAAAAGTTTGCCGCGCTCAAAGCGGACTTTGAAAAGACGGTGTCCGAATGGTCGGGCGATAAGGTCAGGTCCCTCTCCATCTCCTGCGGCTTCGCGGCCAGCAAGGAGTTTCCCTCCGAGAATATCAGCGAGCTCATCCGCATTTCCGATGAAAGAATGTACGCCGAAAAGGAGGCGTACTACCGCCGGAAGGGCATCGACCGCAGGCGGACATAGGCGCAAGCCAAAAAGCCAAAACGTAAAAAGCGGCAGGCGCAATGCCCGCCGCTTTTTCGCGCGGAATTATTTGTCGTAGTTGACCACCTGAGAGAAGTCGGGGGCTTTCAGGGACGCGCCGCCGATGAGTCCGCCGTCGATTTCGGGCTGTGCCATCAGGCCCTTCACGTTCTTGGGGTTCATGCTGCCGCCGTACTGGATGCGCACAGCGTTGGCGATGCGCTTGCCGTACTTGCGGGCGATGGCGGCGCGGATGACGCCGATGGTCTCGTTGGCCTGTTCGTCGGTGGCGGTCAGGCCGGTGCCGATGGCCCACACGGGCTCATAAGCGATGACCACGTTCTTGATTTCGTCCTCGCTCAGGCCGTTCAGGGCGATCAGAGTCTGGTATTCCACCAGCGCGTCGGTGTAGCCCGCTTCGCGCTCTTCCTTGCGCTCGCCCACGCAGATGATGGGCTTGAGGCCCGCCTTTACGGCGGCGATGGTGCGCAGGTTCACGGTGGCGTCAGTTTCGCCGAAATACTGGCGGCGTTCGCTGTGGCCGATGATCACGTATTCCACGCCCGCTTCCTTCAGCATGGCGGCGGAGAGTTCACCGGTGTACGCGCCGGACTCTTTGAAGTGCACGTTCTGCGCGCCCAGGTGGATGTTGCTGCCCTTGATTTCTTCCTTCACGGCCCAAATGTCCACCGCGGGAACGCACACCACCACGGTGGCGTTGGCGTCCGCAACCAGGGGCTTGAGTTCCGCAACCAGTTTTTTCGCTTCTTCAGGGGTCTTGTTCATTTTCCAGTTGCCGGCAATGATCGGCTTGCGCATGGGAATCGTCTCCTTTATTGTTTTTTTCTGGGGGAACCATTCTTTGGAGGCCAAAGAATGGTTCCCCCAGAAAAAACTCAATTACTTCTCGTCCAGAGCCGCGACGCCGGGCAGGACTTTGCCTTCCAGATATTCCAGGGAAGCGCCGCCGCCGGTGGAGATGTGGGTCATCTTGGGAGCCAGGCCCATCTGTTCCACAGCCGCCGCGCTGTCGCCGCCGCCGATGATGGTCACGGCGTCACTGTCCGCCATGGCCTGGGCCACGGCCAGGGTGCCCTTGGCCAGGATGGGATTCTCAAACACGCCCATGGGGCCGTTCCACACCACGGTCTTGGCGGCCTTCACGGCAGCGCCGAACAGTTCCGCGGTCTTGGGGCCGATGTCGCAGCCCTGCATATCGGCGGGAATCTTATCGGAATCCACCACGCAGGTTTCGATTTCGGCGTCGATGGGATCGGGGAAGCTCTTCACGATCACGGTGTCGATGGGCAGGAGCAGCTTCACGCCTTTTTCCTCGGCCTTCTTCATCATGTCCTTGCAGTAGTCGATCTTGGTTTCGTCCAGCAGGCTCTCGCCGATTTCATAGCCCTTGGCCTTGAGGAAGGTGAAGGCCATGCCGCCGCCGATGATCAGGGTGTCGACCTTTTCCAGCAGGTTGTTGATCACGTTCAGCTTGTCCTCGATCTTCGCGCCGCCCAGAACCGCCACGAAGGGACGATCCGGATTCTCCAGCGCCTTGCCCATGATGGACAGTTCCTTGCCGATCAGGTAACCGGCAACGTTCGGGGAGGTGAACTTGGTCACGCCCTCGGTGGAACAGTGCGCGCGGTGGCAGGAGCCGAAAGCGTCGTCCACATAGCAATCCGCCAGGGTCGCCAATTCCTTGGAGAATTCTTCGATGTTCTTGGTTTCTTCCTTGCGGAAGCGGGTGTTCTGCAGCAGCACCACGTCGCCCTCGTTCATGGCGGCGACAGCGGCCTTGGCGTTTTCACCCACGACGTTATCGTCATTGGCGAACACAACGTTCTTGCCCAGCAGTTCGCCCAGGCGCACGGCCACGGGAGCCAGGGAGAATTTTTCTTCGGGGCCGTTCTTCGGCTTGCCCAGATGGCTGCACAGGATCACCTTGCCGCCGTCCGCGATCAGCTTCTGGATGGTGGGCAGGGCCGCCTTGATGCGCTTGTCGTTGGTGATTTTGCCGTCCTTCATGGGCACGTTGAAGTCAACGCGAACCAGAACCCGCTTGCCTTTTACGTTGATGTCGTCGATGGTTTTCTTCGCCATGATAGATGCCACTCCTTTTTAAAAATATTCTTGGAGAACCGGAGCTTGTATGCCAAAGCCCAGGGGGCTGTGGTACCGCTTTGAACAGTTAGGAGTTAGGGAGATAGGAGTGAGGAGTTTATACAGTCAGATGCTGTAATGACAGCCGGATATATACGAAATTGGAGACACGATAAACTCCTATCTTCTATCTCCTCACTCCTAACTCTTAAGTATCGCCACGATCTTCTGCGCGGCGGCTTCGTCGGTGATGAGGGAATCGTGCTTCTCGTGGCGGGTGGCGGCGATGATGGCTTTCGCCTTGCGTTCGCCGGCGGCCACGGCCACCATCCTGCTGTCCTTGTAGGATTTGCCGATGCCCAGGGCCACGGTGCTGGTTTGCAGAACCGTCCTTCCCTCGCTGTCAAAGAAGTCGCCGAACGCTTCGCCGACGGCCTGCTTTTTGCGCAGCACGTCCAGCGCGTCGGCGTTCAGCCGCCTGCGCTGGGCCATCACGTCCGCCCGGCCCACGCCGTGCACCACCAGGTCGGCCCGCTGCAAAAGCTCCAGCGTTTCGCGCACGTCTGGCAGCTTCATCATTTCCTGGAGGGCGGATGCGTCCATGGCATCCGGCAGGTGCATCACGCGGTAATGTCCGCCGATGCGCCGGGCGATTTCCGCCGCCACCGCGCTGGCCTGGGTTTCCACCGACGCGCCGACGCCGCCGCGCGCGGGCACCACCATCACGTTCATGGGCGTCGCGGACTGAATGCCGTGGGCCATCTCGCTCATCGTCCTGCCGCCGGTCACGGCCAGGGTCATGCCGCTTTGCAGTAGCTTGTGCACCCGGTGCGCCGCCGCCCGACCCACCTCGCGCAGCACCTGCGGGTCCGTGTCCGCGTTGCCGGACACCACGACCACGTGCGGCACATTCAGCAATTGGGACAGCGCCTGTTCCAGCTTCGTCAGGCCGAACATGGCGCGGCTCAGGTCATGCGCCCCGGACAGCACCTCGATGGCGGCGGGAGTCAGCTGCATCCCGGCGGCGTCCATGGTGATGAGGCCCTGCTCCTTGAGCGCCGCCGCCGCCGCACGCACCTCGCGCTCCGGCAGGTTCAGCCGCGCGGCCAGGGCGCGCCGTCCCACCGGCTGCATACTTTCAATGGAGGAAAGCACCTGCGCCCGGCGGCCAATGTCCGCCATCAAGTCCGGGGCGATGCGGCTGAGCACTTTCATGTCGTCCAGCATCCGCGCTTCCTCCCTTCCGTTTGCTTGGTCAAACCTTGCCCCACTGGGCAGATCGTGTCCCGCGGGATAGTATACCATAGCGGTAAAAAAATGTAAAGCAGGGAAAGAAACTCTTTTGCCCGGAAAGGGCGGTTTTGAAAAAAAGTTTATGGTTTCTTCATATTGTTTTCCCGAAGCGCCATCCGCATCATGGCGAAGGGGCGCACGCAGCGGAACCCGGCGGATTCGTACAGGAGCCGAGCCGGATTGTCCTCGCCGGTAAAAAGCGAGGCATAGGCCGCGCCGCTCTCCCGGAAGGATTGCAGCAGCAGGTGAAACAGCGCTTTGCCGATGCCCCGGCGCTGGAACGCGGGATCGACGCATATCCCGGTGAACCAGCCCCGGCCGTTTTCCTGCACGTCCACCGGGCCGGTAAAGCCGATGATTTCCTGTTCGTGCGCGGCGATCAGCAAAGGACGCGGGCCCTTCGGCGGCACGCCGTCCGCCCAAAAGGTAGGGTCTGCGTTGGGCCGGTTCGTTTTCCAGGCGGTGATTTCCGTTTTCAGCGCGTTTCGCCAGTATTCGCTTCCGACCCGGTCACACAAACGGTCAAAGCCCACGTCCATGGCGGGGCTGTAAAGGCCGGTATAGACGCCCTCGGAAAGCAGGCGGCGACGGAGAGCGGACAGGCCGGGTTCGCCCTTGTAATCAGCCAGGCACAGGTACATCGCCGTTTCCAGATAGACTTCCTCAAAACCCACGCGCCGCAGGAAGCCGTACCCCGGCGCGTCCCTGTCCGCGCCGGGCATGTTGTTGTGCCCATGCCCCGGCGTGCCGGGAATGCGCCAGCTCAGGGCGGTGGGATTCAGGCTGGAAATCCACAGGCTGTCCGCGCCATGGGCCACCATGCGCCGCCTGATTTCGTCCAGCAGCAGACGGCCAATTCCCTGCCTGCGGAAGCCCGGCTTCACCATGACCGTGGTCAGGAAGGCTTTGCCCGCGCCTGCCTGCGGCGGGTTGGCATGGGCAAAGCCCAGCAGCTGCCCCTGCCGTTCCGCTGCCAGCAGAACGCCGCTTGCTGAAAAGAACAGGCGGCGAAACGCCGCTTCCGTCAAAAGGCAGTACAGCGCCTCGCCCGATTCCGCGCAGGCGTTCCATAAGCGCGCCGCTTCTCCTGCTTCTTCCGGCTGCAGGGGGTGAATCAGAAGCCCTTCCGTCATGCCTCGCATTCCTTCCCATCCAGCGCGTACCCGGTCAAATCCCCGCCCGGCGCGTAAATCAGCTTCAGGGAAAAGCAGTCCTGCCGGGTTTGCAGCAGCGGCAGGAACACGCGGTCGCCCTCCCAGAGCGGAAGCGCGCCGATTTCTTCAATCGGTATCCATTTCAGCGTGCCCTCCGAACAGGCGGACACGTCGAAGGTATCGGCCTTCGCGGTATACAGGAAGGTCAATTCGTTGCCCCAGTCGGGCAGGATGAACGTGATGATCCCGCGCAGGCGTACATCTGCAACAGTCAATCCGGTCTCCTCCCGGATTTCGCGCAGCACGCATTCCTCCGGCGATTCGTTTTCCTCCAGGTGCCCGCCCACGCCGATCCATTTTCCCTTGTTTTCATCGACGGCCTTTTTATCCCGGTTCAGCATCAGGAAGCGGCCCCCGCGCTCAATATAGCAAAGCGTGGTTATACGCATGATGAAACTCCTTCGTGACAAATCCGTATGGAAGGTGGAATGAGAAGAGTACAGAGTGCAGAGTACAGAGTGCAGATTGATATGCCTGAACAAAATCGAAGGTTCCTCATATCATCCCGAAATCATCTGAACTCTGAACTCTGCACTCTCATGAAAGCGCGTCTCAATACCCGGGGATATTTTCAAAGAAATCGTTGCCGTTTACGTCATATCCGACCGTGGAATAGGCCAGGCCATAGCGGTAGCAGCTGTACTTGCTTTCGCGGGGCTCCACGATAAAGTATTCAAACTTGCCGGTGTCGGGGTTTTTCTGGCCCGCTTCGTGCTGGGACACATGCCACTGGTAAGCGTCCTCCGCCACCTGGTAGCCCGTGCGCCCGCCGAATGCGGAAAGCGGCTGATCCCAATCCATTTCAATCACGTTCTGATTGTACATGTGCAGGTACAGCTTCTTCACCTGCCACGCGCCGTACTGCTGGGCGGAGGCGGCATAGTTGGCGTCCTCGGCGGCGGAGGGGATGCAGTGCATCATCACGTCGGCGCACACGCGGTGGATGCCGTGGCCGTATTCGCCGTTCACGTCATGGGTGACGACGACCTCGGGCTTGTAGCGCCGGAGCAGTTCCACCATCGTTTCCTGTACCTTTTTCTTGCCCACGGCTTCATAGCCGCTCTCCAGGTTCTTGGAATACTTATCCCAGAAATCGTAAATCTCGGGATAGTACTTGAGGCCCATTTCCCACAGGCCGTTGAGCAGTTCGCTGCGTCTCGCGGTGCCTCGGTCGTTTTTGATCAGGTCGCTCATGTTCCCGGCAGTCAGGTAAGCCACAACCACCTTCATGTTCCTTTCTCCGGCGTAATAGGGGATCGTGCCGCCGAAGAACAGGATCTCGTCGTCCGGATGGCCGGACAGCACCAGCAGGTCGGCCTTTTCCGGGCCGGGAAGCCACTGCTGCACGGTGGCGGGCGTTTCGCCCTCGCCGTAAGCGTACAGTTCATTGATCGACAGCACGGCCTGTTTATCCGTGTTCAGCCGCACGCGCACGTCGGACGCGCCTTCGGGCAGGGGCGCGTATTCATGGGCAAACGCGCCTTCACTCTGGTATACGCCGACCCATTTTCCGTTCTGCTTGGCCTCCAGCACCCAGGGATACAGCTTGCCGCCGAAGCACACGTACACGCCGTAGATCGGCTGGCCCTTGGGCGCGGCGATTTCAACGCTGGGGTTCTTCTGCTTGTCGCCGACATAGGCGGTCAGAAAGTCCCGGTCGGTCATCCGCGCCAGGCGCTTGGACTGGGACGAAACCGTGATCTTGCACTGGCTGGTCAGGTCAGGCGCTTCCTCCGCCAGGGCGGGAACGCAGGAGAGCAGGAGAAGAAAAAGAAAAAGGGCAAATGCTTTTTTCATGGAAACCTCCAAAAATGAAGAGAAGTGTGGAGTGTGGAGAGTGGAGTGTGGAGTTGAATTTATGATTCGCTTAACGCCGTAGAAAGAACCGCGTATGTGGAATCTAAAATAAAACTCCACACTCCACATTCCACACTCCACACTTAACAAATCAAAACGCCGCGCCGCAATAATGCGGGCGCGGCAGGGGATACGAAGGGATTATTCGGCGTCGGCGGGCGCTTCTTCAGCGGCGGCTTCTTCCACAGGCGCTTCCTCAGCGGGAGCTTCTTCGGCTTCGCCGGGGATTTCCAGGTCGCCGTTCTCCAGGACGGATTCGTCGGCCAGGGCTTCGCGGATGCTCAGGCTGATGCGCTTGGCTTCGGGATCAACGCCCAGGACTTTCACCAGCACGATCTGGCCCTCTTGCAGCACGTCTTCCACCTTGGCAACGCGGGTGGGAGCAACCTGGGAAATATGCACCAGGCCATCCACGCCGGGCTCCAGCTCGATGAACGCGCCGAAGGGACGGATGCGCACCACGGGACGCTCCAGGATGGCGCCCACGGGATACTTTTCTTCGATGTTGTCCCAGGGCTTGGGCTGCAGTTCCTTGTAGCCCAGCTGGATGCGTTCGCGTTCGCGGTCGAGGCTCTTGATCTTCACTTCGATTTCCTGGTTCACCTGCAGCACGTCGCTGGGATGATTGACGCGGCTCCAGGCCAGGTCGGTGATGTGGATCAGGCCGTCCACGCCGCCCAGGTCAACAAACGCGCCGAAGTCCGCGAAGCGGCGAACGATACCGGTCACCACAGCGCCCACTTCGAGCTTTTCCCAGGCCGCTTCCTTCTTGGCCTTGTTTTCTTCCTCGATGACCTGCTTGCGGCTGGCCACGATGCGCTTCTTCTGCTTGTCCACGTCGATGATCTTGAGCTTCGAACGCCGCCCTCGACGCTGGCGAGCAGGCCGCCCTTGACGGCTTCCTTGCCCACGGCGTCGATGTATTCGCCGTTCTCATACTTTTCCATCAGCGCGTCCCAAGCCTTGCGGTTGACGATGTTGCGCTGGGAGAGCAGGACGTTGCCTTCGCCGTCGTTGACCTTGACGACCTCGACCTCAATCTCGTCGCCGAGCTTCACGTCCTGATCCACCAAGTCGGAGCGCTTGATCAGGCCATCGGACTTGTAGCCGATGTTGACGCACACTTCGTCGTCGGTGATTTGTACCACGGTGCCCGTAACGGTTTGGCCCGTGCGGATGCGAACCACGGTCTTTTCGATGTCTTCCATGGTGAGCGCCTGGCCGGGATTTCGGCGGCACGTTCCACCAGAATGGTGCGCGGGCAGATGGCCCTGCAGACTTCATATAATTTGCGGGTGTTGGCGCTGCTCCTGCCGCCCACCACCACCATGGCGTCCACCTTCGCGGCGAGGGCCTCGGCCTCCCGCTGGCGCATTTGCGTGGCGGGGCAGATGGTACACCGCGCGTCCAAGCGGGGAAACCTTGCTTCCAGGCGGCGCAGGATCTTTTCCCAGGCGGAGAGGGAAAACGTGGTCTGCGATACGGCGAGGGCTTTGTCCATTGGGGGCAGCGCGTCCACGTCCTGTTCATTCTGGACGATGTGGCATTCTCCCGGGCACCAGGCTGCCGTGCCCTGCACCTCGGGATGCTCCGGTTCGCCCACCAGGATGACGGGGATGCCCGCTTCGCCGCTTTCGCGGACGATTTTGTGCAGCGCCCGGACGGAACCGCAGGTGGTGTCCCGGATGATCAGCCCCTGGCGGCGGCACTGCTCCTCCACCTGGGGGGATACGCCGTGGCTGCGCAGTAAAATGATGCTGCCTTTTTCCGCTTCCTCCACCCGGCTGATGGATACGACGCCTTCCTTCTGAAGGGCGCTCACCGCCTCCGGGTTGTGGATCAGTTCGCCCAGGGAATAGCACTTCACGTTCATTTCCCGGGCTTCCCGCGCGGCCTGGAACGCGATCTCCATGGCCCTGCGGACGCCGGCGCAGTAACCGGCGTAGCGTGCGATGGTGTAGGGCATCTTCATACCTCTCCATAGTAGTGGCTATTTTCTGATAGTTCGCCATGTATTTCTTTTTTCCTGCTAATTACAAAACTTTTTTAAAAATTTTTTTAGCAAAAGCTGGAAACTGGACGCGGGGCGCCTGCATGGCTTGCGCGTGAAGGAGCAATATTTTTACGAAGCAAGCAAAGGAAACTGCCAAAAGCCTTTCCGGCAAGGCAATGTCGTCAACTTAAGGCGAAACAATACCAACCAAGAGACTTATAACGAACAACGAAAACTGTCATCCCGACCGAAGCGGAGGCGAGAGCCGCAGCGCAGTGGAGGGACCTGTGAGTAACGCCATCAATTAAGCAATATCATATTCAGCTTTCAGGTCCCTCCACTGCGCTGCGGCTCTTGCCTCCGCTTCGGTCGGGATGACAATGGGTGGATGGTTGAAAAATGTTACTTGGTTCATATTAGAAAGTATTTTGCTTAAGTTGACGACATTGCCCCCGAGGGGGAAGGCTTTTGGACGGTAGATTCTCTGAACTTTGTACACTAATCCCTAATCCCTATTCTCTAATCCCTTAAAGCGTTAAAACTCTAACCGAAGGTCCGCTGCAAATTCCCGCATAAAGAACGCCGCGACCGCGCATCCTACGCCTGAAAGGGGTGGGGGAGATGCACGGACTGCGGCGTTCTTTGGCTTTGGTAATCAGTGGATTGTTCCTTTGCCTGCCCATGAGAGCAGGCGCGGAGGAACGGTGGTATATGCGCGTCATTGCCCGGAATGACAGCAGGCAGGCCCAGGAGGAGAAACTTCGCGTCCGGGACGCGGTGTGGGCGGCCTGCCCGCAGGATGCGGAAGCGCTGCCGGACGCTCTCTCCACCATTGAAAAAACGGCGGGGAGCATCGCTCCCTGCCGTGTGGAGATCAGAGAATGGTCGCCAAGCTCAGCCCTGCCCGTTGCACCGACGCTGTACATCACCATCGGAGAAGGGGAGGGGCACAACTGCTGGGGCGTTCTGTACGCCGACTCGCTGCTGCTGGCGCAGGCGGAGGAAATCCCCGACGAGCCGGACAAGGTGGAATTCGTCTGGCCCGTCTGGCGCTGGCTGCTCAGTCTGTTCGGGTTATAATACGCCCAGGTGTTCCAGCAGGATTTTGAGGCCGAGCAGGATCAGGATCACGCCGCCGACGATTTCCGCGCGTTTTTCATACTTCGCGCCGAACACGCTGCCCACCTTCACGCCGATCATGGACAGGACGCAGGTGGTCACGCCGATGAGGGCGACGGACGACCAGATGTTCACGTCCAGGAACGCGAACGTGACGCCCACAGCCAGCGCGTCAATGCTGGTGGCGATGGCGAGCAGCAGCATGGAGCGGAAGGACAGGGCGCTGTCGGTTTCGGGTTGTTCCTTCTCGAACACCGCTTCCCGGATCATGTTGCCGCCTATCAGCGCGAGCAGCCCGAACGCGATCCAATGGTCGTAAGCGGCGATGGCGTCCTTGAACTGCGCGCCCAGGAAATAACCGATCAGCGGCATCAGCGCCTGAAATCCGCCAAACCACAGGCCGACGATCAGGGCGTGGCTGAACCGGATTTTTTTCAGCGCCAGGCCCTTGCAGATGGAAACGGCGAAAGCGTCCATGGACAGGCCGACCGCCAGCAGAAACAGGGAAAGGAAATCCATGCGCTCACCTCGAATGAAAAGCCCATGACCCGGCGGGCAGAACGCCGCCGAACAATGGGCTTTTGTTGTATGTTGGGTTTGGGGAGTAGGGAGTAGGGAAGAGGGAGTAGGGAGTAGGGAATAGAAATTAGAAGAGAGAAGTCTCACTGTCTATTGCCTAATCCCTAATCCCTATTGCCTATTGCCTAATCCCTTGTCCCTAATCCCTTTGTCACGCCAAAATCTCGCCTTCGTTTTCCACGGAAACTTCTTCCACCTGCCGGATGGCCCAGCGGGCAACGGTCATTTCCATGGGCGCGCCGCCCTTCTGGCCCACGGCCAGGGTGATGGTGTCGTCCTTGATGCCGGTGATGGTGCCGTAAATACCGCCGATGGTGGTGATGCGGTCGCCATGCTTTAAGTTATTCAGCATTTCCTTGACCTGTTTATCCTTCTTGCGCTGGGGACGGATGAGCATGAAATAGAACACCGCGCCCATCAGCACCAGCGGAAGCACCATTTGCAGGATCGCAGCGACGGGGGAAATCTCCGCCACTTCCGCGGCGCCGTCCGCGGCAACGCCGGCAGCAGCGCCCGCTTCTTCGGCCAGCGCGGAGGAAACGCCAAACAGGAATTTTTCAATCATGGGTATGAAACCGCCTTTCAATCAAAAGTATACCCTGATATTATATAATGAAATCCCGTTTGTGTAAACCCCAAAAAACACGGAAAACACAAAACTGACATAAATCCGCGCCGGAAAACGGAGACGAGGAGAGCGGAATTGTAAATTATTTCAAAATCATTACACGTTTGTTTCGCCTTTTGTTGCAATCCGCGGAGGTTTTTGATATACTACCGGTTGGGATGCTTGTCCCGCTTCATACAAGATCAACGGATTTATATCGTTTGTTTTATGACTTGAAGGGAGAATTAGTAACGATGCAGTCCACTTCCCATTCCGCTCAGACGCGCCCGCTGGTGTACGCTTTGCAGCAGAACATCCGCCGGGTGATCGTGGGCAAAGACGAAGCGATTGAACTCATGCTGATCGCGCTGATCTGCCGGGGCCACGTGCTGATCGAGGATGTGCCCGGCGTGGGAAAGACCACCATGGCGGCGGCGCTGGCACGGTCGCTCCAGTGCAGCTTCAAGCGCATCCAGTTTACGCCCGACGTGACGCCCTCCGACGTGACGGGCTTTACCATGGTGAATATCCAGACCGGGGAAATGGAATTCAAGCCCGGCGCGGTGATGAGTCAGATCGTGCTGGCGGACGAAATCAACCGGACGTCTCCCAAGACCCAGTCCTCGCTGCTGGAAGTGATGGAGGAGGGCCAGGTGACGGTGGACGGCGTGACGCACACGCTGCCCCGGCCCTTCCTGGTGATGGCGACGCAGAACCCGGTGGACTTCGTGGGCACGTACCCGCTGCCCGAAGCGCAGATGGATCGCTTCTTCCTCAAAATCTCCATGGGCTATCCGTCCGTGGAGGAGGAGATGGACATGCTGGAGCGCTACACCGGCCAGGCGACGCCCATGCAGACGCTCTCGCCCGTGTGCGGCGCGGACGAAATCATCGCCATGCAGGAGCAGCTGGGCACAGTGTACGCCAGCAAGGAAGCGCGGAACTACGTCGCCAACATCGTGGCCGTGACCCGCACGCACCCCGCGCTGCAATTGGGCGCGTCCCCCCGCGGCTCCATCGCGCTTTTGCGGGCGGCGCAGGCGTGCGCGCTCCTGTCGGGGCGGGACTATGTGCTGCCCGACGACATCCGACACATGGCGCTGCCCGTCCTGTCCCACCGCCTGATCCTCACCCCGGAAGCCCGGATGAAGGGGGCGTCGGCCGACCAGCTGCTCCAGCAGATGATCGAAAGCGTACCGGTGCCCACGGGCCGCGCATGACGCGCCGGGGAGGGGCGGCGCTGGCGATGCTCGTCACCAGCGCCGTAAGCGCCCTGTCGCTGGGGAACGCGATGTACCTGTATATCTGCCTGCTGCTGCTCCTGGTGTTTATCTACGCTTTCGCCACCTGCCTGTGGGCGCGGCTGAGCGCGGAATGCTCGCAGCGGCTGAGCAGCAAATCCGTGTTCCGGGGCGAGCGGGTGTTTCTGAACGTGCGCGCGTTTCACCGCTGCCCGCTGCCGGTCAGCGCGATGCAGGGCGTGTTTCTCTATAACGGACAGGAAACGGACTGCCTGTTTCCGGCCCGTCCATACCGTTCCCAGGAAAGGCGGCTGCCGCTGGAGGCGCGGCACGTGGGCGTTTATCCGGCGGGGCTTGCGCGCCTGACGGTATCGGATCTCTTTGGCTTCTTCCGCTTCCGCGTGCCGGTTTCGGACGGCGCGTCGGCGTTGACTGTGCTGCCCCGGCCCTTTGACATTGAAAAGCCGCGCATGGTGCTGGGCGACGATGGCAGCGCCGTGCTGGCCCGCACGCAGGAGGATTACAACGTGCCCGAGGACGTGCGCGCCTACCGCACGGGCGACGCCATGAAGCGCATCCACTGGAAACTGTCCTCCCGGAAACGGGAGCTGTTGGTGCGCCGGTTTGAAACGCCCGCGCCGCCGGACACGCTGATTCTGCTGGACTGCGAAAACCCGCTGGGCGGCGAAAACGTAAACGATGGAAAAGCCTGCCTGCGGGACGCGATGTGCGAAACGGCGGTGGCGGTCGCCAGGATGCAGATGGAGGACGGAAGCCCTGTGAGGCTGCCGCTGTACGGCGAACGGGCGAACGAGTTTTCCTCCGACCGCGCCGGAGAATTGACGATTTTACAGGAAATGCTGGCGGGCCAGCCCTTTGGCGGCGGCGAGGATTTCGCCCGCGTGCTGCATTTGGAACTGCGCCGGATGCGCACGACCGGCGCGGCGGTGATTATCACCACCAGGCTGGACGCCCAGGTGGTCGAGGGCGTGACGCATATCCGCCGCATGGGGCCCAGCGCCCGGCTGTACCTGGTCACGTATACCCCGGAAGCCCCGGAATATCAGCCCTTCGTGGCCCATTTGCAGCATCATTTGGTGGAGGTTTGCTATGTCACGCCTGCCTGAAAAAAACTGGAAAGAGCTGCTGATGGGCTACTGCACGGCGCTTCTGCTCGCGTTAGGCATGAGCCTTTCGCTGTTCCGGGCCTTCGCGCCCCGGCAGGCGCTGTGGCCCATCCTGCCGCTGTGCGCGGGCATGACGCTGGCGCTGCACGCGCTCTTCCAGCTTCGGTTCAAGCATAAAAAATGGATATTCCTTGCCCTGACCGCCGCGCTTTCCCTGTGGGGCGCGCTGGGCGGCGGGCCGGTTCACGACGTGATTCAGATGGGCAAAGCGGCCTACCTGTCCTTCCTGGGCATTCCCGACGCGCTGGCGCCGTTTGCCGGAACGGCGCGCTGGGCGCTGTGCCTGCTGCTTTCGCTGCTCGGCGCGGCGCTGTACTGGGATCACACGGTGCCGCTCGCCATCTTCACGGTGCTCAGCATGGTGGGCATTTCCTTCGCGTTCGGCGAGCAGGAAGCGCTGCTTCTGTGCGCGCTGCCTTCCGCCGCGGGCGTGCTTTTAATGATGGCGCGGGAGAACGCCAAGCGGCTGTCCGCGCTGCCCATTGCGGCGGTTCTGACGGCGCTGGCGTTTCTTTTGCTGCCCGCGAAGCCGCAGGCCGTGTCGCCGTTCCAGGAAATTGCCCAGAACATCCGGCAGTTCGTGGAAGATTATCTGCTGTTCAATGAGTTCCGTTCCGCTTTCACGCTGACCTCCGAGGGCTTCCAGCCGTTGGACGACCGCCTGGGCGGCCCGGCGGAACCCAAGGAACACGACGTGATGGAGGTCAATACCGACCGCAAGGTGCTCCTGCGGGGCAAAACCTACGACCAGTACACCGGCCTCAACTGGTATGATACCTTGTCCAGCCGGCGCTATCTGTCCGTGTCACCGCGGTACACCGCCCTGCGGGAGGAACTGTTCGACCTGAACCGGCCTTTGGCGGGCGATGATTCCGCCCTGCTTTCCATGCGCGTCAGGATGCTGGATCAGGGCACGACCACGCTGTTCGCGCCGGGCCACCCGCAGCCTGCAATTGGAAGGGGAGCGGATGGTGCTGTACTATAACACCGCCGGGGAATATTTCCTGACCCGCGGCCTGGAGCCGGGGGACAGCTACAGCCTGACCTACCTGCCCTATGAGGCGGGCGCGCCGGGCGTGGCGCAATTGGTGAGCGACAACGCGGGGATGAACGACCCGTATTATGAAGAAATCGCCAGCCGGTATTTGCAGATCCCCCAGCATATGCAGATCCCCCAGCATATTCAGAAGGAGGTCTACGACATTGCCGCCCGGGCGACAGAAGGTCGGGAAACGCCCTACCAAAAAGCCCTGGGCATCATGAATTACCTGCGCCGGAATTACCGTTACAGCCTGGACGTTCAGGAGCCGCCGGAGGCGGTGGACTTTATCGCCTGGTTTTTGATCGGCGAGCGGGAGGGCTACTGCACCTATTTCGCCTCCGCCATGACCATGCTCTGCCGCATCGCGGGGATTCCCGCGCGGTACGTGACAGGCTATGTGGCGCTGCCCAATGACAGCGGGGTGACGGTGGTCTCCGGAAAGCACGCGCACGCCTGGACGGAAATTTACCTGAACGGCTTTGGCTGGCTGCCGATCGACGCGACCCCGCGCTCCGATTACGGCGACGACCCGCTGCCGGAGGACGATCCGCCGCCGAGCGGAGGAAACAACGCGCCCGCGCCGACCGCCACGCCCGAACCGACGGCGCTGCCGACCGTCCCGCCTGTCGAAGCGCCCACGCCGGAACCCTCTCCCGAACCCACGGAAACGCCGGAAAATAACAGCGACCAGCCGACGCCGACGCCCGCTCCGCCCCCGCCGGACGAGCCGCCGCCGGAAGCGCCGCCCCAGGAGAATGGCCCAAAGCAGCCCTTCCCGTGGTGGATGATCCTGCTCTTGCTGGCGCTTATTGCCCTGATCGTCCTGCGCGTGTACCTGACCGAGCCGGTTCGCCAGGCGGAACGCCACCCTGACCGGGCGGTGTCCATCCTGTTCTTCGCGGTCGCCGCGCTGCTTTCCGTCCGCGGCCTGCGGCGGATGCCGAATGAAACCCTGCATGATTTTGCCGGTCGGGTGGACAGCGCGCCGAAGAAAGGAAGCCTGCCTGATATTCTGCCGCTGGTGGACGCTTACGCTTCCCAAGTGTATGGCCGTCACCGGATAAACGGCAATGAATATCAGGAAATTTACATCGCCGTGCGGAATGCCGCTTTGCCGCTTGCGCGCTTGCGTGTCACGGTCCGGCGGATATTTAAAGGGAACAGATAACGTAAGTGTTCATTCAACTGTGACTTTATGGGCACTTTAAGTCACTAACGTTTTAGAGTGCAGAGTTCAGAGTACAGAGTTCAGATAATATAGTCAACCAATAGTGCGATTCGACTTTTTCATCTAAATGACCGACCAGTTACCAGATAACAGATAAAAAACGAACCCCCATGCCGGCGCGAACCAGCATGGGGTTTTGTTTTGCTTGATCATTTTCCGAAATCAGTTTTCGTCTTTTTCCTGCGCTTCGCTGCCATTGTCCGCGCGGACGACATGCACCTTCGCCCATTCGATTCGCCGGTCTTCGATGGTTTCCACCTGGATTTCCAGGGTGTCGGCCTGGCCCTCCTCGGGCGCTTCGCCGTCCTCGGTGGCGTACAGGGTCAGGCTGGGGGTGGAGCCATCCTCCGGAATGGAACGGAAGCGGCTGAAAATCAGGCCGCCCAGGGTGTCGTAGTCCTCGTCCTCCGGCAGGGTCACGTTCAGTTCTTCGGCAACAGTTTCCAGGTCGGCGGAGCCGCTGACACGCCAGGTATCGTCCCCCAAGGGCTGAATCTCCGTTTCGGCGGCGGGGTCGAATTCGTCGTAAATGTTGCCCACGATTTCTTCCAGCAAATCCTCCATCGTCACGATGCCACTCATGCCGCCGTACTCGTCCACCACGATGGCAATGTGGGTTTTCACGTGCTGCATGTTCCGCAACAGCACTTCGGCGGGCACGGTCTCGGGCACGAAGTACGCGTCGCGCAGGAGCGATTTCAGCGGCTTGGGCTTGGCTTCGCTCATGTTCAGCAGGTATTGCCGCGTGGACAGCACGCCGATAATGTCGTCGATATCGTCGTTATACACCGGGAAGCGGGACAGGCCGCTTTCCTTGATCGTTTCCAGGATGGTTTCCTGATCGTCGCCAATCCAGATGGAGGTCACGTCGGTGCGGTGGGTCATGCAGTCGGCGGCGGTCAGGTCGCCAAACTCAAACACATTCTTGATCATGTCCCGCTCGTTGCGCTCGATCACGCCGGATTCCTCGCCAATGTCCACCATGGCGCGGATTTCTTCCTCGGTCACTTCCTCGTCCTTCGCGTGCGGGTCAACGCCGAACAGCCTTACAATGCCCCGCGCCGCCCACTGTTCAAAGATGGTGAAGGGCGTCATGGCGCGGGTGACGAACGAAATCACGGGCTGCAGGGCCAGCGCCAGCGTGTCCGCCCGCTTCTTGCCGAT
>CADAKE010000021.1 GCA_902788445.1 uncultured Eubacteriales bacterium
GAACGCATAGCTGTTCAGCGCGGTGTAGATATCCACCAGATGGCTTTCGCCGTTGCCGCGCACGTCGCCGCGCAGCACTTCGGCCACGTAGTCCAGCTTCGCGCTGCGGAACAGGCGGGTGGAGTTGGGCAGCAGGTACTCGTCCTGCTGGGTGAGGCTGTTGTTCCACAGGCGGTAGCGCTCCAGCGTCTCTTCGCCGAAGGTGACGTCCTGATTCAGCAACGCCTGGATGTCCAGCACATAGATCGCGTTGGCGGCCATCACTTCGTCCTCGCCGTAGCGGGCCTTGGTGATATCGCCCTTGCCGCTCACCATGCGGTTCACGTCGTTGCCCTTGCCGCTCACCATGCGGTTCACGTCGTTGATCGGGGACAGGGCCTTGTCGAACGCCGCGTTGAGGCGGTCGCTTCCCGAGCCCAGATGCCAGCCGGAATTGTTGGCGGCGCCATAGGTCGTGCGCGTCACAAAACCAGAATCTTCAAAATACTTTGACCAATCCAATACCGTAATGTCGTTGCAGAGGTCGCATTGGTAGGTTGTATTGAGCGGGAAATCCTTCTCCCTGTAGCCCACGACCAGCTTCCAGCCGGTGCACTTGTTTTCGTAGTAGTGCCTGTAGCTGTTGCTCGCGGCGTGGCCGAAGTAGCCGTTGGCGCTGACCTTGCTCTTGTCAGTGGTCAGGATTCTGGCGAACAGGCTGCCATTCAGCTCTGTCCGCGCCGTTTCGCTGCCCGTGATGGCGTAAACCGCGGCCTCGGACTTTTCCTCGAAGAAGGCGTCGCCGAAGTCGGCGTTGATGTGCGTTCCGCCGTGCTGGGCGTTGAACTGGGTGTTGTCCACCCAGACCCGCACGCCGCCGTTGATCGTGTTGATGCATTCGTTCTTCGCAAAGCCCAGCGCACCGCTGGCTTCCACAAAGCTGTTGTCATACAGGTGCAGGTTTTGCAGCCTGGACCGCACGATGATTGCGTTCGTCTTGCTGGTGAGGGTCGCCCGGCTGGTTCCGTTCTCGTTCAGGTTCACTTCGTTGTTGACGGTCAGGTTGTTTTCGGAGACGCCCGTCGGCTTGCCGACCAGTTTGACGCTGGTCGCCGCGTCCACGTCGCCCCTGGGCTCGTACAGGCCGCCGGTGAAGGCATATAGCCACAGTTCGCGGTTGGAGGTCAGGTTCACGTTGCCCGTGTTGATGGCGTTGTAGAGGTAGGCGTCGTTAAGCGCGTGGGAGGACGGCACCTCGATGGCGGAGCGCACCGTGTTCTTGGCGAAGGTGTAGATGTGGTCGTTCTCGCCCAGGCGGCTCCAGATGTCCATGTAATCCGCGCTGGCGGACATGCCGTCATGCAGCTGCAGCCGCACCTGGCGGTTCGTCTGGTTGATCGCCGTGCTGGACGCGGCCCCGATAACGCCGTAGGATTCGTTCTTGTATTCTGTCCGGGCGTCCATGTTGGCGGTGGACTGGGCGGTGATCTCCATCTTCTTGCCGCTGGTCAGCTTCGAGTTGTCGCCGATATCCAGCATCATGTTCTCGGTGAGGTAGTTCTCGCCCTTCATCACCGCAACATTCAGGATGATGCCCTTGCTCTCGTTCTGCATGATGGACTTGGCGGTGATATAGTCGCGCGCGTAAATGCTCATCCAATCCTTGGCGTTGAGCTCCACGTTCTTGCCGATCAGCAGGTTGGTGGTCAGGTAGGTGTGGGTGGGCTGGTTGGAGACTTCCACCTTTGCCAGGGAATAGGCCCCGCCGCGCTCCATGTTGGCGTCCGCGTTGGATGTATTCCGGGTGTACATCTCCAGCTGGTTGGCGTTGATCTTCACGCCGTCGCCCACCAGAATCTGGGCCGTCTGGGGGTCGTTCGCCTCGCCGATATCGGCGTTGGTGTAGCTCCGGCCGCCGTCGATGAGGGCGAAGCCGCCGGGCACGCCGCCGCGCACCACGGAGTGGGAATTCGTCCAGGCGTAGATATCCACGCGGCCCGTGGCGTTGATTTCCACCTTTTCCAGCACGGAGCTGAAGTCGTCGCTGGCGATGGCCCGGGCGTCCAGGTTGCCCAGCGTCGCGAAGCCGTAGTTCGCCGCCGCGTTGCTGCTGGCGTAGGTGTAGCTCTCCTGGTTGATGTTGTCCGTCCAGACTCTCACGTTGTTGGCGTTCACGGTGCCCATTCTGTTGTTACCGTAGATGCCCGCCGTGCTGGCCTGGTTCTCCTTGGCGTGGGCGAAGCTGAGGTCGGTGTTGATGAGGGTGATCTGCTTGCCCTTGCTGCCGCCGGAGTTGCCCACCTGGGCGATGGCCTTCGGGGTGACAAGGGACTTGATGTCCACAAAGCCATTGGAATCCAGCGTGCTGCCGTTTTCCAGGTGGATGGTGGCGTACTGGGTCATGGACAGGTCGCTCTTGCTCTTGTTAGTGGCCAGCTTCACCAAGCTCACTTCCAGAATCTCGGTGGGGCGGATGATGGTACCGGTGGTGCCCTTGCCCTGGGTTCTGATGTACACGTTGCCAAACTTGGCAGTGCCGTTGTTCACGGTCAGGTCAGAGCCCGCGTAGGCGGTGCTCTTGGCGGAGGCCAGGTTCACGCCGATGTTAGCCAGGTTCACGTCGATGCCGCCGCTGTGGGGCGTCACGTCGGAATTGGCTTCAAAAGTGTAGTTCGTGGTGATGTTGGTGTCGCCGGTGATCTTGCTGCCGTCGCCCACCTTCACCACAGTGTTGGCGATATCCTGGCTGTAGGCCGCGCCCATCAGCACGCCCGCCTTGATGGCGGCGTAGCTGCCGTTGGAAATCCAGCTTCCGGCGAGGCTGTTGGTATTGGTGGAAGCTTCCAGGCTGGAAGCCGTCAGCTTCTTCACGTCCACGTCCACGATCTTGGTTGCGCGTCCGTAGGCCACGCCGATGCTGGCGTCCGCCTTGAACAGCGCGCCGCCGCCGGTGACGATGTCGGTGCGGGCGGAGTCGCTGCCAGACACGGAGAATCCGGCATTGCCGGTATCCAGCTTGTCGGCGTGGGCCACAACGCGGGTATCGGAATCGTTCATGGCTACCACCACGTTGGCGGTGATGGCGAGCAGCCCGGCGTTCACGCCGGTCACGCTGGCCTTTGCGGTCGCTTTCTGCACGCTGCGCATGAAGATTCTGTCGGTGGCGGTGATGCTGCCGCCGTCGATGACCGCGTAGCTGTGGGCGTTGTTGCGGGCGATTGCGCCGTTCATGTTCAGGGCGAAGAAGCCCATGCCGCCCGCCACGGTGTCCGCTACTGCGGAGGTGTTGTCATGGTCGGATTCGCCGGTGCGCACCTTCAAATCCTTCACGTTGACGGTGCTGCCCCGGAGGATGGCCCGGTTGTCGGCCTTCATATCCGCGTAGTTCACGGAGAGGCCCACGGCGATCGCGCCCACCTGGGCCGCCGCCAGCTGGGAAGTGGCGGTGCCTTGCAGGTCGGCCACGATGTACAGCTTATCCGCGTTCACGGTGCTGCTGGTCACGTTGGCCTGGCTCTTGGTTTCGTTGAAGGCAAGCAGCACGTTGCCGCCCGCGGCCACGCCGCCCGCCGCCAGGGAAATGGCTTTCGGGGTGGCGGTGCTGGCTACGTCGTTGTTGACGGACACGGTGCCCTTTGCCTTGATGATGGCGCTTTCCACCAGGGTGTTC
Organism: uncultured Eubacteriales bacterium; assembly: GCA_902788445.1. Taxonomy (GTDB): domain Bacteria; phylum Bacillota; class Clostridia; order Christensenellales; family Aristaeellaceae; genus RUG563. Next base: position 3,650 of record CADAKE010000021.1, read on the forward strand.
ACGTTCGCGTTCACCTGGGAAACCGCCGCGCCCAGGGCCACGCCCACGCCGCCCACGGAGATGCCGAGCAATCCGCTGTCGGCGGTGGTGTTGGAGGTGGCCTTCACGTTTACGTTGTTTGCGCTGACGTATGCGCCCTTGCCAATGCCCGTGTTCTGGGTCATGCGGTTGATGGCGACGGCCACGCCCGCGTTCACCGAGATGCCGCCCACGCCCGCCGTAACGGCCAGGGAGGTGACGTTCTGGCTGCCGTTGTTGGTGATGTTCACGTCGCCGGAGGTGGTGACGCTGGCGTTCTCCAGAATCCGGGAGGTGACGGTGCCGTTGCTCTGGGCCACGCCCACAGCCGCGGCGACGGCGACGCCGCCCGCGGAGAGCGCGCCCACCGCGGCGGTAACGTGGCCGTAATCCTGATTGGCGTTCACGCTGGCGCTGCCGGCGTTCACCTTGCCGCCCAGGGTGGCCACGGTGACGTTATCGGTCAGCACCACGCCAGCGCCCACGGCCACGCCCACAGCGCCCCCGGTGGCCGTCGCGCCGATGGCGCGGATGCCGCCGTTTTCGGGGTCGACGCCCTTGAGCATTTCCTTGAGTACGTTGGACCGGTCGGCCACTTTGCCGTTGGACACGGACTTCGCGTCCACGCTCACATTGCCGGAGGCGGTAATGTCTGCCTGGCTGGTGGCCAGCACGTTGCTGCGCAGGATGGCGACCGCCGCCGTGACGCCCACGCCCACCGCGCCGCCAGCCACCGTCGCGCCGAACAGGTCGGCGGTCACGGGCTGGGCCGCGGAAACGCTTACGTTATTGGCCTTGGTGATCTCAGCGGTGTCGGTGATGCGCGCGATCACGGAATCCTCCGGATCGTCGGTGTAGGTGTAGGTGTTCAGCTTCTTGGCGTTGGCCACGTCGGCGGTGTCCTTCGCCTGCAAGTTTTCGCCGCGCTGGGCGTCGTTGTCGTCGTTGAAGTTCTTGTCGTCAAAGTCCTTGTCGCGATAGCCGGAGGTGGCGTCGAAGGTGCCCTGCTTATCCTTGCCGGACCCGCTGGTGCCGCCCACGGAAATCTGGCTCTCCCGGCGGCCGTTGCCCGCTGTGTCGTCGGACAGGGTGCTACCGTTCAGCTCGTTCTGGTAGTATTTGCTGCCGCCGTGGTCGTTGCTGGCCACGGACTTCATCAGGGTCTGGGCGTTGAAGGTGTTGCCGTCAGATTTGCCGCCCTTGGCCATCATGTCGGCGGCGTCCTGGTTCATCTTCGTTCCGGCGACCAGCACCATCACGTTCACGCCTACGCCCACCGCGCCTGCGGCCAGGTTCGCGCCCACGTTGGTCACGTCCCGGATGCCGGAGGCCTTCACGTTCAGGTCGCCGCCCAGGGTGGCTTTACCGGCCATTTCGGCCAGGGTCTTGCTCTTGATCACGCTCACCACGGCGTTCACAGCCACGCCCGCCGTGCCCGCGCCCACCGAAGCGGTGGCGGAGGTCAGGTCGTAGTCGCTGTCGGCCTGCACGTTCAGGCCGCCGTTGGAAGTGATGCTGGCGTTCTGGCCGACTTTGGCGTTGGTCACGTCCTTGCTGACGATCACGTTCGCCGTGCCGGATACGCCCGCCGCGCCCGCGGCCGCGAAGCCCACGGAGTAGAGGCCGATTTCCTTGTTGGCCTCGGAGGTGACGTTCACGTTGTCCTTGGTCTTGACGGTGCTGCCCGCCTTGAGGTTCGCGGTGGATTCGCCGTTGAAGGTGGTCACCACGGCCACGGGGGTCACCGCCGCGGTGGCCGCGATGGACAGGGCCGCCGCCGCGTTGTTGAGAGAAGTATTGTTCTTGGAGGCGATGGTCAGGCCGCCTTCGGTGGAACTGACGTCGCTGCCGACCTCGGCGATGGCCTTGCTCTTCATCACCTGCACCGCCGCGCCGATCTGCACGCCCACGCTGCCGCCGCCCGCGGAAACCGCGATGGTGGTCACGTCGTCGTTGTTATCGGCGGTGACTTTGATATCTTCCCTGGCGTCCATGTCGTGGGCCAGGGCCTTCACGGTCTTATTGGAAACCAAGGTGACCACGGAAGCGCCGATGCCCGCGCCAGCGGAGACGCTCAGGCCGCCCGCCAGCAGAGCCTGGGTGGTGTCGTCGGAGGCCTGGACGGTGACGCCGCCGCCGCCGCTGTAATGGTTGACGATCGGGGTTTTCAGCCTGTCGAGGTTCGGATTGTTGACGTCGATGCTATACCAGTAACCATTCAAACCATCGTAAACGAGGTTTTGAATATCGCCCGCCTTGCCCTTCTCGTAATAGGATTCAAGCTCGTCCAGTGAAACGGTGGCCCTCACCGTCTTCCACTTCACTTCCGGCGTCGGGTTTTCAAGCTTGTACGTGATGGTGATCTTCTTGGCGGGGTTGATCGTCTTCATCATGGTGTCAAGGGCTTCATCGATACTGATATACGCATCGTTCCAGGAGATGTACTCGTCAACGGTATGCCCCTTGCCCTTTTCGTCATACTTGATGATATAGTACTTGATCGACTGATACTCGCCGGTGGAGAGTTTCTGCCTCAAAGTCTCGATATTATTCGGATCGTAAGTCTCCTCTTTGGTAGCAGTATATCTCGTCTTTCCGAGTTGCTTTTGATCATACTTAATATTGACCTTGTCAGTCTTCCATTCGCCCCCGGTCTGCGTGCGCAGCTGGGCGACGGACAGCTTTGCCTTGGAGGCGTCGGCGATGACGGTGTTGTTGTTCACCAGCACATCCACCACGCCGTTGACCGCCGCGCTGGAGCCGCCAGCCACGCCCGCGCCGCCCAGGAACTGGGTCTCGGCCGCGTTCGCGCCCACGTACACGCCGTTCACGTCGGTGCCGTTCAGGGACTTGACTGTGCTGCCAACGCCCGCGCCGGTGATATCGCTCTCGCCCAGCTTGGCCTGCACGTCGTTGTTCTTCACCACGGTGAGCACCGTCGCGCCCACGCCCGCGCCGCTGAGGTTGGCAGCGATGCTGCCCGCCGCCAGGGCGGTGTAATCGCTGAAATAGGCTTCCAGCACGGCGTTCTTGCCCGCGTTGGCGGTCACGCCCTGGGAGATGTTGGTATTTATGATGTTCTTTTCCACCAGCACGCCCACGTTGCCGACCGCCGTCGCGCCGCTGCCGCCGCCCGCCAGGGCCAGGCCCGCCATGATGGTGGTGTCGCGGCCGCTGGACTGGGCGTACAGATTGCCGCCCGCGGTCAGGGTGCCGTCGGTCATGTTGACGGTGGCCTGGCGGTTGAACACGTTCACGTTGAACGAGCCGCCGATGGCCGTGCCGCCGCCGCCCGCCAGGGACGCGGTGGCGTTGAGCATCCAGGCGTCGTTGTTGGCGTTCAGCTTCATGTCGCCGGTGGTGGCGGCGAGGGCCGCATTTCCGCCCACGGTGGTATCCGCCACGGACTTGCTCACGATCACGTTCACCGCGCCCGCGCCGCTGCCGCCCGAGGAGGCGGACACAGAGGCGGAGGCCACGCCGGAGATCATCTGGGTGGAGCTGTCAGAGGTGACGGACAGGCTGCCGCCCGCGGTCACCGCGTTGTTCGCTCCAAGTTTGGTCACGGATTCGCCCTTGTCCACGATCACGTTCACCGTGCCGCCCGCGGCCACAGAACCCCTGCCCACGTTGGCGCTGCCGGAAATCAGGGTCAAATCCAGTTTGGTATTGCTGTGAATATCGGCGTCCTTGCCAGCCTTGACGGTGGCGTTGCTGCCGATGACGCTGTCGGCCACGGACTTGTTCACGATCACGTTGATCGCGCCGCCGATGGCGTTGCCGCTCGTGGCCACGGCCATGGCCCCGGTGAACAGCTGGGTGTCCCCCGTCTGGTCAGCGGTGTGCTGGAAGCCGCCCGCGGCGTCGATGTTGGCGTTATCGCCGGTTTCGGCCACGGCCTTGTCGCTGTTCACCAGCACGGCCACGGTGACGCCCACGCTGGCGGCAGCAGGCGCGGCGGACAGGCTGCCCGCGATGACCCGGGTGGTCGCGCCGTTGGAGGCGGTCACGTTCGCGTCGCCGGTCTTGGCCTTGATAGTCACGTTGTTGCCCATCTTCGCCTGGACGTCGTTGTTATTGACGGCCACGGCGATGGAGCCGGACAGGTTGGCCGTGGTGTGGCCGGTGGCGACAGAGCCCGCAATGGCCTCCACGTAAGTGTTCTGGCCGGACAGGAAGTTCAAGCCGTCCACCAGATCCAGCAGCCTGTCGCTGGACAGGTTCACGCTGGCTTCGTAGCTGTCTTTGCCGTCCGCGTCCTTGGTCTTGTGGTAGTCGATGAAGCCGGTCTTGGCGTTGGCCCGCTGCTCGTCGGTGAGGTTGCTGGAATCGGTCACCAGCGTGCGCAGGTTGATCAGCTGCTTGAAGTCCTCGGCGGTCACGGCCTGCTTCTCCGCGTTCAGCTTGAAGCTGTCGGCGGTGATTTCGGCGTTGTCGCCCAAGGTGGCCTTCACGGTGTTCTTGCTCACGATCACGTTGCTGGCGATGCCCATGCCCACGCTGGAGACGCCGGACAGGCTGATGCCGCCCGCGCGGGAAGCCAGACGGGACTTGTCGGTGGATTCCACGGTGACGCTGCCGCCCTCGATCTTCCGGGCCGCGTCGGCGCTGCCGCCGGTGATGTTCACGGTGGCTTCGCCCTTGCTGGTCAGCACGCTGATCGCGCCGCCCAGGGAGATGGCGGAACCCTCGCCCGCCACGGAGCCGGAAAGGGACTGGGTGGCCAGCTTGCCCGCGAAATCGCCGGTGAGGTTCTGGTTCAGGTTCGCGGTGGCGCTCACGTCGCCGCCGTTCTGGGAAATCAGGTCGCCGTCCACGTTCACGTTGGCCTTGTTGCTGTTCACGCTGACCGCCACGCCGATGGCGATGGAGTTGGCCTTTTCAGCGAAGGACATGGCCGCGCCGGTGCCCTGGGTGTTGAAGTTGCCGATGTTCTGGGCCGTGGCGGTGATGCCGCCGCCCGCTGTGATGGAGCCGACCTTGGCCAGCATCTCGTGGCTCGTCACGTTGACGCCCACCGCCGCGCCGACCTGCACCTTGGTGCCGGTGGCCTTGTCGCCGACGTCCTTGAGGTTCTTGGCGTCGTCGGCGTTGGCTTTCAGTTCGTCCATGCCCTCCTTGGTGCCCTCGCTGCCGGCGTCCTCGCTCTGGGTTTCGACGCCCTGGCTGCGCATCACGTTCTGGGACACGGACAGGCTCCCGTCGGCGTCGTCGCCGTTCTCGGCCTGCTTGGCGTTGAGACGCCCGGTAATCTTCTGGTTGGTATCGGTGCCCGCGGGCTTATCGCCGCTCTTTAAGAAGTTGTCGGCGGCGGAGCCGTTCATCAGGCTGTTCGCCCCGGCGGCCACGCCCTGCGCGCCCGCGTTCAACTTCATCAGGCCGCGCGCGATATCCGCGCCCAGAGCCGTCGCCACGGCACGGGTCACGTCCGCGCTGGTGCCGGTGGCCGCCACGGTGGCGTCGCCCGCTACCGTCGCGCCGCCCTCCAACAGGGCCTGGGCCTTGGAATTGGAAATGTTGATGGCTACGCTTGCGCCCACGGCGGTGCTGCCGCCCGCGCTGAACGCGCTGGCGACTGCGGTGTCGATGGCGGTTTCGTTGGCGGTGACCTTCAAATCGCCCGCCACGGGCGTGCTGGTTTCGTTGCCTTCTTCGTCCTGTTCTGTCTTGGTGTAGCCGGTGGTTTCGACCGTCGCGGCCTTGTTCACCCGGGCCGCGATATCGTTATCCAGGATGTTCAGCGCCACGGAGGCGTCGATGGCGATGTCCTTGATGGCGTTTTCATCCAGGGACGCGCCGATGGGATCGGTGCCCGCCACGGAGGCGATGGTCTCCGTGTGGCTGGAATCCGCGCCCACGGTCAGCGCGCCGGTCTTGACATTGCGGCTGCCCACGTCGGCCTTGACTTCGGAATTGCCGTACACCATGGAGAAGGCCGCGCCTACGCCCACGCTCCTGCCGCTTTCATCCGTGGCGGCGGTTTCGCTGTCGGCGGTCTCCTCGCTCTTGGAGAAGGACAGCTGCAAGCCGTTCACATCCGCATTGGGCATGGTGAAGGTGACGATCAGTTCCTTCTCATTGCCGCTGACCACGCCGTAGGCCGCCTTGCTGCCGGAAGAGGGCTGGGCGTTCTTGTCCAGCAGAATCTCGACCTTTTCGCCGTTGGCGGTATAGGTGATGGCGTCGAGCTTGGTGCCCTGGGCCTTTTCGCGGTCAACCTTGATCTGCACGAGTTCGCCCGCGCGGGCGCTGATCGCGCCGTTCTTGGCCTCGCGGTCCTTCACGGACACGCTGACCGCTTCGCTCTTGCCGCCGGAAACGCTGGGCGTGTTCACGGCGTGGAGCACTTCGACGGGCTTGACCTCCAGCTCAATGGTATGCTTCGCGTCGACGCTCGCCAGGTCGCCATCCTTGGTATCGACGTACCACCTGTCGCCGTTCTGCTTCGCGGTGACAGTGCCCTTGCGAACCTCTTTGCCGTCGGCGTCCTTGATGACGAAGTTCACGGCGTTGCCGGAGGGCATCGTATAGCCTTCCTTGAGGTCGATATACGCCTTCGGGCGGTTGTCGGCCTTCTCCGCCTGTTCGATCACGGCGGCGCCGCCCACGCCCACGGTGAGCTTCACGGTTTCTTTCTTATCATCGCCATATTGATTGGAAGCGATGGAATTGGCCTGATCGCCGCCGCCAACGTTCTTTTCTTCCTCCGTGCCCGCGCCCAGGTTGGCCTCGGCCTCGCCCTTGGCGTTCACGGCGGCGGAAGCGACGTTGCTCACAGACCGCAGTTCATTGGCTTCCACGGTCATATCGCCGGAAACGGTGACGGCCTTGCCGCTGTCGGCAATGGTGGCCTTGGTTTCCGCGTTCAGCACGGTGACCGCCACGCTGCCCGCTACGCCAACGTCCTTCGCGCCCGCGCCGGAAATGGCCTGGGTGTCGATGATATGGCCGGTGATGGGGTTCTCGGCGGCTTCAAGCGCCAGATCGAAGTGTTCAGTCAGAGCGTTCAGGCTCTCATTGGACAGCGTCACCAGCGCCTGCTTCGCGCCAGCGCGCAGGCCGTCGGTGATCTTGGTCTTGAAATCGCCCTGGGACAGGTTTTCGAGCATCGCCTTGTAGGGCACCTTATCGGCGAACTCATCGTTCACCTTTTCGGCGGCCTCGTCGGCGGCTTTGTCCACCGCCTCGGAATCCCCGTCCTCCGTGACCGCAACGGCCAGGAGGGACGCCATATCTACATCGGGAAGCTCGGTGATCAGGGTAGTCGCCACTTCCTCAACCGTCTTGCCCAGGGTCTCGGTGAGGATCAGCTTCACCTTGTTGGAAACGGCGTGCATGACCTTCTGGCTGGCCTGGTCGGTCAGCTTGGACATGGCTTCGTCGCTCTTGTCCTTATCTGCGAACAAGCCCGACAGGATGCCAGCCACGTTCTGTTTCAGGTAGTCCACCAAGCCGTCCTTCGCGGTGAGCATCAGCGTCTTGGGCAGCTCGGGGAGCTGTTCCTTGATCTTCTCCACAAAGGCGTTTCCGATGATGGACTCAAGCGCTTCCTTAACGCTATCGGAGCTGGTGGGATCAACCTTCGTATCGCTATCGCCCAGATGGCTCTCCAGAACCGTCTTGAGCGCCTGCTTCTGCTCGTCGGTCAGGGTGGCAAGCGCGTTGGTGAGGTCGGCGTTTTTGTCGACCGCGCCTTCTGCGGCTTCATCGGACAGGCTGGTGAAGATCTGCTCCACGGCGGCCTTGGCGGTCGCGGCGATCTGCTCGAAGGTCATGGTGCCCAGGGCCTCGTCCAGACCCATGGTCTTGAGAACCTCCTGGGTGGCGTCAGCCGCTACCTTGTTGGTAATATCGCCGATCAGGCTGGCGGAGACATAGCTATCCAGACCCATCGACACCACGAGATCCTTGACGAAGCCGCTGACGGCCGCGCCGATCTCATTGGTCAGGGTCTTTTTCGCCTCTTCCTTGGCCAGCTTCTCCAGTTCCTCCGCTTCCTTCTTCGCCGCTTCGGCGATTTCCGCAGGGGTCATCGCGGCCTTGGCAGCGGCTTCGGCTTCGGCGGCTGCTTTCGCCTCGGCTTCCGCTATGGCCTTGGGATCGGTGATGATGGTATTCGCGGCCACCTTCAGCATGGCGGCTTCAATTTCGCCGTCTGAAAGGCTGGCCATATTTTGCAATCCTACAATATTGACAGCGACGCCTACGCCTACGCCCACATCGGAGTTGGTGGTGCTGGCGTTGGCCTTGACTTTCGCGGTGGTGCCGTTCAGGGCGGTCACCGCCAGTTCGCCCGCGGACTTCACGTCCACGTCTTTCATGACCTCAGCGTTGGAGACGCTCTTTTGCACGTTCACGGCAACCGCGCCGGCCACGCCCACAGAGCCCTCGCTGGTCTCCGCCTTCTGGCGGTTTTCAGATTTAGCGCCTTCAATGTCGTCCTGGGAAACGCTCTTGGAGCCGTTCTTCCCAGCCAGCTTCGAGGCAATGCCCAGCAGGCCGTCGGCCTGCTCGTCGGGGTTCTTTCCGCCATCTGCCGTCTTCTGTCCGCCAGACGCGCTGGCGGTAGCGGCGCTGGACAGGATACTTTCGGTCTTGGCGCTCACCGTGACGCTGCCCGCCGCATCGACGCTCTGGTTCATGCGCGCGTTGGCCTTATCGGAGACCACGGACACGTCGATGGCCGCGCCAACGCCCACGCCCTTGCCCGCGGCGGAAGCATCGGCGGACAGGTCATGGGAAGAAATATTGGAAGCGCTCACAGTCACTTCGCCGCCGACGGTCAGCTTCGCGCCATCGTTCAGCTTGCCCAGATACGCCTCAGCGCTGCCGCCGGTCACGTCCACCGCGGCTACGGGCACGCCCGCGGAACCGGCGGACACGCCGGCCTTAGCGCTGACCGCGTCCTTCAAGGTCTGATTCGCGGTGACGGAGACGCCCGTAATTGTGCCGCCCAGCTTCGCTTTGTCATTCACGGCGGCATAGGTATCCGCGCCGTCCACCGCCACGGCGATGCCAGCGCCCACGCCGGTCTTTCCGGCTTCCTTGTTGCCGGAGGCGTCGGCGTTCACTTTGAAATCCACATCATTCGCAGCGGACACGTTCAGCCCGCCGCTCAGCTCGGCGGTTTCGTGCACCAGCGCCTTGCTGTCCGCAGAAGCGACCTGAACGCTCACCGCGCCGCTGACGCCGACGTTGCCCGCGCTGTAGCCCGCTTTGGACTCGGTGGTCACCGAGCCCTCAGAATCGGACTTCACGTTCACTGCTGTGCCGGACACGCTGCCCTTCACGTCGGCGCGGCCTTCGCTGTTGACCACGCTCACGGCAATGCCCGCGCCCACGCTGGTGTTCACCTTGCCGCTGTCGGACTGGCCGGGCTCAAATTCGCCGACGAAGGTCAGCTTGACCTTGTTCAGCTTGTCATCGCTGATATTGGGTATGGTGAAGGCATAGCTGTAGTCGCTCTGGCGGCGCAGCATCACCTCTTCGGTGTAGGCGCCGTCGTCGCTCTTGATCACAGCCTTCAGGGTGCCGTTCTTGATCTTGAAATTGTCGTCGGGCTTGATGGTGACGGCTACGGTATCGCCCGGGTCGGCATAGGGCACGTCGGGCTTCACGCTGCCGTTTTCCAGCTGCACGCCCTGCATGTCCAGCGCCACGCCCTTGTTGGCGATGGTCACGCTGGTAATGGTCAGCTTATCGCCGCTGGCGATGCCCTCCTTGGGCACCACAAAGGAACCGCCGTCCTTGTCGACCTTCACGGTGATCTCATTATTGTCTTTATCTTTCACCTGGATTGCCGTGATCTTCTTGCCCAGCTTCACATCCGCTTCGTTGAGGCTCACGGTCACGGTGTCGCCGGACGCGGCGTTGGCTTCGGAAATCTGATACTTATCCTTGTCCGCGTTGTCCTGCCCTTTGTTGATGCCAATGGTCTTGAGCACGAACTTGGCGTCGACCTTGATCTCGCTGCCCTCCTTCATATCCTCTACGGTGAAGGTGTAGACGTTGGCAATGTCCTTTTTATCGTTATCCTTAGCCTTGGTGATCTTGCTGTTCTCGTCGCTCAGCTTGAGGGTCACTTCCTCATCCAGGCCGAGCGCGTTGGTTTTGGTGTAGGTGATCGTGATATCGTTGACGGAATAGTTGGCGTCCGGCTTCACAGAGAACTTCGGCGCGTCGCCCTTTTTGATCTTTTCGTCATACAGGGTGACCGTGCCGTCCTTGATGTCGTCGGCCGTCTTGAAGTCATGGAACTGCTCCTTGAAGGAAGCGGTAACGGTGACCTTCACGTTCGCGGGCAGCAGGGAGGCGTCCAGATACCAGTAGGCGCCGTCCTTCTGCTCCAGCTCCACGCCATCCGAGCCTTCCCAGGTGGCTTTCAGCTTGCCATCCATGGTGTAGCCCTTGGCGGCGTCGGCCATGGCGTTAAAGACATAATAGGTCTTGCCGTCTTCCTGCTTGGTCTCCTTGAAGGAAATCTCGTTCTGTTCGTCCTTGAGCTTGTTGTACTGGATGCCGATGATGTGGCTCTGGAGGGCCTGGCTGTCATGGGACTCATGGAACACGCCGCTCTCCGTTTCGCTGGCGAAGCTGAAATTGACGGTGATGTTCGAGCCCTTGTCAATGCCCAGCGTTCCGCCGATCAAATTCGACAGGAAGCCCAAAACCTGGGTCTTTGTATCGGTTTCAACCTTGTTATAGCAATCCCCTTTGAGGTTATAAGCGCCCGTCAAATCCTTCTCGAGTTCGATCCTGTAGGTGCCGTCCGTGGCTTTCTTGAGCTCCACGGTGTGCGCTTCGCCCCCCTGGTAGTAGGTCAGCGTCGCGCCAGCCACAGCATAACCATCGTGAGGCGTGGGCGTCAGGATATAGGCATAGGGAATATCCTTTCCCTGTTCGTCCTTGGCCGCCGTAAATTCGACCTTGCCGTTGATCGTTTCGTTCAGCTTCATGCCATATATAAACTGATCGTTTTCGGCATAGCCGTCGAAGTTATCCGCCTCGGGGCGGCTGATGGGATAGGTCGTCGGAGCCGCCGGGCTGGGCTCGGGAATGTCCGCCTTGGAAGCCGCCGAGCCGTCCGCGTAGGTGGTCACGCTGGTCTTGATATCGGAAGCGATATCGGCAGCGCCGCCCAAGGCAATATCCTCGGCGATGCCTGAAACCACCTTGGCGTTGGTGTCGATCAGCGCCTGGCTGTCGTTGTGGGCCACGGAAACGGCCACCGTGCCGGTGACCTGGGTCTGGCTCTGGTCGGCGCTCTGCTCCTGCGCGCCGTCCTCGAAGTCAGCCGTGATCTTGATGCCCTTGTCCTCCAGGAAGGTTTCGGGCACATTGAAAATATAGCGTCCCTGGGCGTCCTGGGTCACGTCGACCTTCTTTTCGACTTCCTTTTCCTCTTCCTTGCCATCCTTTTCCACCTTCTCCTTGACGAAGTAGGTGGCTTTCATGCCGCTTACCTTCTTGCCGGAGGGCGGGTTGGCAATCAGGCGGACCGCGTCGCCGGGGTTCACCTTCTCCAGATTCTTGTCCGGGCTGCCGGGCAGGAAGTCATAGGTCAGCGCGCCGTCCAGCTCCAGCTTCACCGTGCCTTCGCTCTTTTCGCCGTCCTCACCGTTTGCGCCGCCCTGCACGCCGTTCACCACGTCGTCCAGATCGAACAGGTCCGAGGGCCGCCAGGTGTCCTCGTCCAGTTCGTCGTCGTCCGCGTTATTCTTCTTTCCGCCGTCCTCATCAAACAGATCCGAGGGCTGCCAGGCGTCGTCGTCCTGGCCTGCTTTCTCCTCGTATTCCACGAAGACGATCATGTTTTCGCCCACGGCGTCCAGTTCGACCTGCTTCTTGCCAGCGATTTCATCCTTGGAAAGCGTTTTGACGTTCCAATAATTCTCGCCGGGGAAGTAGCCGCGCACCGTGATGCTCTTGACCTCATAACCCTCCCAGGGCTCCAGGCTCAATTTCACCTTGGTCGCGCCGTCGACAGTCTCCACGTTCGCGGAGACCTGGCCCTTTTGCTGCGCCTTGCTGTCCAGCGTCACGGACTTATCGGACACGGGCAGCAACTCCAGCGCTTTCTTGATTTTCTTTTCAATTTTATTTCTGCCGGTGATCTTGTCCACCAGCTTGTTCTTGACCGTGCCCAGCAGACCGCCGACGGTGCTCCCGATGCTTGCGAGCGTGTCGTCGCCGCCGTCCGCGGGCGCCGCCTCTTTCAGCGAGGAAGCGGAAGCCTTGTCCACAACCTTTTCCGTGGCGTTGGAATGAACCGTCACCTCTCCCCCGGCCTCCACGACAGCGGTGGAGCCGACGGTGGCCGATACATCCTGGAGCGCCACAGTCACAGCGCCGTAGCCGCCGGAGGTCATTTTCTGCCCGTCGCCCCGGTCGGCCACGGTGGTGGCTTCCAGGATGCCGTCAGCGGTGATCTTCGCCTCGCCATTCCGGGCGGTCACCTGGCCGTCTACTGTGGTGTGGGTGTCGTTCATCAGCACCGCCACGGCCAGGGCCGCGGGCGCGCCAAACAGGCCGGAGCTGGCGCGGGTGCCCGCTTTCAGCGTGGACTTGGAAGCGAGGGTGACATTCTGTGCCGCCGCGACGACAGCGTCCTTTTGAACGTTGACAGTCGCTTCCACGTTGGCTATGCTGACCGCCACGGGCCAGCCATCGTCGGACGCCTTGCCTTCCGCGTCAACGCCCATGGAAACGTCGGCCTCAGCCGCCACGGTCACGGAGCCCATGCCCCCGTCCACCGTCGGATTGGCGTTGGCGATGTCTGCGGCAATTGCGTCCAGATTGGTTACGCCCGCATACACCTTGCCCAGAATATCCACGCTGGCATGGACGATCTTCACATTGATGGAGTTGATCGGCGCGATGTCCAGCGCCAGGCCCAGCCCGGCTTCGGTATTCAGGATGGGGCCGGACAAACTCACCTTCGCGGCGATCATCACGTCGCCGCTGGAATAGATCGCTGCGTTTTTGCTGATAACGATTCTCGAATCGCCGACCGCGTTGACGAACTTGCTGTTGTCATTGGCCGTGACGCTGACGTTGCTGGCCACGATGGTGCCATTGATTTCAATGTTCTTGTTGTCCAGCGTCAGATTCAGCCCGCGCACGTCAATGACCGTGCCCTCGCTGATGATCAGCTTGTTCATCCCGTCCACTTCGGTGGTGGTATTAATGACCAGGTTGGACAGCGGCAGATACTTGCCGTCCTTGCTGGTGACCGTCAAATTCTTGATATCCTTGGCGGGAATCTCGATCTTATAATCGGTAAAGAACTGGTCCGCCGCATAGGTCAGAACGCCGTCTTTATCTTCGTCCTTGATCGTGACGGTGTTCTTGTTCTCCAGCGTATCGGTAATCAGATTGAAGTCAGAAAGCGCCACGTTCAGCGTTTTGCCGTTCGCGCTTTTCAGCCCAAGCTGCTTCACATCCTCAGGCTTTTCCACAGTCCCGTTGACCGTCACCCGGTCGTCGCCGGAGCCCAGCTTACCGGTGAAGTTTACGGTGTCATGGCCCTCGCCCGCGGTCAGGCTCACATTGGTGGCCGCAGCGGAAAGAGACACGTCCACGTTGGCCGTGTCATCGCCCGCGCCCAGCGATACGTCGATCTTGCCGATGGGATTCGGGGCACTGCCGGTATTGGTGAGCGTAACGGTATCGTCGCCCAGGCCGGTATCGACTTCGATGCCGCCGTTTCCGGCGGTGTGGGCATCCACTTCCACGGCATCGTCGCCTTTTCCGGTGACGATATTCGCTGAGCCGCTGTTGGAATCGTCGGTCAGCTTCACGGTATCGTCGCCGTCGCCGCTGTCGATGGCCAATTTGGCGGGCGCATCCGCATTGTTGCCGCTGAGAGTCGCGGTCACGCTGTCGCTGCCGTCGCCGGTCTTGATCGTTGCGGTGGCATCATTGACAGTCGCAGTGACCGAGTCGTCGCCCGCACCGGTGTCGATGACCGCGGTGCTGTTTTCCACCGTGGCGGTCACAGCGTCGTCCCCGTCGCCGGTGGCCACGGCCACGCTGCCCGCGTTGGCGGTCAGCTGCACGGTATCATTGCCCGCTCCGGTGTCCATGGTAGCAGTTGTGCCGGAGAAAGAGAGTTCCACTTCGTCGTTGCCGTCTCCGGCATCCACGTTCACGGTGCCCGTTTCGGCGGTCACCTTCACTTGATCGTCGCCTTCGCCGGTACGCACATCCGCCGCGCCCTTCTCGCCGCTGACGGAAACCGTGAGCTCATCGGCCTCTTTTGTTCCGTAATAGGTCAGCTTGGCGTTATCCACCGTCACCGTTTTCCCGGCGGCCACGGAAACGCCGATCATCTTCACATTAATGCCCTTGATGGTGATGTTGCCCGCGACGCTGGTGGTGCCTGCGGACTGGAGATGATCATCCCCGGCGTCCTCCGCCACCAGTTCCACTTCAAAATCGTCGCCTACATTTTCGTAACCCACGTTGGAGAACGTCACGTCCCCTTCATACGTGGTATCTTTTTCCAGATTGATCTTGACAGACTTGTCCCCGTCTTTCCTGGATTCCATGGCGCTCTTGAACATTTTCTCCAGGGTCTCCAGCGCATTGGCCAGGAAGCCGGAAAAGCTGCCGGTATCAAAAGACACCGCGCCATCGGCTGTTTCAGCGTCGAGCCGTTCAGCCGCCACTTCACCCTGGGCCAGCCCATCCACGGCCTTTTCCACCGCTTCTTCCGACAGGCTGCCGTCCGCTTCCATCAGGTCGGTCTTGACGTGAACGATTTCCACATCCTGCGTAAGCGGATTGCCGTTCGCATCCTGGACGGAGATCTGAACATTTTCTTCGCCCTCGCCCGGCTGCCAGACCTGGCCGTCCACCACGATGCGAATATCGTAGCCAAACAGCGGCTTCTCGCCGGTCATTTTTTCAGCCGCATCCGCGGGAATTTCCACCGCCTGAATCTCCGCCCCTTCCGGGAGATTGCCGGTGGCGGTGATGATATAATCGCCTACCTGGGTGTTTAGTGTACGCGGCGCTTCCACAGGCGCGGGAGCGGTTTCTGCCTGCTCATCCTCCGCTTCGGAAGGTTCCACAAACAAACCGTCAGCGGCTTCGGGCTGCGGCTGTTCTTCAACAGGTTCCTCGATGGCAGGTGTTTCTTCCTGCTGAGTTTCTTCTATTATAATAGGCACGTCCACAGCAGGGGTTTCTTCTTCCGGCTGCTGTTCTTCCTCTTCCTCTACAGCAGGTTCTTCAACAACTGGAGTCTCTTCCTGCTGAGTTTCTTCCCCTACAACAGGTTCCTCGACAGAGGGAACTTCTTCCTCCTGCTGGGGTTCTTCCTCTTCAACAGGTTCCTCGACGGCGGGAGTTTCTTCCTCCTGCTGGGGTTCTTCCTCTACAGCAGGTTCCTCAACGGCGGGAGTTTCTTCCTCCTTACAGCAGGTTCCTCGACGGCGGGAGTTTCTTCCTCCTGCTGGGGTTCTTCCTCGACAACGGGCTCCTCGACGGCGGGAGTTTCTTCCTCCTGCTGGGGTGCTTCCTCTTCAACAAGTTCCTCGACAGCAGGCGTTTCTTCCTGCTGAGCTTCTTCCTCGACAACAGGTTCTTCGACAGAGGGAACTTCTTCCTCTTGCTGGGGTGCTTCCTCTTCAACAGGTTCCTCGACGGCGGGAGTTTCTTCCTCCTGCTGGGGTTCTTCCTCTACAGCAGGTTCCTCAACGGCGGGAGTTTCTTCCTCCTGGGGTTCTTCCTCGACAACGGGCTCCTCGACAGCAGGCGTTTCTTCCTGCTGAGCTTCTTCCTCCTGCTGGGGTTCTTCCTCTACAGCAGGTTCCTCAACAGCGGGAGTTTCTTCCTCCTGCTGGGGTTCTTCCTCCTGCTGTTCTTCCGTTTCAATAAGTTCCTCGACAGCAGGGACCTCTTCCTGTTGAGCGGCCTTTTCAGCAGCTTCTTTTTCTGCCTGCTCCTGAGCGGCTTTTTCAGCAGCTTCCTTTTCTGCCTGCTCCTGGGCGGCCCTTTCAGCGGCTTCCCTCTCGGCCTGCTCCTGAGCGGCCTTTTCAGCGGCTTCCCTCTCGGCCTGCTCCTGAGCGGCCTTTTCAGCGGCTTCCCTCTCGGTCTGCTCCTGAGCGGCCTTTTCAGCAGCTTCCTTTTCTGCCTGCTCCTGAGCGGCTTTTTCAGCAGCTTCTTTTTCTGCCTGTTCCTGAGCGGCCTTTTCAGCAGCTTCTTTTTCTGCCTGTTCCTGAGCGGCCTGGTCGTCAATCACCGTTCCGGCAGCTTCCTGCTTCGGTTCCTCCTGGACTGCCGTTTCCGCTTCACTCTGCTCTGCTTTTACAGCGTCATCCAAATCGACCAATTCATCTGAATCGGCAGCAGGCGGCACAGCATCAAGCGACTCCTCAATAGCAGAAGCCGCTTCGCCCTCCGCCAGCGCGGCGGCGATGCCGGGCACGAAGTCCCCGGAAGTGAACACCATCGCCAGCGTCAGCAGGAATGCCACAATGCGCTTAAGCAACGTTCCGTCAAAGTTCATAAGTCTGATCTCCTTTACAATCGGATGAAACCAGTTTGTGCCCGCCTGTTCCGATTAACAGCTTACTTGGTATATTTCAGGGAATTTTCCAAATCGCTGGTCTGCTTTTCGGCGTCGCCCATCGCGGCGTACACCTGGGCGCGCTGATAATAGGTCTGCGCCAGTTCATAGCCGTGGTCGATGCAGGTGGTGTAATCCTGAATCGCTTCCTCCAGCTTGCCCAGCGCCGCGTTGCACACCGCGCGGAAATAGTACACTGCGTCGTTCAGCGTGGTTTCTTCGGTTTCCGCCATAGCGACCAGTTCATCGAACGCCGCCACGGCCCCTTCGTAATCCTCCTGCTGCATTTTGCAAATGCCCAGGTTGTAGCGCGCGTCATACCCGAAGGATTCCGTTTCAATGGACTTGGTGAAATCTTCCGCGCCCTTGGCCCAGTCCTCGGACAGGAGGGAGCAGATGCCGCGATTGTAATACAGCCCGTCAAACGTTCCGCCCTTTTCCTCGCAGGCGGTAAAGGCCGCGATCGCGCCCGCGTAATCGCCCAGGTTCATTTTGCACACGCCGATGTTGTACTGCGCGCCTGCGCCGAAGGTTTCGTCCTCCGCGTATGCCTGGAACGCTTCGATGGCTTGTTCATATTTGCCGTTCTCCATCCGGTACAGGCCCGCCTGGAAGCCGGCTTCCTGATTGCCCTCCCCCGCCGCGGCAGCGAACTTGTCATAAGCGTCCTGCGCGGCGGCCATATTGCCGTTGGCTTCATGCAGCAAGGCCACGGTTTCATACAGGGAGGTGTCCTCAGTCAAACCAATATACTTTTCCAGGTTCTCAATCGCGGCGTCCACCTGGCCCAAGGATGCGTACACCTGCGTGCGCACCAGGTAGGCGTCTGCCAGGTCAGGCTGCACCCGCAGCGCCGCGTCCAGATTCAGCAGCGCCATGTCGTTTTTCTCCTCGATCACGTCGATGCAGGCCTGCTTCAAAAGCAGATCGGCGTACATGACCGGGCTCGTTTGCGGGTCGCAGTATACAAAACAAACGTTCAAATATTCCCTCGCGGTGGCGTAGTCCTCCGCATTGATGGCGTTCAGCGCCAGGGTGTAGCAGGCGTCCAGTTTTTGGGTATCAGCGGCTGATGTATCGACGGCTGATTCCTGAACAACCGCCTCCGTCTGCGCCGTTTCCTCCGCCATGACGGGAGCCGCCGTCATCAACAATCCCGCTGTCAAACCCAACGCAATAATCTTTTTCATGTTCATACCTGTATTCCTCCTTTTTCTTTTCGCATCCATGTATCCGTTTGGTTTTTTAATCCTTTAATAACATCGTCATTCTGAGTAAAAGCTGGTATCCAAGCCAGTACTCAATATGCCTATTCAAATTATTTTTTACTATGTTTTTCCTTCACAGTCAAGGGAGTGTTCCAGATTGTCAAATCCATTTTTTTACAGTTGGAAAATTTATGATGTCCTTTTGCAAAGGTAGTGCCTATTGGTGCAGAATGGCGTGAATCAAAAGCAGGAATACCCCGGCAGAGAAGTAGAAAGTGGTCTAAAAAGTATCTCCCAGTGCAGACCGCTTTGAATCATAAACAGAAAGCGGTCTGTTTGCGGTATGTTTTTTGCACTGCGCCATCAATGATCGTCACCTTCACCACTTCAATTCCACCGCCATGAAAGAGATTTCCCGCAACCGTCTCATAACGACCGGTGAAGCAAAGCCTATTCTTTATACCAAAGTGATTCACAAAGGTCACTTTGCAGTGTTCCACCTTATCGCTCTTGGGGAAGGTCTTGTCCCATTCCCGGGTGAGCTTCAATTCTTCTGTCTTCATCATGATTCCTTACCGCCTTTCTGTCGTCGCTTTGATTTCTTTCTCCGTCTGCCGGATCAGATGATCCAGGCAATCCACTTTCCGCTGGCTTTGATGGAGCTCCTCCATCAGATCACAGCGAATGATTTTCATTTGACGCAGGGCGTCATCCAGCTTCCCGTCGCCGCAAAGCCGCTCTACGATCTTTGCCGATTCCTCCGGGCATCCGGCATCCAGCAAATGGTTTCTGATCGTTTCTGTCATCGTCACTCCCCTCCTTGACACGCTTTGATTGTACCATCTTGACGGCCGCTTCGCTAATGGTTATAATGAATATCATGATATTCTTGATTGGCATATCAAGGAGGCGCATTCATGGAAATTCGTACTCTTAGATACTTTCTGGCAGTAGCAAGGGAAGAAAACATGACCCGGGCGGCGGAGCAACTGCACGTCACGCAGCCTACGCTTTCCAAAGCCCTCAAATCCCTGGAGGATGAATTGGGAAAAAAGCTGTTCACCCGTCATAGCTTCAGCATCCGTTTGACAGAGGAGGGCGTGCTGCTTCGGAATCGGGCGGAGGATCTGGTCAGCATGGCGGATCGTATCGAAAAAGAATTTGTATCGTTGGACGACATCACCGGCGGCGATCTGTATTTCGGCCTGGCCGAATCCTATCAGATCAGCTTCCTGGCTCGGGAAATCCACCGGTTCAAGCAGGCTTACCCCGGCCTCCGCTATCACATCACCAGCGGAGATACAGAGCAGGTGGCTGAGAAACTGGACAAAGGTCTGCTGGACTTCGCCGTTCTGGCTGAAACGCCGGATGCTGCAAAATATGAATCTCTTTACTTCCCGGAATCAGACGTCTGGGGCCTGGTAATGCCAAAGGACGCGCCTTTGGCAAAAAAGAAGGCCATCCAAGTGGATGACCTGATCGGTTTGCCTTTATTCTGCTCCGGTCAAAGCTGGGAGAAGGATATCCCGCATTGGGCAGGAGAGAAGATGAGCCAGCTGCGTCTGGAGGGATCATTCCGTCTGTCCTACAATGCGTCCCTCTTTGCCAAAGAACATCTTGGGTATCTACTGACGTTTGATCGTCTTATTGATACCTCGCCCGACAGCGGACTTTTGTTCCGCCCGCTCATGCCGAAGCTCGAAACAAAACTATTTCTCATCTGGAAAAGGTACCAGACCTTTTCTCCAATCGCAGAAAGGTTTCTCAGGCAAATACAAACTTCATTTTTAGATTCGCTATCAGTGACTGTTTAGGATTCTCCTCGCAAAGTCATTTTGATAGAGGCTTAAAATAGAAAAGCATCATCTTGGTATAGAATTCAGGCAATGCTGCTGAACTTTATCTAACAAAGGCGAACGGCGATCTACCACTTTAGAAGTACAAGACAAAATGTGAATAAAACCATTATTATCAGCAACTTTACCGTTTTACACTCAATTTATGGCAGAAGGTGATCTACCGAACCTTCCTCTGTGCCGAAGGTGTACTGACCGATCACAGTTTCCCTGGCAAAAGCGCTCTTATACTGCTCCCGAAGCTTCACTGTGGGATTCTTCCAGTATTCCGCTCTCGCTTCCCATTTCTTTCCGAGACCTTCTTCATACACATTCCCGTTCTGGCTGACGATTCCCAGGATTCTTTCTGGATGCTTCGCAGCGATGCGGAAGCCGATGGGGAACTTATCTACGCCGATAGAACTTATCTACGCCGATAGAAGTTACTGGATGCTTCGCAGCGATGCGGAAGCCGATTGGAGCACCGTAGTCGAACACGTACATGAAGAACTTATCTACACCGATAGAAGTTAGAAAGCCATCCATGACTTCTGCCAGATGATCGAAGGTGTAAGAAAAAGAGGCCCTGTCCGGGCTTGTACTTTGCCCGAAGCCTGGATAATCCGGAGCGATGAGATGGAACCTATCCTCCAGCATCGGCATCAGATCCCGGAAAATATGAGAAGCCGATGGAAAGCCGTGAAACAGCACCACCGTGGGGAACGAAGGATCGCCACACTCCCTGTAGAAAATCTCCAAGCCGTTGACATTCTGAAATTGATATTTCATGTTCTTCTCCTCCTCACAAATCTGTACTCTTCGCCACGCTGTAAAGGCTTACACCTTCTGGCCTGAAATCCATCTGCACTTCCCAAAATTCGACGCCCTTTTCTGCTGCCTCCCGTATTGTCCGGGAAACCTCTTCATAATGCGTAGAGCGCACAGGCGCTCTTTTCTCTCCGTGATGCGGTATTGATAAACCTGGAGGAACACAGCCCGCTCATGGCTTTGCAGCGAACCTGCCAGTTCGTTCACGTGCTTGACCATCCGATCCGTGGACGAGAATGGTTTGGGCGGCAGGGTTTTGATGTTCTCCCCATACTTCACATTGATGGTTGTCAGCGGCGTTTTGACCTCCAGGTAGGTGTCGCCAATCTTAAAATCCAGCTTCGAGATGCCCAGCTTCACTTCCCGATGAATAGCATCATAGTCCGCCACAATTGCATCCAGCTGATGAGTCTCAAAGAAGTATTCCACCAGACGATTGGAAAGAATCTGGTTGATGCCGATCCAATTATCGTCATCCGAAAGCAGCACCGCTTCAATATCGTATTTCAGCATGCGCTTGGGATCGTCATAAAAAGACAGCAAGCAAGGAAGAGCCTTGTTCTCCACATCACCGATGCGGTTCGTCGTCGGAATATGTGCTGCAAACTGTTCTCCATCGACCTTAACTGTTGCCGTAAACTGGGAATTACGTTTGACCATCGTTCCCCGGGTTAATGGGATGTCAAAATGATAAGCGTTCATTCTTCGACCTCTCTGTGTTTATTCAGGAAAGCGATGCTTTCTTTGACAGCTATGTCAAAATCGCTGCCGCCATAGAATCCGTGACCGGCATTCTGGATGATATGTTCGTCGATCTCTTCTGCAATCAGCCATGAAAAAAAGCGGCAATCTCCTTCATTCTATCGCTTTGCGCGACGTGGAGAGGGCAACGCCGGTCACAGTAACCACAACTGATGCTATCGGAGGCTTTTTTATGCTGTACGCGAGAAGCGGCATCAACCGCATAACTGGCATTGCAAATATGGCCACACCGTCCTAAACACTGCTGCATCCCTCGCTTTTTTCGTTGAGTTTCTTTTCAATTTTATTGAGCGTTCCAAAGAACCGGTGCGTAGCGACGGCAGGCCCAAACAGCAAAAGCCCGAACACATTCCAGCCGAACATATGCCACCAGGAGGTGTGCGGGCCTTCAATGCCCAGGGCGACGGCCTTTTCCTTCAGCTCTTCCGCGATCCGTGCCATCCAGATCAATGGGTAGATGAACAAAGTCGGGATGCCCAGCAGATAGGCTTTCCAGTACGGCAATACCTTGTGGCCGAGGATCGATTCAATCTCACCCTGCAAGCCGCCCAGGGGCATGTAAAACAGGAAAAACAGCCCCGCCGTAAAGAAGTCGATGAAGCCCAGCAGAAAGCCCGGGCGGTTGGTGTGCTCATATTTCATGTACTTTCCGGTCATGCTGTTTCCGTTTGCACGGATCGCCTCCGGTGTTCCTTCAGCAACGATCCTGCCGCCCATTTTGCCGCCGCCCGGCCCCATATCCACGATCCAGTCCGCGCTGCGGATCACGTCCAAATCGTGCTCAATGACAAGAACGGTAGCCTCCTGGTTGATCAGATGCTGAAACACGTTCAAAAGCGTCCTTACGTCCAACGGGTGCAGACCAATGGTGGGTTCGTCAAACACAAACACCGTGTCCGACTGGCCTTTTCCCATTTCGCTGGCCAGTTTCAGCCGCTGGGCCTCGCCGCCGGATAGGCTGGGGGTTGCTTCTCCCAAAGTCAGATACCCAAGCCCCAGCTCATGCAGCACTTGGAGGCGGCTTTTTACTGTATTTAGGTCGGCGCACTCTGCCAGCGCTTCATCCACGCTCATCGCCATCAACTGCGGCAGGGCGCAGCCCAGCCCGTTCTTTTTTGCGCGTCGAATCTGATAGGCTTCTTTTTCATAGCGTGAACCGCCGCAGGAAGGGCAAGGAATATCCACATCCGGCAGGAACTGAACATCCAAACTGATGGTGCCTGTCCCGTCGCAGACGGGGCAGCGCAGCTTTCCTGTGTTATAGCTGAAATCCCCGGCGTTACAACTGTGCTCCTTGGCGTCTTTGCTTCGGGCATATACCTTGCGCAGTTCATCGTGCACATTGGCGTAAGTGGCCACTGTTGAGCGCACGTTGATACCGATGGGCGTTGCATCGATCAGTTTGACCTGCCGGATGCCCTCGGCGGCGACAGATTTCACGTGGCCGGGCAGATGCTGGCCCTGGATGGATGCTTCCAGCGCCGGAATCAGGCTTTCCAGTACCATGGTGGTCTTTCCGCTGCCGGATACGCCCGTTACCACCGTCAGCCTGCCCTTGGGGATACGCACAGACAAGGGCTGCACGGTATGAATGCAATCTGTTTCCATCCGGATTTCACCCGCATCAAACATACGGGCTGCTTCCGTTTGTATGCGAAGTGAAAAAGTCTTCTCCGGATTCAGGAAAGGCCCGATCATGGAGGCGGGATTCGTGGATAGATCGCCGACTGTTCCTTCCGCAATGATTCTGCCGCCACCCGCGCCCGCCTCCGGCCCCAGTTCGATCAGCCAATCCGCGTGGCGCAGCACCTGGGTATCATGATCCACCAGCACGATGGAATTCCCGTCGGCGATCAGATCGTCCATCACACCGGTCAGCCCTTCCAGGTTCGATGGGTGCAGCCCAATGGAGGGTTCGTCCAGCACATATAATACGCCCGTGGTGCGGTTGCGAACTGCCCGAGCCAACTGCGTCCGCTGCCTTTCTCCTGTGGAAAGAGTAGAGGAAGAGCGATCCAGCGACAGGTACGACAGTCCTAAATCCACCAGCCGCCTGGCGGTATGATGGAAGGCTTCGCAGATGCTGTCCGCCATGGGACGCATTTCCTCAGGCAGGGAGCCTGGCACGCCCTTCACCCATTCGATTAGTTCGGACAGGGGCAATGTGCACACTTGATCCAGGGACGCGCCTCTTAGACGCAGGGAGCGGGCACGCTCAGACAGCCGGGTTCCTCCGCAGTCAGGACAAACGTCCTCTTTCAGGAATTTCTCCACCCGCTTCATGCCCTTTTCATCCTTTACCTTGTTCAGGGCGTTGATCACCGTAGCGGTAGCGCTGTAATAGGTAAAATCCAATTCTCCCGCCGACACGCTCTCTTTGTTTTTGGGCGTATAAAAGATATGTTTTTTGACCATGGGCCCATCGTACACGATGTCCTTTTCTTCGTTTGTCAGGTCTCGGAAGGGCACGTTGGTGCGAACGCCCATGGCCCGGCACACGTCCACCATCAGCGACCACATGAGGCTGTTCCAGGGGGCGACCGCGCCGCCGTCGATGGTCAGCGATTCATCCGGCACCAGGGTAGAGCGATCCACGGCGCGCACCATGCCCGTGCCGCCGCATTTCTTGCACGCGCCGGTGCTGTTGAAGGATAGCTCCTCCGCCCCAATCGGCTCCACCACCGCGCCGCACTCGGGACAGCGCAGTTCCGTTTCCGCCGCGATGGCCATGGAGGGCGGCACTTCATGCCCGTTGGGACAGCGATACTGGGACAGCCGGGAAAACATAAGCCGCAGGCTGTTGAGCAGTTCTGTGGAGGTGCCGAAGGTGGAGCGGATGCCGGGCACCCCGGGCCGCTGATGCAGCGCAAGCGCGGCAGGCACATAGCGCACATCATCCACCAGGGCGTGGCTCGTTTGCGTCATCCGGCGGCGCGTGTAGGTGGACAGCGATTCCAGATAGCGCCGGGAGCCCTCTGCATACAAGACCCCAAGCGCCAGGGAAGATTTGCCCGAACCTGATACGCCTGCGATGCCGACGATCTGATGGAGAGGAATATTCACATCGGTCTTTTTCAGATTATGCACCCGCGCTCCGCGAATTTCAATTTGTTCCGGAATCTGTTGTTGGCGATTCATGATCCGATCATCCTTTATATTTGATCTCACAGCATTGTCATATTTTTATACTTTGTAGTCCTCTTCATGGTCGTATTCGCCATACTCGCATCCGATGTGGGTGGCCTCCACTTCGTCCACAAGAATCAACTGACCTTCCTGTTTGTCGTACAGCTTCACCGTGCCCCAGCCGTTGCCGCCGTTCCACAGGCGTTTATGGCGCTTGCTGCCGTCCGGGGCTTCGTAGTTGATGAGCAGCATATCCTTCTTGCGGCAATGTACCTCCGTCTCCATGACAGCGTGAATGTTCTCCTGCCGCACGTGCCAGACCACCTCGTCGGCCTGTTCCTCGAAGGAGAATTCCGTTTTCACCATCAGGTGAAGGTGGGAGAAATTGAAGTCGTATTCTTTCCCTTCGTAATAGAAGCCCCCCAGCAGCCGCCGATCCAGGGGAACAAAATAGATTTTCGGCCTGCCGCCGCCGATATTGAATACGCTGTTGTGAAGCTGCTTGCCGGTCTTTTTGCTTTTCAAGCAGTTAGAGGACAGCCATACCCATGGCGTGGTGAAATCCCGGCCCCAGTTCTTATCGGCATAGCCATAGGATTTTTCCGGCGTGACGGTGTACTTTTTCCCGTTGAAGGTGACCGTTCCGCTGTAAGCGCTCTTCATGCCCTCCGCATGCCAGTACATGGCAAAGGCCTCCGCGTCCCGCAGGGGCTTGCTGGCCCCGTAACCCACGTTGAAGGCGATCTGCTTGTCGATAGTCAGATCCCAGGACATACTGCCCGCGTCGCACATCCATTCCGGGTGCGCGGCGGCTTCTTCCGGGGCAATGCTGACGCTGCCCTTCAGCGCCGTCTCGCAGGCCAGACAGTCCGCCGCCTCGATCCGGTAGGGGGCGTCCCCGTGCAGGCTGACATCCTTCCACGCAAAGAACCGATGCAGCTGGCAGACGTTCTCGCCCCAGGTGCCGACCTTGACCATGAGGTAGGACGGCTTCTTTCCGGAAGCCTGATTCTCCGGTAATTGGCCGAACACCGGCTGTCCTTCCGCCAGCGCCGGATTGCAGACAAAGAACTCGATGAAAAAGGGCTTATCCTCCCCGGTGACCGCGTCCTGCGCCGTGAAGGAATGCCACCACCAGTCATAGCCCTGATGGGCCAGCGGGCCGTGCAGCATACAGGCATTGCGGGTAATATCATGATGGTTGAACATTTTTATCCTGCTCCTTTGCCGTCAAATCAGAATGGACTTTTTCCGTTTACTGTTTATTCAAATAATACAGAATCATCATCAACAATCGGATATCCCTTTTCGTCATCAAATATATCGGGAGCCAACTCATTCATGCTTTTTGTTACAACCAAGTTGTCATCTAAAGCGAACAAATACAGAAGGCGTGAACCATAAAGAAATTTTATTGCATCCACCATGTCGCTTTCATCACAGTGAATTTGCTTGAGCAGGATTGAGCCATCCTTGGGAGGAAGAACCTTCCAATCAAAAAGATTGGGCGGCACATCATCTATGGTGAAAAACTGTATACGCCCCCTATCATCCTCTTCGTCAGCACTATTTATTTCTTTATGCTTGGCCAATAAGAGTCCCCGATTTGTTGTAATCAGTACTTCCCAACAATCGCAGCTTTGATCAGTAAGCCAGTCAGAATCGACGCTTGACATAGATAGATTGAGAATGCCGCTGCGCAGATACACTTCGGCTTCTTTGGTTGTAATGGGGAAAAAATTGTTGCTATGGAATAATTGCTCAATTTGATCGCTCATGCGATAACCGCCTTTCTGAATCATTTGCCGCTGGCAACCCTATTGCACACTATGTAACAACGAATCTGCAATCATCC
>CADAKE010000022.1 GCA_902788445.1 uncultured Eubacteriales bacterium
GCAGGCCAGCATCAACCTGAGCTTCACCACCGCCTGCGCCATCGACCTGGCGGGCCGCGACGTGCTCCAGGCCGTGCAGATGAGCGTGCTGCCCAAGGTCATTGAAACGCCTCCTGTCGCCGCCGTGGCCCAGGACGGCATCGAACTGCGCGCCAAGGCCCGCGTCACCGTGCGCACCAACATTGAGCGCCTGGTCGGCGGCGCCGGCGAGGAAACCATCATCGCCCGCGTTGGCGAAGGCATCGTCACCACCATCGGTTCCTCCATCACCCACAAGGCCGTGCTGGAGAACCCCGATTCCATCTCCCAGACCGTGCTGGAAAAGGGCTTGGACAAGGGCACCGCTTACGAAATTCTCTCCATTGATATTGCCGACATCGACGTAGGCCGCAACATCGGCGCGCAATTGCAGACCGACCAGGCCGAAGCCGACCGCCGCATCGCCCAGGCGAAGGCCGAAGAACGCCGCGCCATGGCCGTGGCCCACGAACAGGAAATGAAAGCCGCCGTGCAGGAGATGCGCGCGAAGGTGGTCGAGGCCGAGGCCCAGGTACCCCTGGCCATGGCCGAAGCCTTGCGCGAAGGCAAGCTGGGCGTGATGGACTACTACCAGATGCAGAACACCATCGCCGATACCGAAATGCGCAACGGCATCGCCAAGGCCGCTTCCCCCGCCGCCGAGAACGTGAAGCCGCTGGATGGGAAGAAGTAATATAAGTTAGGAGTGAGGAGATAGGAGATAGGAGATAGGAGTTATATAGTGATTGTCAATAAACACAAGCCCGGCTTGTCATCAAGCATTCAACTATATAAAACTCCTCACTCCTCTCTCCTAACTCCTCACTGAATGGAAGGGAGGCTTGTCCATGCAGGCATTCGCATGGGTCGTCATTGTGCTCCTGTGGTGGCTGGTCGGCACCGTCATGAAAGCCAATAAAGCGGCGCAGAATAAGCAGCAGGCGGAGCGGGTTCCCCAGGCCAAGGCGGCCCCGCAGACGAAGCCAGCCGCGTCACCCGCGCCTGCGCCCAAGCCACAGCCCGCCGCCATGAGCCGGGCGGATGAATGGGAGGACGAGGAGGACAGCTGGGACGAACGGGATGCTCAGCGCAAGCCTGTCGCGCCGACGGTCACAGCCCGGCCCGCTCAGGTATCCTCCGCGAAAAAGCACAGCGACGCCAAGCCCTTTGAAGCGCATATGCACACCCCCGTCATGGGCGTGCAGGGCGTGGGCACCGAGGGCATCGACTGCTGCCATGATTTCATGCTCAGCGACACGCTGGAGCCCGACCCCGCCGATTTCCTGCCCATGCAGGAGGATGAACCGTCCGACCGCGCCAAGGCGCTCCTGCAAGGGGTCATCTACAGTGAAATCTTAGGACGTCGGCCGGTCAAGCATTATCATGTGAAGCAGCCCAACGCATAAAAGAATAACGCTTGTTTTTTCAAAGCTGTCGCCGTATAATAAAAGCGGAGGAGGCGATGTGAATGAATGAAAAGATGTATGATGAATTGGTTCAGGGGCTCCTGAACATTTTATCATCGCAAACGGTTCAGATCGTTCTGTATGGCTCTACGGCCAGAGGAACGGCGCAGCCGGATTCGGACATTGACATCGCCCTTTTTGTGAATCGGCGTTTAACAGCCTCGCAGGAATACCAGCTTTCCAGCCTGATTGTTGATTTGAACCTGAAATACGATAAAGTGTTTTCCGTGGTGGACATTGACCAGCAAACCTATTTGAAGTGGCGGCACGTCGCCCCCTTCTATCAGAACGTCGACAGGGAAGGAATCGTGCTATGGAAGGCAGCGTAAATGACCTATCCAAATACAGGCTGGAACGGTCAAAAGAAGACCTGGAAACCGCGGAGGAAAACCTTCGTAGCGGCAAATACAGCATAGTGAACGCATGAATTGCAATTTTGTTCAGTGATGTGACAAATTAGGAAGCGAGCCAAAAGGCTTCCCCTTGAGGGGAAGCTGTCAGGCGCGGAACCAAGATTGATAAAAAATCAAGTCAATTCGCGCCTGACTGATGAGGTGATTCGCCGGGATTCATTCAAGTTACTTCCGTACCAATTCGCTTGGTCACCTCATCCGAGCCGCGCGAATTGGCTTGTATTCTCTCCCCAACTGTGTTCCGCGCAGGCCACCATCCGGGGCTGCCGCCCGGCCTTCGCTGAAAATGATCCACTGGATCATTTTCCGGGCGCTTTGTCCCCACCTCAAGGGCAATGTCGTCAACTTAAGGTGAAACGATACCAACCAAGAGACTTATAAAGACCAACAAACACTGTCATCCCGACCGAAGCGGAGGCGAGAGCCGAAGCGGAGTGGAGGGACCTGAGAGAAGCGTATATAACCAAGCAACTTTATGCCCAAGTTTCAGGTCCCTCGACTACGGTTCGCGTCCCGCTCACCTTCGCTCGGGATGACAATGTAGGGTGTTGAAGAAAAAGTTTCATCGTCAATTTCTTTGCTATTTCTCTTAAGTTGACGACATTACCCTCAAGGGGAAGGCGGCTTTTGGAACGACCAATTCCTTTCATTCTGTACACTCTTTTTTGATAACTTATCAGTTATGCTATTGAGGGAAACCATGAACGCCAACGATGAAAAGAAACTGATTTCTGTCCTGATCGCCGACGACGACCCGGGGATGCGGCTGATCCTGCGCAAAAAAATCCAAGCTACGGACGGATTTTTCGTAGCGGGCGAGGCGGTGACCGGCGAGGAAGCCATGGCGCTGTACGAAAAGCTGAACCCGCAGGTGGTGTTCCTGGATGTGGACATGCCCGGCAAAACCGGCGTGGAGTGCGCGCGTCTCATTCAGGATCAGAACCCCGCGTGCATCCTGATTTTCGCCACAGGCCACGAGGAATACATGGGCGAGGCGTTCGAGGTATACGCTTTTGACTACCTGGTGAAGCCCTTCAAGCTGGAACGGCTGGAACAAACCTTGAGCCGCATCCATGACCGGCTCCACCGGGTGCGGGAGGAATCCGTCTCCGCGCCAATTCCCGGCCCCTCCAAGGTGGCCGCGGGGCGGATGATGCTGCATCACCGCGACGGCGTGTCCTTCATTGATCTGGACGACATCCTGCTGGTGCAGCGGGAAGACCGCGCCACCGTGATTTATACCACGAACAATGGCCGCTATGTGCTCAGCGAAACGCTCGGCGACATTGAGGCCCGGCTTGATCCCAGCATCTTTTTCCGCTGCCACAAGAGCTACATCATCAACCTGCGCCATATCCGCAACATCACGCCCTATGGCCGCTGGACGTATGTGGTGCAGCTGGAGGGCACCGAGCACGACGCCCTCATCACCCACGAAAAATACGAGGAACTGGAAAAACGGTTCTCCTGAGAAACCCAGCCGCCCCTGCTGTGAAAACCAGCGCGGGCGGCTTTTCTTTGGAACGTTCCTTATGCTTCCACATATCCTGAAAGCACAGGAGGTGGGGCACGATGAATCTGTCTGAAATCCCGGTTGGAAAAGGAGGGATCATTTCCCACGCAGAGGGCAGGCTGCGCCAGCGGCTCTGCGACCTGGGCTTCACCCGCGGCGCGGAGGCGCGATGCCTGTTCGCCGCGCCGGGGCGGGGAATGCGGGCGTACCGGGTGCGCGGCGCGGTGATTGCCCTGCGCGGGAAGGACGCGCGCCAGGTGGTGATGGAGGAGCAGGGCCATGCATAAAACGCGAACCATCGTCCTGGCCGGGAACCCCAATGTTGGCAAGTCCACCTTGTTCAATGCCCTCACCGGCCTGCGCCAGCACACGGGCAACTGGCCCGGAAAAACCGTGGAGGCGGCGCGGGGCGCCTGCCGCCTGAACGGAGAGACGTTTTCCGTCGTCGACACGCCGGGCGCTTACTCCCTCCGCGCCCATTCCGCCGAAGAGGAAGCGGCCATGGAAGCCGTCTGCTTTGGCCGCGCCGACGCGGTGGTCGTGGTGTGCGACGCGGCGTGCCTGGAACGGAATCTGAACCTGCTTTATCAGGTGATAGAAATCACCGACCGGGCCGTGCTGTGCGTGAACCTCATGGACGAAGCGGAAAAGAATGGCATCCGGGTGGATTTGGAAGCCCTGTCCAAACGGCTGGGCATTCCCGTGGCAGGCGCGTGCGCCCGGGATGGGAAGGGATTGACGGCGCTGTTGCAGGCGGCGAAGCGCGTCATGGAGCAGCCGCCTGAGCCGTGCCGCGTGGAGTACCCCGAGACGGTCGAACGCGCCGCCGCAAATTTGGCGATGCAATTGCGCGAGCCCCTAAAAGGAATCGCGGATGCCCGTTTCGCGGCGCTGCGGCTGATGGAAAACGACATGCCTTTTCGCCGCGAACTGGCCAAACGGATGGTCATTCACGCCTCGGTTGAAACAGCGATTCGGCAGGCACGGGATGCAGCCGGACTGGAACCGGAAGCGTTATCCGCCCTGCTGACGGAAAGCGTTTACCGCGCGGCGGAAGCGGCCTGCGCCGAGGCGGTTGAAAAAACAGACAAAAGGCTGGAAAAACAGCTGAAATGGGATCGCAGGCTGACCGGCTGGGCGGGCGTTCCGGCGATGCTGGCCCTGCTTTCACTGGTGTTTTTCATCACGCTGAAGGGCGCGAATCTTCCGTCCGCGTGGCTGGCGGCGGGCTTTGAGGAACTGGAAGCGCTGCTGCGAAGCGGCCTGGATGCGCTGGGCACGCCGCCGTTTCTGACGGCGCTTTTGACGGAAGGCGCGTTCCGGGCGTTGGGCAAGGTGATTGCGGTGATGCTGCCGCCCATGGCGATTTTCTTTCCGCTGTTCACGCTGCTGGAGGATTCGGGTTACCTGCCCCGCGTCGCGTTCACCCTGGATGGCCTGTTTGAGCGCTGCCATGCTTGCGGCAAGCAGGCGCTGACCATGTGCATGGGTTGCGGGTGCAACGCGGTGGGCGTGATGGGCTGCCGCATCATCGACAGTCCCCGGGAGCGGATGATCGCCATCCTCACCAACACCTTCATTCCCTGCAATGGACGTTTCCCCCTGCTGTTCGCCATGCTGACCCTGTTTTTCGCGGGCGAGGGGCTGGGCGGCGCGCTGGTTTCGGCGGGAATGCTCACCGGCCTGGCGGCGCTGGCGGTGGGCGTTACGCTGCTTTCCTCCCGGCTGCTGTCCGCGACGGTGCTCAGGGGCATCCCTTCGTCCTACACGCTGGAGCTGCCGCCTTACCGAAAGCCCCAGATTGGCAAGGTGATCGTGCGCTCCGTGCTGGATCGGACGCTGTTCGTGCTGGGCCGGGCAGCGGCGGTGGCGGTTCCGGCGGGCCTGGTGATTTTCCTGCTGACCCATCTGACGGCGGGCGGGCAAACGCTGCTTTCGCGCGTCACCGCGTTCCTGAATCCGGTCGGGCGGCTCATGGGCCTGGACGGCGTGATCCTGGCCGGGTTCCTGCTGGGCTTCCCGGCGAATGAACTCGTGCTGCCCATGATCCTGATGGCGTATACCGCAGGCGGCGGCCTTACGGAAATCGGCGACCTGGCCGCGCTGGGCGCTATCCTCCGCGAAAACGGATGGACGGCGCTGACCGCCCTGAACCTGATGCTCTTTTCCCTGTTCCATTTTCCCTGCTCCACCACGCTCCTCACCATCCGCAAAGAAACGGGCAGCGCGAAATGGACGGCCCTGGCTTTCCTCCTGCCCACCTGCGTGGGAATGCTTTTGTGCATGGCGACGGCGGCGATTGCGAGATTTTGAATGAGGGCAGGTGGAGTGCAGAGGGCACTTTAAATCATGAAGATAGGAGTTAGAAGATAGGAGATAGGAGATAAATATAGCCGGATCAAAAGACGGAAGTCCGGCTTGCATTTTTGAAAACATTATTTAACTCCTCTCTCCTCTCTCCTAATTCCTATCTGCGTTAAAGTGTCCTATCATAGATCAACAAAACAATCACAAAAATTTTATGAAACATGTTTTTGGTGGCAGGAATTTTCCATTTTCCGTCGAATATGATAAAACAGAAACAGAGGATAAAAAAGAAAAGCCGGAGGGCTCCGGCCATATAACGAGAGAGGAGTTGTCCTGAATGAAAACCACCATCACCGCGAAAAACATGGTCGTGACCCCGGGCATCACGAACCGGATCACCAAAAAGACCGCTACCATGGAGCGTTATTTGAAGCCCGATACAGAAATGTTTGTACGCCTGCGCAGGGAACGGGATGAACGCATTTGCGAAATCACCGTTCCCATGAAGGATGTGACCCTGCGCGCGGAATCCTCCAGCAAGGATAACCTGTTCATGTCCATCGACAGCGCCCTGGCCAAGCTGGAACGCCAGATCCTGCGCCACCGCACCAAGCTGGAAAAGCGCCTGCGCGAGGACGCCTACCAGGAAGAAACCGCCGAATTCATCGAGGATATCACCGCCTACGGCCCCTCCGACCGCAAGATCGTGCGCACCAAGGAATTCCCCGTGCGCCCCATGGCCGTGGAGGACGCTATCCTGCAAATGGAACTGCTGGGCCATACCTTCTTCGTCTTCGTCAATATCGAAACCGAACGCACCAACGTCCTCTATCTGCGCAAGGACGGCAACCTGGGCCTGATGGTGCCGGAGGCCTGATCCGCTTTATCGCGCGTTTTATCGCAAAGAAGATTTCGCCGGTTGCTCATGTCATTCTTATCAGGCGGCCAATTGAAATCTTCACTTCAAAAGTGTGAGGACGCGTTAAAACTGAATTGACTTCAAAAACCGAAAGAAAAAGTTTTCAAGTCATGCGGCATGGTTTTGACCATGCCGTTTTGTTTTGCTCCCCCGCTCATGGGTCGGCGCCGCCGTCCAGGAAAAACGTAAAAATCCCCCCGCTGACGGCAGTCGATGCGATCGCGCCGCAGCGGGGGGAGATGGAAGCAGGCCATCATCACTTGAGCTTGTTTTCATAATCCTCCGTCTCATGGAAGATGTTTGTTACAATCACAGTGCTGCCGTCAATCAGAAAAAGCATGAAATAGCCATGCTTGGAAAAATTAATCCGTTTTAAGCCTCTCTTGCCGCAAATAGAGTCAGGATCTGGCGCTTTCAGACTGCCCGCCGCACGCGAAGCGACTGCCTTGCAAATAGAATCAGGGTCTGGCGCTTTCAGACTGCCCGCCGCACGCGAAGCGACTGCCTTGTTCTGATGTAATCGTCCATGACGCTTCGCGCTGCTTGTCGGCTCTTAAACTTTTTTTGAATGTATTGAATCGCTTTTCTCAAGTTCCTCTTTCGCGTCTGGTGAAACGATAACTCGATAGTTTTTCATCGGTACGTCTCCCCGTTAAAGCCCAAATTCCGCGATCAGCTCCGCTTCCATCTCCTCGGAGTCCTGGCATAATCCTTGAGCGGCATGTTCCAATGATCTGTCGATCCGCTCGGCGAACTGCGCTTCCGTCAAAGGATGATATGGGCTTTCCACTGAACGGCTCATAATGAAGGTTTTTGCGACCGATTCAACCGCTCCCAATTCGTCATATGTCAAATCGGACAAAATTGCTTTCAGCCTTTCAACTCTATTGTTGTAAAGGTTCAATTCCTGTGCCGTCATAGCCATTCCGCTCACCTCCAAGTTCGTTTTTATTTTAGCACAGGCGGCGTCTGTTAGCAAGTAGGTTCTCATCTTCGACAGGGCAATCGCTTACAGATCATGGAACAGTCTCGGGCAGGAATCAGCGCTGTATCATTCCTGATCAGGCATCAATTCGCATCCGGGAATTTTCTGACCGACGATGGGCAGAACACCGTTTTGCAAATTATTAAACACCATATATAATGTATTGAGGAAAATATGGGTACAATATATAGTATCCAATACTTTCCAAAAGGTGTTTTGCCCAGATTGATTACCGAAAAACAGAGGAGGGAATTCCATGGAGATTTCTCAGAAAAGCCATTGGAACGCGGCTGGATTCCAGTGCCCCGGCAGCGAGCGTATGCAGGAAAAGATCACGCCCATCGGCAAAATGAAGGTGGCGGTGATCAAGGCCAGGCCGCCTGTCTCCCGGCAGCATTCCCTGAGGCGCGCCGCGGCCTACTGCCGCGTATCGACATACCTGGAAGAGCAGGACGTGTCGTTTGAAACGCAGTATCACTACTACCAGGAAAAGATCAGGAACGACCCGGGCTGCGTCCTCGTGGAAGTCTACGGCGACCAGGGCATTTCCGGGCTGGACGACAGGAAACGCGCCGAATTTCAGCGAATGATGCGGGACTGCGAGAATCATCTGATCGACGTTATTTTTGTCAAGTCGATTTCGCGGTTTTCACGAAACGCGGCGCAGTGTCTCAGGCATATCCAGCATCTCAAGGAACTGGGCGTGGAAGTCGTTTTCGAAAAGGAAAACATGAGCTCCTTCAATCCAAAGCTGGAACTGGCGCTGTCGATCTTTGCTTCCATGGCCCAGGAGGAATCCAGAATCCGGAGCGAAAACATCCGCTGGGCCCACCGCTATTACGCTGAAAAAGGCGATCCCATCCGGCCGGGGCGCTACGGGTATCAGCGGGTCTTTCTGCCGGAGCGGAACTATCATGACTGGGTGATCGTGGAGGAGGAGGCGCGGGTGATCCGCCGGCTCTTTGCGCTTGCCTGCCAGGGCTATACCCTGGCGGAGATTGGGAAAACCGTGGGCTGGGAGGCAAGCCGGGTCAGAAGCTGTCTGCAATGCGAAATCTATTGCGGCAGGCTGCTGACCAATAAAACCGTGAGGCCCACCTATTTAAGCAAGAGGGCCGTAAAGAATTATGGGATTGTGGACCAGTTCTATTTTGAGGAGCATCATGAGGCGATCATCGCGCCGGAGATTTTTGACCGGGTTCAGGAATATATCCGGGGCGGATTGCTTTCCGGGAACAACAAAAAGCTGCGGCAGAAGTGGTTCGCGTCCCATCCTGAGATTGCCGAAAGGAGGGAAAACGCATGATCGAAATGGGAACTTCACCCATCAATCCACGCGTGACGACGTTTACGCGCGTCCCTCCGGCCATGGAAACGCTTCGGGTGGCGGCATACTGCCGGGTCAGCACGAAGCTGGAAGCGCAGCAGAGTAGCCTGGCGGCCCAGATCGACTATTACCGGACCCGGATTGAGCGGCAGCCCGGCTGGGCATTGGCGGGCGTTTATTCGGACGACGGCCTGAGCGCGACGACGACCGGGAACCGGCCCGGCTTCCTGCGGATGATGGAGGACGCGAAGGCGGGC
Source organism: uncultured Eubacteriales bacterium (assembly GCA_902788445.1). Classification (GTDB taxonomy): domain Bacteria; phylum Bacillota; class Clostridia; order Christensenellales; family Aristaeellaceae; genus RUG563. The sequence continues at coordinate 9,206 of CADAKE010000022.1, forward strand.
AGAATCGGCCGTATCCTGGTAAAGAGCATCAGCAGGTTCTCCCGCCGGGTGGAGGATTTGATGGAAAGCGTCAATACGCTGAGGAAGCTGGACGTCAGCGTTTACTTTGAACAGGAGCAGATCAGCACCGACACGATGGACAACGACGTGCTGATCCTCGTTCACGGCCTGTTCGCGCAGAATGAAATACAGGCCCTGAGCGACAACATGAAGGTGGCCCGCAGAATGCGGGCGGAAAAGGGCATTGTTCAGTTCAACAAAACGTATGGATTCCGCTGCTGCGATAAAGCGCATTGGGAAATCGACCCGGAGGAAGCGAACGTCGTCCGGCGTATCTTCGCGGAGTACGCCGCGGGCTTTTCCCTGACGAAGATCTGCGCAAGGCTCAATGAAAGCGGCATCCCTTCCCCCGGCGGGGAGGAGCGCTGGTACGCGAAAAGCATATCGCAAATGCTGCACAATGAGAAATACATCGGCCATGTGCTGACGCAAAAGACGTATGTGATCGACCCGCTGAATCATACGAAGGTATGGAACCGAAACGCCCAGGTGCAGCAATACTATATCCGGGATCACCATGCGCCCGTCATTCAGGAAGAAATCTTTCAGCAGGTGCAGCTCTTCATGGCCGCGAAGGACTGCCACCGGGGCATCCAGCAGTTTCCTTATTACGGACTGCTGACCTGTCCGTTCTGCGGCGCCGGGATGGTTCGGATCAAGCTGCCGAAGAATAACCGCTCCTATGCGTGGACGTGCGGCGGAAAAGGAGACAGCGGGCCGCGGAAGAACCGCTCAAAGTGCCCGGCGTACTACGTCATGGAGCAATATATAGATCAGGGAATACGCGCCGCGTTTGATACGCTTCCGCTGAAAGACCGGGTCACCTATCACCTGTTCGGAAAGCAGGCGCTGAATGGCTGGAAGATTCACCATCTGATCCGGTCGCTTTCCTTTGACGGCTGGAATCAGATGCGGGTAGACTGGCGGGCGGGAGGCTTTGCGGAGGTCCCGCTGCGTTACAAAAAGCATTCCGATTTCCCGCAGACCAGTATAGAAAAGCGGGAGGGACATTACATATTCAACGGAAACCCTGTAACGGAGCATAACCCGCCGCTGCAGGCCAAGTGCGTCCGGAACTGCCAGAAGGCGGTGCGGAATGCCCTGATTATCAACCCGGAGGCAAACGAGGCTCAGGTGCCGATGGTAAAAATGCAGGACGAACCCGCGGACGCGGAAAGTTCGCTGAGGTTCTCCGGCGAAAAGAAAGGAGTTTGACCGCGGCGCGGCGAATCATAATGCAGCGCGGGAGGAAGGAAGGCGGACGAAAAGGCTCTCTCTCCAGGCCGCGCCAGTATGTGAAACGGAGGTCGATGGGATGGACGGAAAGAAGGAGCGCGCCTATATTGCCATCGACCTCAAATCTTTTTACGCTTCGGTGGAATGTGTCGAGCGAAGCCTGGACCCCCTGACCACCAACCTGGTGGTGGCGGATAAAAGCCGCACGGAGAAAACCATCTGCCTGGCGGTTTCGCCTTCCCTCAAGGCGCACAAAATCTCCGGGCGCGCCAGGCTGTTCGAGGTCGTCCAGCGGGTGAAGGAAGTGAACCGGGAGCGGATGAACGCGGGCGTCAAGTGCGGCGCGATCACGCGGGACCCGGAAACCAATCAGTACGCCTTTTCCGCGTCCTCTTATGACGCGGAGGCGCTGGAGGCTGACCCCACGCTGGAATTGACCTATCTGGTCGCGCCGCCCCGGATGCGGCTGTATGAGGAATATAGCTCCCGGATATACGGTATTTACCTGAAATACATCGACGCCAGCGACATTGTGGTGTATTCCATCGATGAAGTGTTCATGGACGTAACGCCCTACCTTTCCATGTACGGCATGACGCCCCATGAACTGACCGTGGCCATGATCCGGGAGGTGCTCAATACCACGGGCATCACGGCCACGGCGGGCATCGGCACCAACCTGTTTCTGGCCAAGGTCGCCATGGACATCGTGGCCAAGCATGTGCCCGCGGACAAGGACGGCGTGCGCATTGCCGCCCTGGACGAAATGAAGTTCCGGGAACTGCTGTGGACGCATCGGCCGCTGACGGACTTCTGGCGCGTCGGCCACGGCATCGCCGCCAAGCTGGAAGGAATGCGTCTGTTCACCCTGGGCGACGTGGCCCGCGCCTCGCTCGACCCGGTGATGGAAAACCGCCTGTACAAAGTGTTTGGCATCAACGCGGAACTGTTGATCGACCATGCATGGGGCTGGGAACCCACCACGATCGAGATTATCAAATCCTATCGCCCCAGCTCCAAGAGCATCAGCTCCGGCCAGGTGCTCCATGAACCCTACGATTGGGCGAAGGGCCGCCTGATCGTTCAGGAAATGACCGAACTGCTGGCGCTGGATCTGGTGAGGAAGCGGCTCGTCACCAAACAGATGGTGCTGTATATCGGCTATGACAGAGCCAGCCTGGAGGGCGAGCGCGGGAAAAAGTACACCGGCCCCGTAGGCATCGACTACTATGGCCGCAAAATCCCCAAGCACGCCAACGGCACGGAAAACATCGACCACTACACCAGCTCCACCAAAGCGCTGCGGCAGGCGGTGCTGGCGATTTATGACCGGGAGGTCGACCAGAACCTGCTGATCCGGCGCGTGAATATTGCCGCCTGCAATCTGATTCCGGAGAATGAAATCCCCGAGGAAAAGACGGAGCAATTGGACATGTTTACGGACTATGAAGCCCTCGACCGGAAGAAAAAAGCCGCCCGGGCGGCGGAGGAACGGGAGCGCAGGCTTCAGCGGGCGGCGATTCAGATTCAGGATAAATATGGAAAGAACGTCCTGCTCAAGGGCATGAACTTCCTCGACGGCGGAACAACCATCGAGCGCAACGGCCAGATCGGCGGGCACAGGGCGGAATAGGAGGAGGGCATGGAAGAAAAGAATCCCTATGCGGATATCATCCATCTGCCGCACCACCAGGCGGCTAACCGCCCGCATATGAGCCTCTATGACCGGGCGGCCCAGTTCAGCCCCTATGCGGCCCTGGTGGGGTATGACGACATGGTTCGGGAAACCGCCCGCGTGACGGACTGCCAGCTGGAACTGGGCGAGGCGGAAAAGCAGGCGCTGGATCAGAAGCTGGCGCTGCTTGCCGACATGGTCGAGGATGGACGCCATCCCGCTGTCACGGTGGTGTACTTCATCCCCGACGCGCTGAAAGCGGGCGGCGCTTATGAGGAGTTCACCGGAGCCGTCAAGAAGGTGGACGCCGTCGGGCGGCAGATCGTCTTTCTGGCGGCTAACGGTCGCTCCGCCGGAAAGAGCATCGGCATGGACGCGATCAGCCAGATTCACGGCGAACTGATAGACGATATAGACGGCTGGACAGGGACGGAAAAGTATACATCATCGACAAAGGAGACGCAGCCCAATGTACATCATGGATGACGGAATCCGGCTGAACGCCAAATTGGACATGCCCACGCCCGCCGAGGGCAAACGCCCGCTGGTCATCATCATTCACGGCTTCACAGGCCACATGGAGGAGCGGCACATCGTCGCGGTTTCTCAAATGCTGAACGGGATCGGCTTTGCCACCCTGCGCGTGGACATGTACGGCCATGGGAACAGCGACGGGAAATTTGAAAACCACACGCTGTATAAATGGCTGAACAACGCGCTGACCGTGATCGACTATGCCAGGAAGCTCGACTTCGTGACCGATCTTTATCTCTGCGGCCATTCCCAGGGCGGCATGACGGTGATGCTGGCGGGGGCGATGAAGCGCGACGTGATCAAAGGCATCATCCCGCTCTCTCCCGCCTGGATGATTCCGGAAGCGGCCAGAAAAGGCACCCTGCTGGGGCTTTCGTTTGACCCCGACCACATCCCGGATACGCTGCCCGCCTGGGGCGGCCGGGTTTTGAGCGGAAACTATGTGCGAATCGCGCAGACCATCCGCGTGGAGGACGCCATTGACCGCTACGACGGCCCGGTGCTGATCGTGCATGGCGACCGGGACGAGGCGGTGCCGGTGGAATACGGCGTGAAAGCCGCAAACCGCTACAAGCAATGCAGGCTGGTATTGATTCCCGGTGATACGCACTGCTATGATTATCATCTGGATCAGGTGCTGGACGCCGTCCGGGATTGGATGCGGGAGAAGAAATGAAGGCGTATTACCATCTGCCCGGATTGTTTGAATTCTATGAGCTATACCGGGCTTTTCTGCCGCTGTACCGCGGGCACAGGGAGTGGTTTTATGATTGGTGCGAGATCGGCTCCATCTATGGCGCTCCCGCCGATTGCCTGTGGGGCGGGGGCCGGGTCGGGTTCGGTGAAGATCGCCCGGAGGAAGCGGCGGCGCTGACGCGGGAGTATGGCATTTCCGCGCGGCTCACCTTCAGCAATTCCCTGCTCCGCTGGGAGCACCTCGCCGACAGAAAATGCAATGCCCTCTGCGCCCTGTTTGAAAAAAACGGCGGGGTTCAAAACGGCGTGATCCTCTGTTCGGATTTGCTGCTCGATCATCTCCGGGCGCATTATCCCGGCTTCTATTATGTTTCGTCCACCACAAAGGTGCTGACGGCGTTTCGGCAGTTGAAGGATGAACTGAACCGGGAGGCGTTCCGGTATGTGGTGCCGGATTTCAGGCTGAACAAGGCGTTTGGCCAGTTGAACGCGCTGCCGGAAAGCCAGAAGCAAAAGCTGGAATTCCTGTGCAACGAATGCTGCTGGTTCGACTGCCCCGACAGAAAAGCGTGCTATGAGCAGGTCAGCCGGAAAAACCTGGGAGAAGACTGCGGCGAGCATATTTGCCTGTCGCCCGATGCCCAAAGGGGCTATCGCTTTTCTGACGCCATGCGGAATCCGGGCTTCATCGGCATTGACGACATTCAAAACACCTATCTGCCAGGCGGCTTTTCCCATTTCAAAATCGAGGGCCGCAGCCTGGGCAGCGCCATCGTTCTGGAGTTTTTGCTGTATTACATGACCAAGCCGCGGGATCAGCTGAGGGTGCGGGAAGAAATTTACCTGGACAGCGCGCTGGATTTGTTTTAATGCTGTTCCATTCCTCAATTGTTGAATGGGAACGGCGAAGAAAAGGCTTCCCCCTCTTGAGGGCAATGTCGTCAACTTAAGGCGAAACGATAGCAGTCAACATGATTTGATGAAAGCAACCAACAATGTCATTCTGAGCGTATCCGGACGCGAAGAATCTCCTTGCCGGATGAAATGATGCTTGACTTAAATGCGTTACTATGAGATTCTTCGCGTTCGGATGCGCTCAGAATGACAATTGGAGTTGGTTGATAGATATGTTACTCGGCTGACGCCGGAAAGTATTTTGCTTAAGCTGACGACATTGCCCTCAAGAGGGAGGCCTTTTGGCACCCTCCATGAACAATTTATTCATTCATGCGTTCACCCTGCATAAGGAGAACAATATCAGCCCGGGCGTGTCTTAACGCCCTGTCAGCGCGCGTCTTCTCCGTCCGGGCTGATTTCATCTTTCAAAAGGATGTATGCTTCTCCGCGAGGCGCTGCCGCATCAGCTCGTCAATGTCTGACACAGCGATCACAATGATGCGCGGATCATCCTCCATCCGGGTTGCTTTCATCCTGACGTAGAACGGCGCGCCGCCCTTGATTCTGCGGTAGGTCAGCTCAAACACCCGGTTTTCGGCCAGGGCGGCCGAAAGGGAATCCCGGTTCATTGCGCGGATAAACGCCGCCTGGTCGTCCGGATGCACGTACAGCCTGGCGTCCCGTTCGCAGCCCTCAAAGAAATCCGCGCCGCGCCGCGCTTCCGTGAGCACGCCGCGCTCATCGTCGGTGTGAAATTCGATCAGTTCATCGGTTTCCATGTTCACGTAGAACAGGTCCGTGTATCCCCGGGCCAGGGCGTGGGCGATGTGGTTATAAACGGCGGCGGCGCTGCTCGCCTTCCGGTAGTCCGCTTCCAGCTGCTTTCCGTATGCCTCGCTGTCATTGGTAACGCCGAGCAGAATGGTTTCTCTCCCATCCTCCTCCGCCAGCGTCGCTTTCAGCTTCACCGGCACGCGCTTCCCGTCCATAATTATGCGGTAGCTGTGAACAAAGAAGCCCTGCCGCTGGATTTCACGCATCATGTTTTCTTTTGTGAGCACGCGCAAATGGCGCTCCATATCCTCCGGCGCGATGGCTTTCGGCGCGTCCAGCCTCACGTCGGTGAAGAAATCCTCGCCCTGCTTTGCCAGGCCAAAATGCTCAAATTGATTCGAGGGGTTGTACTGGACGTAGTGCCCCGTTTCCGGATCGACGGTATAGAGGACGAGAAAGTTTGGCGCAAGCGCGGCGATTCTGCTCAGGGATTTCTTTTCCTGGAGCAGTTTTTTCTCTTCTTCCAGCTGCTTCATATGCGCGTCGATGATGCTGACGCCCAGAATGATGCGGTTGCCGCCGTGCATCCGGGTGATCTTCATGTTGACGTACATGGGCGTTCCCGAATCAATCAGGCGGTAGGTGGTGGTAAACACGCCCTGGGCGTCCAGGTCCTGGAGCACCCTTTCCTTTGTGAACAGGGCCAGGAACGGCGCTCTGTCCTCCGCGTAGATCCGGGTCAAAGTATCGCGCCTGGCCGATTCAAAGAAGTCCTCGCCGTGGCGCTCCACCGCCATTTCCTGGCCGCCGACCGGAGAGGTGTATTCGATAAACTGATTCGTATCCAGATCAATCACGTACAGATTGTAGTAGTCCGCCGCCAGCGCCCTGGCGATATCGCCGTAGGTCGTGGCTTCATCCGGGTCTGAAACGGAGAGCACAGCCACGGCCACCGCCATGTTTCCGTTGAGCGGATTGACCGCGATCTGCCGGGCGAAGGAATGAACAACGGAACCGTCCGGCATTTTTTCGTCATAGAAGGAGCGCGTTCCCTGTTCGCAGCAGGTTTTGATGATATGGCGCATGAAGGAGCTGGAGAAGGGCCTGAATACAGCGTCCATCGCCGACAGATCCAGCCCGTAGAAGCGCTTGATGAAATCCCGGTAGGACTGATTGCTGCGCGCGAACCGGGCGCTGTCTCCCTTGATCTCGATAATGCCCATGGGCACCGTATTGAAGGAATTTTGAAATATGTTTTCGTCCGAGTTCGCGATCATCGCAAGGTCAAAGAGATTCACCCGGCTCATCGACGCGTAATAGGAGGCTTCCGCCGGGTTTTCCGCCAGGAGCGGATGCCCCTTCTTTCGCCGGTCGAGCACTTCTTCATAAGGCACGGGCCGGCTGTAATAGTATCCCTGGAGCTTGGAGCAGCCGATTTCCTGGAGAAAATGCGCCTGCTCCTTCGTTTCCACGCCCTCGCAGATGGTGTCCACGCCAAGGGAGGTGGCCATCTTCATCAGCTCCGTCAGGATGATCTTGCCGTCGTTGTCCTCGTCCAGCTTCCGCATAAAGCCCATATCAAACTTGATGAGGTCAAAATGAATCTGCTGAAGCACGTCCAGGGAGGAATACCCGCTGCCAAAATCATCCATCCAAACCGGGAAGCCGAGCTTCTGGAACCGCTCCACCTGCGCTTTCATGAAATCAAAATCGCTGCCGATCACGCTTTCAGTGATCTCAATGGAGATTTTATTCCGCTCGATGCCCGCGGCGTCCACCCGTTTCCGGATTTCCTCCACGATGTCGCAGGCGTCAAAGTCCGACCGGGAGAGGTTGATGGAGTGGGGAATCACAAACAGGCCGTCGCTGGTCACCCGGTTCATTTTGATCAGCACCTGTTCCAGAACATACAGGTCGAGCTTGTAGATCAGCCCGGCGTCTTCCAAAAAGGGAATGAAATCCGCGGGGGACAGGAAGCCCTCCGTGGGGTCAATCCACCGGGCCAGGGCTTCCATGTCGCACGTCCTGCCGTGAATGGCCCGGACGATGGGCTGGTAATAGACCTGAATCCATTGCTCGGAAATCGCCCTGTCGATGTTGGTGATAATGTACTGGCTCTTTTTCACGTAATCGTGCAGCTCTTTGCTGTAATAATGAAAGCTCGAGCTGTCGGTTTTCCGGATGGCGTCGCACGCGATTTTCGCCCGGTCGTAAGCGACGCTGACGGGCACGTCCTCAAGCCGGGTCGGATGGATGCCGACCCGGACGGGAAGCGATTTGCCGCCGTTCAGCTGGGACGCCTCCTCAAACAGGCGGTCCAGCGCCTCCTCCACGCCTGCTTCTTTCGTGTACGCCGTGAACCGGTCCGCGCCGACGTGGCCGCAGTTTTCCGCGCCAAAAAAACGGGACAGCAGCTTGGAGAACGCCTGAAGCAGCCGGTCCCCTTCCGCGAAGCCGTACTTGTAATTGAAATACTTCATCCCGTTCAGGTCGATATACAGCATCGCGCCGCTTTCATTTCTTTTGCGCAGCGCCACTTTTCCCATTTCCGCCAGATCGAAGAAGTGGCTCAGGTTCGGCAAGCCGGTCAAAGAATCGTAAAAGCTCGCTTTCAGGATGCTTTCTTCATGCAGGGCGTTGGTGAGGGATTGGTTCAAAACGGAGCCGTTTCCTTTTTCAATGTACGCGCCTTCGTCCATATACCAGACATACGCAAGGCGAACGTCCGCCTTGGGAAAAACATGCTTCCCCATGGCGTGCAGCATACGGTAGCCGTACCGGTCCTTCAGGCGGTAGATTGATTCCAGCGCGCCGCCTTCTTTGATAAATTTGCCCACAGCGTTTTCGACTCTCGCCAGATCGTCCGGATGAACAAAGGTAAACGCATCCTGATTCATGGCGGCGTAAGCCTGCTCAAAGCTTTCAGAGCCCAGCAGATCGCAGAAGCCTTCGGAAACGGCAATGGTGATCACCTGCCTGTCCACCAGCTGGAAAACCGCAAGCGGCGTCTGCAGCCCTTCAAGCAGGGATTGTTCCTGTTCCGAAAAGTAGTATCTTTCCATTCCGCTCACCCTTCGTCACGCTGATGGGAAAAACCTTTGTAAAAATCATCCAATTCTATTATACAGGAAAATCCGCTCCAAGACAAGTGGTATATATCCGCAGGGCGAGGCTATCGCTTATTGCTTTTTTATGAAGAAATAATTACGTAATCAAGAAGCAAAACCACATTGTGTAGGGGCGGATATCATCCGCCCGAACGTTACATCAACCATGACGTTTGACCGACAGAGCGGGCGGATGGTATCCGCCCCTACATTTTTCCGTGGTTTTACAGCGTGCTGATTTCGTAAGCGATGGCCCTGATCCGCAGGGTGAACGCATGAATGAACAAAATTGTTAAGAGCAACGTCCAAAAGCCTTCCCCTGGCAGGCAATATTAACAACTTAAGACGAAACGATAGCGACCAACATACTTTGATGAAAGCAAGCAACAATGTCATTCTGAGCGCATCCGAACGCGAAGAATCTCCTTGTCGGGCGTCATGTTGCAGAACGGAGGAGATCCTACCCGCCCTTCGGGACGGGCGCAAGCGAACACGACGGCCTCCTTCGTCGGCCTGTTCAGGATGACAACAGGATGACAATGGTGGTTGGTTGATTGGTTTGCTACTTGGTTGATTTTGTTCAGGTTTATTGCTTCTTTTCCTTAAGTTGACGACATTGCCCTCAAGGGGAAGGCTTTTGACCGGTTTATTTACAGTTTATTCATTCATGCGGTGGCCCTGTATATATCCGCCCGACATGGATAATCGGCCCGGTAAAATATAAACTGAAAAATCCCCACAGCAGTCCGTTTGTTCGGATCTGTGGGGATGGACGCGCCGCCGGGTTCCGAGCATTTCCAATATGCTTGGCTGCGGGCCGCCCGCTTAAAAGGCTTTCACCAGCGGCACTTCGCCCCGTAAGCGCAGGCACAGTTCCTCGTCGCTGAGCTGCGTGGTGCGGTGGGATTGCAGGGAAAGAAGCCTTTCTCCCTGCGGCACGAGGAATTGCTTTTCCCATTTGAACAGATACTCCCCGTCGCCCCGGATGCGAAGATCAGCCCGGACGGCCTTGAGCACCCGCACCGTCACGGACACGCCGGAAAAACAGTCGTTCCGGTAAATATGCGCGAAACGGCCCTGCACCCGTTCCATGGCGTCCAGGGCTTTTTGATGGCATTGCAGGGCGCGGTCAGCCCAAAGGGTGGCCTGCAAATCATTGCTTCGCAGGGCATGAATCACGGCCTGACAGAAGCAATACATCCCTTCACAGCCGGTCTGGTGCAAAAGGCCATAGAGGTATTCCCGGTCGCGCAGGCGGTCGGCCGCGTCGGGGTCGGTATCCTCGAGGACTTCCATCACCGCCCGAACCCTTCTCAGATATTTCTTCCAGGACATGATGCCGGGTTCAACGGTTCCGGCCAGCTGCTTTACCTGTTCCTCGTAGGTTTCGCCATTCGCCGCCCACTTGAGGGAATGAACGGGCTGATCCGTCTCGCCGCAAAGCAGGGCGTGGGCCAGGGCCCGAAGCGGCCAATGATAATACTGGTCGCCCGCCCGGTCGTCTGGATGCGGGCCGTAGAAAACGGCGCTTTCCGCGTAATCCGTGAACAGGGGCGCGGCGCTTTCCCGCCCGTAATAGGTGAGGGCAAATTCTTTCGCGGCCGTTTCCGCGTCGTATTCCCCCACTGTCCACATGCGGGACACCAAATCCAGCAGGAAGGGATGGGGATAGATGGAGCCCACGTTCACGTTCCACAGGGTGTCCGCGCGGCGGTTCAGGATGGTTTTCAGTTCGTCCGCCACCATCTGCGGCGGGATCTGCAAGGGTGTGATATGGTTCGCCGCCTGCAAATCATAGAAGCTCACGTGATAGTAAATGCCGTTTTCCCCGGGCTCGTTTTCGGCGGGCATGGCGTCGGTGCGGGGATTGTCGTTGTTCTGGCGGCGGGACACCATTCTGCCAAAGCCGTTGTCGCCCCACAGCTTGATCACGTCCTCCGGCACGGGCAGGCACCCGTCCCGGTACAGCGCCATCATTTCGCCGTAGAGGTTGGTGCAGAACCGGGCGGCGGGGTCCTTGGCCCGCACCATTTCCATCTGCCGCCGCATCACCCTGCCGATGAACGCGCCGCGCTTTGCCGCCGTGTCCTGGGTTTCGTCGTCCTCCCAGAACGCTTTATCGCCCTGGCCCCGGAAGCCCACGGCCCAGACCACGCGCCTGCCCGCGTAGCGGTCGATGGCTTCCTGCCACAGCGCTTCGTATTTTTCCGGGTACAGGGTATAGGACGCCTGCAAATCGGGATAAACCCGGGCGAACATCTTCGCGCCGAGCAGCTCCGTGTGGTGCTGGGTGAGCCACAAGCCTCGCTCCAGCGCCATTTCGTTCAGGGCGTGGCCGTCGAAGCCCCGGTCCGTGCCGGGAATCACCATGTTGCCGCCCAGGCGCAGCACCGTTTCAAACACCCGCTCCCACACCTCGGCCCGGGCGTTTTCTTCGCTGTGCCAGCCGGAAAAAAGCACTTCGTCGTTCACGAAAAAGCAGCGGAAGCGCACCCGGTACGCGGGACTTTCCCAGCTTTGACAGGGCACAGATACGGCGTCTTTCTTTTCGGGCTTTAAGCCCATCCACCAGCCCAGGGGCCTGACGCCCAGGCAGCGTTCGCTCAAGGAAAGCAGGGCATAGGCCGCGCCCAAATCATCGCCGCAGGCGAGGATGATCTCGTTTTCCGTAACCCGCGCCTGATAGGTTTCCGCCGGGAGGGCAGGGTCGATCGAAACCCGGACGGCGTTTTCCGGGCCGCTTTTCAGCAGGCATTCGCGCATATCCCGGCGCAGGATGCCGACCGCGTGGCGAAGGGCGGGAATGCTTTCATCCGCGATGATCCGGGTAGACAGCGAGAGCGTGAAAGAGTCCATGAGCGATACCTCCTATATGCTGTTTTTTTCGTAATTGTTCAATCAACGGTGACTTTATGAACGCTTTAAATAAGAAAGGCAATAGGCATTAGGCATTAGGCAATAGGCATTAGGAAAGCAAGATGAAACCAGTGCTTTGAGGCGACATTTTGTCGATCATGATTTACTACTGCCTACTGCCTATTGCCTTGATGACTTAAAGCGTCCTCGAAGTAAACAACTGAGCAGTTACTTTTTTTCTTTCTTCAATCCATACCACACGGGGCGTCCGTACCGATTGGCCCGGCTGCCGGTCACGATCAAACGCAGGTCGGCCGGGTGGCCCCGCGTCCGCGAAAAAGGAACGCGGAACCGGTGGGGCGTCCAGAAGGAAACGCCGCAGAATTCCCCGTTGACATACAGTTCCGCCATTTCCTCCGCGTCCACGCAAATCTCCGCGTCGGTATCGCACGGCGGCAGCGTGGCATGATAGATCTTTTGGCAGGCTGATTGATCTTCGTGATCCAAGGAAAAAACAGGCTGTGCTTTCGGGAGCCGCGGCAGGATCGGCAGTTCTGCTTCTTCCTCCCCGCAGGCAAAAATCAGCAGGCTGGCCCGGCGCGGCAGGGAAAGCGCGATGGAAACGCCGTTCTCATTATTTTCAGTCTCAATCCGGTATCCTGCCCCGTTCCACAGATCATACATTCCCAGCCTGCCTTGATACGGCAGGGTCAGCTGGGCGGCAATATCCCCTTCTCCTTCGTTGACCAGCAGCCAGCAGGGGAGACCTTCCCATGTCAGCGGCGCGACGCGCAAGTCTGGCTGGGCGGGCTCGCACAGGCAATCGGGAGCAACAACCTCGGCCGTATGCGGGACGGAAGGAAACAGGGCTTCCGGGCCGATCACCGCGTCGAATACGCGGCCCCGGCAGCACAGCTTCCCTTCCCGCTCCGCGCATTCAGGCCACACGCTTTCCGGCAGGTACAGGAAGGATTTCTGGCTTTTGAACAGCGGCGCGGCTTCCTCGGGGCACAGCGCCCGGTTGCGGCACAGCAGGGCGATCCGGGGCTGGTATTCTCCTTCCGCCATCAGGCAGGAGAGCCGGGCCATGTAATCGGCCCACATGCGGTAATATGGCCACCAGATACTCCCCGGCCCCACATCCGGCGGGCGCTCGGCGCTGCGCTGGCCCTCCAGGCTGTAATAAAACGCATGGGGGATAAACAGGTTCACGCCCCGCACGGCCAGCCAGTCGATGTACCATTTCATGTCCGCGCCGGTGAAATACCAGGGATTTCCGTCCCGATTGCACGCGCCGAAGCACTCGTTGGAATTGCGCCTGCGGCCCATCAGCCGGGCCATATCGGCGCCGCATTTGGCCATGGTGGTGTCCATGCCCTCCGTGCCGCCCTTTTCCGGGGCCACAAAGCGAAGCACCAAATCCTGCCCCGGCACATGAAAATACCGTTCCACCTCGATATCGTCGCTCTGATGGGGATGGCCCATGAGCGCGATGCCGTGGGCGGCGCACCAATCGGACAGGCGGGCGTAATAAACCTGGCCCTCCCTGTCCAGGATCAGGCGGTGGTAGAGGGCGGTATTCACGTTTTCCCGGCCGTCAAACAGGGCGAGCAGCCCGGCCAGATGCCCGCCCGCCGCTTCAAACTCCTTTGCGAAGCCCTTTGTCCAGGGGAACATATCGCGCACATTGCGGCCCAGGATGCTGGGTTCGTCGGTGAAGAAGCCGATGATCGTATTGCCGAAATGCCTGGCAAAGCGGCGGTAATAGGCTTCATGCGTCAACTGAATGAAACGCTCCACCGCCTCCGGGTTCAGAATGTCGGCGCTGGGCGGCGCATGGGGTTCCCCGTCGTCCTCGCCAAAGTGCACGCCCCGGATGGTGCCGCTGCTGAAACGCTCCACCAGATAGGTTCCGTCCTGCCGGCACAACACAGCGTCATCCGGCAGAGGCGCGGAAACACGGGCGATTCCCCGGCTGGCCAGGTCGGGATGCTCCCGCGCCACCTGGCCGCAGGCCGAGCCGGAGGGATACATGCCCTCGTCATACAGCACGACCTTCATGTCCAGCGCCGCTGCCGTTTCAATGGCCGTGCGCAGATAGTCAAAGAAGGTTTCGGACAGGTAGCCGATGTCCTCCCTGAGCCCCATCCGGGGATGCAGCACCACGCCGTATACGCCATGCGCGCAGAAATCCCGAAGCTGGCGGCGGAGTTCCGCGTGGGACAAATCCCCGTTCAGGAACCAAAACGGAATGGGCGTATACTCCCGCGGCGGATGATCCAGTTTTTCCAAAAACTTCATTACGATCGACTCCTGCTTTCGTCTGATCCATTCAAGATTGTATTCATTATATCCGGCCCGGCGCAAAACCGCAAGATTACGATTTGACATTCATGTGACAAAATTGTAAAATGGTTACCATTCACATATTGCCGAAGCAATAAGGGATACGCTGGGGGCTGCGCGCCCCCAGACCTGCGCCAGGGTGGTAACCGTCCGCAGCCTCAATCGGCGCAAGTCCTACGGACATTGCTTGT
>CADAKE010000023.1:0-7901 GCA_902788445.1 uncultured Eubacteriales bacterium
CTCCGCCTGGTGGATCGCTTCCTCCGCTTTTTCCGGTTCCCGGTCGCACAGGTGGATCAGCGCGGAGATGGGCGCGGTATAGGCGAAAGCCAGCATTTGGGGATCGTCCTCCCGAAGCAGGCCCTTTTCCATCATGCCCGTAAAGAGGAACGTGAACATGTCCGTCAGGCCCGTCAGAAAATGCTTGGTGGCCAGGACTCTTGCCCGTTCATCCCGGAACTGTTCGATGGAGAGCAGCTTTCTGGTTTTCACCACGTTCTCGTCGTGCACCGTGAAATCCACCATCCGCATGGTCAGCGTGACTAACGCTTGCAGGGAATCCGGTATGGGCGGAAGATGCTCGGCCGATCCAAAATGTTGTTCATAATACGCGATCATCTGATCCAGCAGCGCGTTCCAGATTTCTTCCTTACTCTCAAAATGCCGGTACATGGACGATTTTCCCATTCCCAGCGACCCCGCCAGCTCCCGGATGTTCGTGCCAGCATACCCGTTTTGCGAAAACACATCCAAAGCCGCCATCAAAATCTTTTCCTTCGTTCCCTTCGCCATCAAGACACCTCCCAAAAAGCGACCGATCGGTCGCGTGTCAATATGCCGATTCATTTTTTTCAAAAAACACCTGAACAGCCGTTTCTATTTAGGTAAGAAATAGCTCTGCGAAGAAAAGAGGCAAATAATGAAGAAAAAACTAAAGGATTTATCATAATGATATGGAAACGCAACTGTGCCCTAAAATCTGCCGCCCGGGTAACAGGGCCGGGAGATTGCATTGGAATTGTATTTCATTGTATTTTTTTTGTTTTCTTCTGGAATATCCGAACTTTTCATTGCATTTTTTCAAAAATGGCTTTATAATTCTATTCATGTTCCCAAAAGGGAATCAAATCATGCGCTTTCATTCATCCAATTATCAATAAGGATGAGGGGAAGTTAATAAAAATGGAGGTACGACCCATGAAAAAGTTCCTGTCCCTCGTGATGGCGCTCGTCATGGTGCTGTGCTGCGTACCGGCGCTGGCTGAAGCCCCGGCTTACGACGGCCCCGACACCTATTCGATGATCGCCAACTTCGACATCACCACCCTGGACTATGTGTATAACAACAAGGCCTCCAATGGCGACTATACCAGCAACTTCATCGAAGGCCTGCTGACCCAGGACAGCCACGGCATCCTGATTCCCGGCATGGCGAAGGAATGGTACGCCAATGAAGATGCGTCCGAATGGACCTTCATCATCCGCGACGATGCGGTGTGGAGCACCAACAGCGGCGAAGAATACGACGCCGTGGTGGCGGAAGACTTCGTGACCGGCCTCAAGCACGCCGCTGATTCCAAGTCCGAAACCCTCGGCCTGGTGGCTGACCTGATCGTTGGTCTGCGCGCCTACTCCGAAGGCACCGGCACCTGGGAAGACGTCGGCATCAAGGCGGACGGCAACGTCCTCACCTACACCCTGACCGATTCCTGCGGCTACTTCGACGGTATGACCACTTATTCCATTCTGTGGCCCATCAACGCCGAATTCCTCGAATCCAAGGGCGCGGACTTTGGCGCTGTGTCCGCTGATTCCATCCTGTACAATGGCTGCTATATCCTGAGCTCCCTGGTTCCCGCTCAGGAAGTGCGCTTCGACGCCAACCCCAACTACTACGACAAGGACAACGTGTTTGTGCAGCATGTCGTTGTGAGCTACACTGACGGCCAGGACCCCGCCCAGAACTTCAATATGTTCGTCAACGGCGAAGTCACCTCCACCACCGTCAACCAGTCTCTGCCCGATGTTGTGGCCAAGGCCAACGAGCTGTATGCCGACAATCAGTACATCAGCATGACCACCGCCACCTCTTACTGGGGCGCTTTCAACTGGGATCGCCGTATGTACAACCTGTACAACGATCCTTCCGTGTCCACCACTTCCAAGACCACCGACGAGCAGAAGGCTGACACCAAGGCCGCGATCCTGAACGCCAACTTCCGCCGCGCCGTGTACGCCGCCTATTCCGCTCATGCCGTGGAAGCCATCACCCTGGGCGAAGAACTGGCTGACGGCCCGATCCGCAACACCCTGGTGCCCTACACCTTCGCCACCACCTCTGACGGCCGCGCTTATGGCTCCATCGTGACCAAGTACGCCGAAGAACTGGTGCCCGAATATGCCGGCATCGACCTGAACGACGGTCATGACGCCTGGTACGACGTCGAGCGCGCCAAGGTCTTCATCGAAAAGGCCAAGGAAGAGCTGGGCGACACCATTTCCGAATGGCCCATCCATCTGGACGTGCCCGTGTATGCCGCCAATGAAAACCAGAAGAACATGCAGCTGGCCATGCAGAACGCCATCGAATCTGCGATCGGCGACTATGTGAAGATTGACCTGCAGTTCCTGGAAGGCAACTCCTCCGTGTACTATTCCGCGTTCTACAACCAGCCCACCGGTGAAGAAAACTCCATCGACCTGGTGTTCGGCGCTCTGACCT
Source organism: uncultured Eubacteriales bacterium (assembly GCA_902788445.1). GTDB lineage: Bacteria > Bacillota > Clostridia > Christensenellales > Aristaeellaceae > RUG563. The sequence goes on from CADAKE010000023.1 coordinate 2,483, forward strand.
ACATTCATTGCTTCGACATCCATGACGGCGACATGCTGAACTACTCCGGCATCAACTATGAGAGCCAGGGTCAGGACGCTGAGCAGAAGGCCGTTCTGAAGGCCCTCGGTCTGGAAGATATCCAGGCTGTGGTTGACCAGGCCGTAAAGGCCACCGGCGACGAGCGCATCGAGCTGTTCGCCAAAGCTGAAGCCATGCTGCTGACCGGCGGCATCCTCCGTCCCTACAGCACCCGCGGCGCCAACGTTGCCATCAGCAAGGTGAAGCCCTTCTCCTCTGCCTACGGCATGTATGGCCAGGGCGCTTACAACCAGGTGCCTTACTTCAAGTACATGCAGCTGCTGGACGAGCCTGTTACCACGGCTGAATACAACGCTGCCAAGGAAGCCTGGCTGGCTGGCGAGTGATCTTCGGATCGCCGCAAATCAATAGCCTTAGCTAATTGAAACGGGGAGAGCCAGACGGTAAAACCTCTGGCTCTCTCCTATCTTTATGAGGAGTGGTCCTGTTGAAAAAAGGGTATATCTGGCGGCGTCTGCTTCGATCGCTGATCTCCATTATGATCATCATGCTGATCGTGTTTACCATGGTGTACACACTGGTTCCGCGTGAAAACATCTTTTTTGAGGACAGCACATATCGCAAGCTGGGCGGCAAATCCGATGACAAAACCGAATATGTCTATTCGACCTGGCAAAAATTGGGCTATCTCGATTATGTCAGGATCAATGATTACTGCCTCACGCTCTATGAAGCGGGCAGCGAGGACATGATCCGCGCCGTGGAACCGGATTCCAAGGAAAGCCAGGATTTTGTTTCCTATTATTCCGGAAAAGGCTACACGGTGGAGCAGTATCTGCAAAGCGGCAGGTATTACGCTTACAAGGATATTCCGGTCATCGTGCGGATGGCGACCTGGCTTGGACAGCTCATCGCCATTGATACCCCCTGGTCCGTACAGGACCCGAACAATCCCGATCTGCAGCGCGGCCTTTCCTTTGGCAGAACGCCCACCGGCGGCCTGGCGCTGATCGGCAGCGGCACCACCCATAAGTATCTGCTCTATACGGACAGCCGTTTCCCCTTCATTCACCAGAATATCATCCATCTGAACTTTGGCACGTCTTACCCCACCTATCAGGGCCTGAACGTGATGAGCGTGCTGTTCCAAAGTCAGGGTGCGGAAGTGAAGCGCCATGTCACCTTCGAAACGGGTTACGAGGCGGAATCCGGCATCAACTTTGGCACGCTGCGCTACAAGTCAGTGCTGGACAGGATGGACAAAAAGAAGTTCGTGGACAATTACGCCACCTATGACGTGGATAAGAATCAGCCCTCCATGATCGGCACGTCCTTCACCATGGGCATATTCTCCCTGGTGCTGGCTTATGCCATCGGCCTTCCCGCCGGCCTGCTGATGGCACGGCGCAAGGACAAGCTGGCGGACAAGCTGGGCATGGTGTATATCATCTTTATTATCGCCGTGCCGTCGCTGGCTTATATCTATCTGTTCCGGTATATCGGAACCACCGTGTTCAATCTGCCTTCGGTATTCACCACCTACGGGCCCGAGGACGTGCGCAGCTGGGTTCTGCCCATCATTTCCCTGGCCCTGCCCTCCATCGCCAGCCTGATGCTCTGGACGAGGCGCTACGTGGTGGACCAGATGAACTCGGACTATGTGAAATTCGCGAAAGCGAAGGGCTTGAACCAACGGGAAATCTTCAACAATCATATTCTCAAGAACGCCATCATTCCCATCGCCCATGGGATTCCCGCCTCCCTGGCCGGGTGCATTACGGGCGCGATCATCACCGAATCCATCTACTCTGTCGGCGGTATGGGCAAGATGCTGCCCAACTCCATCAATCAGTATAACAACGTCATGATCGTGGCCCTGGCATTTATCTTTTCCAGCGTTTCGGTGCTCTCTGTTCTCGCGGGAGACATCGTGGTTACCAAGGTCGATCCCCGGATTTCGCTGAGTGAGAAAGCAGGGAGGTCATAATGAGTATTCGCAATACAAAAATTCAGGACGTCAACCTGTTTGAGTTTGCTGATTTTGACGAGCTTCAGTCCGAGCATATTGCCGCGCCGCGGTATTCCTACTGGAAGTCCGTGTGGCGCACCTTCTTCAAGAATAAGTTCACGGTGGCCGTTGCGGCTCTGCTGCTGATCATCATCATTTTCGCGCTGATCCAGCCGATGTATTCCGGCTACAGCCCCATCCTGACGCCCAACATCAACAACGCGGAAATGAAATTCCTCAAGCCGAGCGCCGAGCATATCTTCGGCACGGACCATGTGGGCAACGAGGTGTTTGACGCGGTGTGGGCCGGCGCGCGAAATTCCATCATCATCAGCTTCGTCTGCACTTTCATCAACATGATCGTGGGCATTCCCATCGGCGCGCTGTGGGGCTTCTCCAAGAAGATGGACAAGTGGATGATCGAGGTGTACAACATCGTCTCCAATATCCCCTTCCTGCTGCTGGCCATGATCCTGTCCTACGTGCTGGGCGCGGGCATGAAGTCCCTGATCATCACGATGACGTGCACGGAATGGATTTTCGTGGCCTACTTCATCAGAACGCAGGTCATGATCATCCGCGACCGGGAATACAACATGGCCTCCAAGTGCCTGGGCACCCGGACGTGGACGATGATCGTGAAGAACATCCTGCCCTATCTGATCTCCGTGATCATGACCTATGTGTCCCGGCAGATTCCATCCCTGATCTCCTATGAGGTGTTCCTGTCCTACATGGGCCTGGGCCTTGGCACCACCAACGCCTCGCTGGGCCGCACCATTTCGCTGTATACCTCGTATATGAACGGATACCCGCATCTTTTCTGGATTCCGGTTGGGGTTCTGGCGCTGATCTCCATTTCTCTGTATATCGTTGGGCAGAAACTGGCCGACGCCGCTGACCCGCGCACGCATATTTGAGAGGTGTAAACATGGAAGAAGAAAAGAAAGTGGTTCTTTCCGCGAAAGATATCGAGGTCAAATTCCGCGTCCGCGACAAGTATCTGACCGCCATCCGCGGGGTGTCGCTGGATCTTTACGACGGCGAAACTTTCGCCATCGTGGGCGAAAGCGGCTCGGGCAAATCCGTGTTCACCAAAACGTTCACCGGTATGCTGGAAACCAACGGCACGATCTCCAACGGCTCCGTCATGTTCCACGGCAAGGATTTGACTAAGCTGAAAACGGACAAGGACTGGGAAGGCATCCGCGGCGCGAAGATTTCCACCATCTTCCAAGATCCCATGACCTCCCTGAACCCCATCCGCACCATCGGCACCCAGATCACCGAGGTCATTGAAAAGCATCAGGGCGTGTCCAAGGCGGAAGCCAAGGCGCAGGCCATTCAGATGATGGAGCGCGTGGGCATCCCCAACGCGGCGAATCGTTTTGACGAGTATCCCTTCCAGTATTCCGGCGGGATGCGGCAGCGCATCGTCATCGCCATCGCGCTGGCCTGCCATCCCGAGATCCTCATCTGCGACGAGCCCACCACCGCTCTGGACGTGACGATCCAGGCCCAGATCATTTCCCTGATACGGGATCTGCAAAAAGAACTCAAATTCACTACTTTGTATATTACCCACGACCTGGGCGTGGTCGCCAACGTGGCCGACCGCGTGGGCGTGATGTACGGCGGCCAGATCGTGGAATACGGCACGGTGGAAGAAATCTTCTTCGACCCGCGCCATCCCTACACCTGGGCGCTGCTCTCCAGCCTGCCCCAGCTGGGCGTGAAAGGCGAGGATCTTTACTATATCGCCGGCACACCGCCGTCCCTGTATAACCAGATCAAGGGCGACGCGTTCGCGCCCCGGAACGAACATGCGCTCAAGATCGACTTTGAGCAGGAGCCGCCGTTCTTCCAGGTGAGCGACACCCATTTCGCCAAGACCTGGCTGCTGGACCCCCGGGCCCCCAAACTGGAAAAGCCGGAGGTCATCTGCGACCTGCACGAGAAAATTAAAATGCTGACGGATGAAGGAGGAGCGTTCCATGTCGGTTGACAACAAAGATCGGGAAGTCATCCTTTCCATCAGGCATGTGGATATATCGTTTGATACCGGCCACAAAAAAAAGCTGGTGGCCGTCAAGGACGCCACCTTCGATATCTATAAGGGAGAAACCTTCGCCCTGGTAGGCGAATCCGGCTCCGGAAAAACCACGCTGGGCCGCGCCATACTCCGTATCAATCCGTGCAGCGCGGGCGAAATCCTGTTTGAGGGAAAGCGCATTTCCGGCAAAATCAGCCGGGAAGAGGATCGGAACGTGGTGCGCAGTATCCAGATGATTTTCCAGGACCCCGCCGCGTCCCTAAACGAGCGGGCCACCATCGAATACTGCGTGTCCGAGGGCCTGTACAATTTCCATCTGTACAAGGACGAGCGCGACCGCATCGCCAAGGTGGACAAGGCGCTCCAGGACGTGGGCCTGCTGCCCGAGCACAAGTCCCGCTATCCCCATGAGTTTTCCGGCGGCCAGCGCCAGCGCGTCGGCATCGCCCGGGCCATGATCATGGACCCCAAATTCATCGTGGCCGACGAGCCCATCTCCGCCCTGGACGTGTCCATCCGCGCCCAGGTGCTGAACCTGATGAACAAATTGAAGGCCGAAAAGAACCTGACCTATCTGTTCATCGCCCATGACCTGTCGGTGGTTCGCTTCATCGCGGACAGGATCGCCGTGATCCACCTGGGCGAAATCGTGGAAATCGCGGATTCTGAAACCCTGTTCAAGTTCCCCATTCACCCATACACGGTGTCCCTGCTGTCCACCGTGCCGATGCCCGACCCGATCGTGGAACGGACGCGGCGGCATATCGTGTATGACCCGTCCAGGCTGGATCAGTCTGGTGCGCCCCGCACGATGCGGGAAATCCGCCCCGGCCACTTCGTCCTGGCCACCGATAAGGAATACGTCGGCTACGAGGAGCGGATCGCTGGGATGGAAGCAAAGCTGCTCAAATAACGAAGTAACCCAGGATCAGGGCTGCTGCGATATACAATAGGCCAACAAAGAGAGGGTAGTTGAAAGCTCCCTCTCTTTGTTCATATACGTCATACAGGTAAGCGATATAATTCCGCTTTGGCTCCTTCTGCAGGCCGCGTTTTAGCAGATAGCCGCTGATGTCAAAGTCTCCGTGCAGGAAAAGGGCATAAATCACCCCGCCTGCGATCATCACCAGGCCGATGATGGTGATGGCATCGGTAAACAAAAGCAGCTTGTTATTTTCCGCGATAAACGCCCGGAACACAGGGTACAGCAGCGTGACGATCAAATGGATGAGCAGCGGGCGGAGCCTGATGTTTTTGAATTTCAGCATGACGCAAACCCCTTGATTTTATTTGCCAAACCAGTATATCAGAAAAAACACTCCCCTGTCAATGAAGCG
>CADAKE010000023.1:7936-26124 GCA_902788445.1 uncultured Eubacteriales bacterium
TGTATTATATGGCGATGGTTTATTGCCAATAATCCCATGATTTTCTGCCTGTTTTGTGTGGCAAGACTTGCTTTTTTGTTTTCAACACAATTTCCACACAATTCTGTGCTATGCTTTGGCTGTGCTTGGAAAGGAAGTGTGATGAATGAAACGGAAACATGGAAGTATTTTGCTTTTCCTGCTCCTGGCTGCGGTGATGCTGGCGGGCTGCTCCGCCCAATCTGAAAAAGCCGCTGATGCGAATGGAAACGCCGCAATCAGTACGCTGACCTTCAGCGCGGCATCCTTGACCCAGGAGCTCACCTTTGTGGATTGGACGCAGGACGGCACCGCCATGCAGCTGATCGCCCGGAAGGATGAAACCGGAGAAGTGCGGCTGGCCTTTAACACCTGCCAGTCCTGTGGCGGCTCGCCCTACGCCTGGTTTGAATACCTGGGCAGCAACACCCTGCAATGCCAGAACTGCGGCCTGACCTTCCCGCTGGACACCGTGGGCACCACCAAGGCGGCGGGCTGCAACCCGGTGACAATCACCGATTTCACCGTGGACGGCGATACCGTCACCGTGCCCCAAAGCGTACTGGCCGATAACGCGCAGCGGTTCACCAATTGGAAGAAGATCGAACAATGAGCGCGCAAAAGAAAACCTGGCATATCGCCGGGATGCACTGTCCTCACTGCGAAACGGCTATATTGCGGGCGGTGAAGGACTTGGACGGTCTTTCCCAGTCCCTGGCCGATTATCGTGCGGGCACGCTGACGGCGCAATGGGAAGAAAGCCGCCTTTCGGAAAAAACGCTGGCGGAACGCATCGCCAAAGCGGGATATGAGCTGAAAAGCGAAAACAAAAGCCTGCCGCAAAAGATCCTGACGCTGCTTGGCGTTGCTTTGGCGCTTATCGCCCTGTACCTGCTCTTTGCCCTGACGCCCCTGGAGGGTTTGCTCAGCGCCTTCCCCACCGCCCGCACGGGCATGAGTTTAGGGGCCCTGTTCGTGGTGGGGCTGCTCACGTCCCTGCATTGCGTGGCTATGTGCGGCGGCATCAACCTGGCCCAAAGCGCGGCTTCTGCGCAGGCAGGACATAAAATTTCCGCTGCTAATTTACAGTATAATTTGGGCCGCCTGAACTCTTATACCGTGGTGGGCGGCATTGTGGGAGCTCTGGGCTCGGTGTTGCGCATCAGCACCGGCGTGCAGGCGGGCATCCAGATCATCGCCGCCGCGTTCATGGTGCTCATGTCCCTGAATATGCTGGATCTGGGCGTTTTGAAGGGCGTCATGCCCACGCTGCCTGTGGAGCTTCGGGCCAAGCTGCTGGGCAAGGGGCGCAATTCCTCCCTGTGGATCGGATTGATGAACGGCCTCATGCCCTGCGGCCCTTTGCAGGCCATGCAGCTGTATGCCCTGTCCACGGGAAGCTGGTACATGGGCGCGCTTTCGATGGCCTGCTTCTGCCTGGGCACCATCCCCTTCATGCTGGGCTTCGGGCTGGTGAGCGGCAAGCTGAACCAGCGCTTTGCGGGATACGGACAAACCGGCCTATCTGCTTTTGAACACAGACGTGGACAATAACCGGATGTGGGGCTATGATTACCGGGAGGATGAAACCATCACCGGCCCCATTGATGAAAACACCTTCTATGACGGCGCGCAATACGATATGCGGACGGGCGATTCCATCAACCTTGCCATTCGTTTATCGGAAGAAGGCCCCATGATCGGCGAAGTGATCCTGTGGCATTTTACCGCAAACGGCGAAACGGAGATCGGCTGCCGCCTGTTTCCGGCGTATCACGGAAGGGGGCTGGGGAAAGCGGCGTTCAGCGCGGCCGTCGATTTTGCCCGGGATCAGTTGGGATTAAGGGTTTATGCCAGATGCTTTATCGACAATTTTGCCTCCCATCGGATGATCACAGCCTCCGGGATGAAGCTCATTCGGAAAGATGCGCAGTATTATTATTTTCAATAGAAATGCATCAATGCTCGCTGATGGATGAGAGAAAATCCTTTGCGCGCTGGGATTGGGGATGCGCAAAGAATTCCTCCGGCGTGTTTTCCTCCACGATGGCGCCGCCGTCCATGAAAATCACCCGGTCGGCCACCCTGCGGGCAAAGTTCATTTCATGGGTAACGATCAGCATGGTCATCCCCTCCCCCGCCAATTCCGTCATGACAGAAAGCACCTCACCGATCATTTCCGGGTCCAGGGCGCTGGTCGGCTCGTCAAACAGCATGGCCTTCGGATGCATGGCTAAGGCTCGGGCGATGGCCGCCCGCTGCTGCTGTCCGCCGGAGAGTTGGGCGGGTACCTTGTCCTTCTGGTCGGCCACGCCCACCCGTTCCAACAGGCGCAGCGCTTCGGCGCGGGCGTCTTTTTTGTTTTGCTTCAAAATGCTTCTCGGCGCGGCGACGACGTTTTCCAGGATGGTCATGTGGGCGAACAAATTAAAGGACTGAAACACCATGCCGATTTGTCGGCGCATGGCGGCGAGCTTTTTTCCCTCCGGCGGAATGGGAACCCCTTCGATCAGAATCTCGCCCGAATCAATGGTTTCCAACCGATTGACGGTGCGGCACAGGGTGGATTTCCCGGAGCCGGAGGGCCCGATGATCACCACCACCTCTCCCCTATTTACGGACAGGGAAATATCCTTGAGCACGTGCAGGGTTCCAAAGTGCTTGTCCACGTGCCTGAGTTCAATCACCGGCACATTGCTTTCCGTCATGATGTTCTCCCTTCCGCTCCCCGGTTCATGCGCCGGGCCAGGTATTCCGACAGCTTGTTGAGCAGGTAGTTAATCAGGATATAAATGACCGCCACCACCAGGTACACCGACAGCATGGCGTCATAATTGGAAATGAGCACTTTCGCGTTCTGCATCAGGTCGGCGTAGGAAACCACGGAGGCAAAGGTGGTATCCTTGAGCACGATGACCAGTTCCGCGATCAGGGAGGGAATTACAAAGCGGATCGCCTGGGGAAAAAGGATTTGATAAAACAGACGAATCTCGCCAAACCCCAGCGACAGCGCCGCTTCCCTTTGCCCCTTGGGCACCGCGTTGACACCGCTGCGCAGGGCCTCCGCCACTACGCCGCAGGCGGAGATGGCGCAGGGCAGCGTGATTTTCCAAAAGGAGCTCAGCTCCCAGCCCGTCTGCGGCACCACCAGAAAAAAGAGATAGATGAACAGCAGGGTCGGCACGCCCCGGGTGAATTCAATGATTGCGGCGCTGACAAAGCGAATGACGGCAAACCGGTTCAGCCTGCCCCGCATCAGCACGAAGCCCACGGCGAAGGCAATCAGCGCGCCGGTGAGCGCCGCCTCCACGGTGGATAACAGTCCCTCGCCCAGAAAGCGCCAGGTGGTCGCGCGGCCAAAGAAAGACCAGTAGCGGGCGTCCAGCTGGCCGTTCTCCGCGAATTGCCGGATAATCAGGTAAATCAGTCCCGCGATCAAAAGCAGGGCGGCCGCGGTGGTGATTCCGATGCGCCTGCGCGCCTTGGGCCCCGGCGGCTCATAGAGGATATCCCGGATGGATGGATTTTTCATCGCAGAATCCTCACTTTCCTGTCAATCCAGCCGCCCAACTGACCCAGCAGCAGGGCGGTCAGGCAATAAAGCGCCGCGGAAATGGCAAAGGCCAGCACGCCGCCCACGTCCCGGGTGTTAATATAGGACACGATGCCCGTCAAATCCCTGGGCCGCATGGGCACCTGGGAAGCCAGGGAGGTGGTGAGCATGGTGGCGACCAATAGGTTGGTCAGCGGCAGCACAGCGGAGCGCAGCGCCTGGGGAATCACGATGCGCCTGATCATCTGGAAAAAGGAAAAGCCCAGCGCCCGGGCCGCCTCGATCTGCCCCGGCGCGATGGTGTTCATGCCGCTCATGAGGTGCTCGGAGCAGAAGGCGGAGGGAATCATGATGGTGGCGATCAGCACGCAGGTTTCATAAGGAAAGTTGAGCTTCAGATACGGCAGCGCGTACACCAGCAGAATCAGCATCGCCGCGCCGGGGATATTGCGGAAAATCTGCACGTAAAAATCCCCCAAATACCGGAGGGGCTTGATGGGACACACCCGGATCACCGTGATGATCAGGCCGATCGCCATGGCACCGGCAAACGAAATAACAGTTAACCTCCAGGTGGTCAGCATTGCCTGGAGGTAAAGGGAACCATATTTATCTAACAGCGCGGAAATACTCATCTGTTTCCTCCCAGCACAGAGGGCCCCAAGGCATCCATGGTCTTGAGGCCCTCCGTGGGAATATCGGCTTATTCAGCGATGGCCGGAGCCGCCGGGGCGGTGTCGATGCCGGTGCGGTCGCCCAGGCTCACCTGCCACAGCTGCGCCCACAGGCCGCTGTCCTCGATGGTTTTGAGGAAAGCGTTCACGAACGCCAAGCCGTCGGAATCCTTGGGCAGGCCGATGCCGTAGGGGTCAATCGGGCCGAACACGTCGCCCGCCACCGCGTAAGCGCCGGGGTTTTTCACGATGGAGTTGAGGATCAGGGTATAGTCGGTCACATAGGCGTCGGCGCGGCCGAGTTCCACGGCGGTGCGGGCCTGGATGTCGTCCTCAAATTCCTGCACGTCGGCGTCCGGCGCGTATTCCGCCAGGATGCTGGGGCCGGTGGAGCCCGCCTGGGTCGCCACGATCTTATCCGCCAAATCCTCCAGGCCGTTGATTTCCGTGTTGCCGTTCTTCACCAGGATGGCCTGCTGGGAGGTGTAGTACGGGCCCGCGAAGGAGATCACTTCCTGGCGGGAGGGGGTGATGGAATAGGTGGCGAACACGGCGTCCACCTGATTGCTGGTCAGCACCGATTCACGGGTGCTGGAAGTGACCTGGGTCAGTTCATATTTGGTTTCGTCGCCCAGGATATAGCGGGCCAGCAATTGATAAAGGCCGGCGTCAAAGCCGCGAATGCCGTTGTCGGTTTCATCCAATTGGCTGAACAGGAAAGAGGTGCGCGTGCCGCCGACCCGGAGAATACCGGCTTCCTTGACCGCCGTGGCCCAGGCGCTGGCGGCGATTTCTTCATCCGTGGCCACAGGGCCTGTGGCGATCAGGGCGTCAAAGGCTTCCTTATCAATCGCGGCAGGGGTGGGTTCCTCCGCCAGGGCGGCGCCAAACAAAGAAAAAGAGAATACCAACAGGGACAATACAGCCAGGATTTTCTGATAACGCTTCATGTTTCGTTTTCTTCTTTCTTTTCACAAAAATATGCTACGCCAAAAGGGTATACATTCCTTTTATCTTACCGTTCCCCAACATCGCATCCATCGGCGATCACGCATCGCCCATACCCCCTTTCGGTGGAATTGGTGATATCCTATCATCTCAGTAGACTTTTGTCCAATATGAATATCGAATGGATGTCTATAGTTTATTTGCACACGTTTCAGGTGATCAGGCAGATCATGAACGGCGTTTTCCAGCGCGGCCGCTAATGATACTGCCAGGCCCACCGCCGGGGTACCGCTGCGATAGATGGAGGTGCTGACGCCGCCGTGGATCAGCGGCTCCATGTCGATCTCCCGCTTTTTGTACAGGATGCCGCTGCCGGTGACGCCGCCGAATTTGTGGGCGGAAAATGCCGCCGTATCGGCCAGAGACAGATCAAAGGGGATTTTGCCGATGGCCTGGGTCGCGTCCACGTGCAGATGGCAGTGGGGAAAGCGGCGGATGATCCGCGCGGCCTCCTCCACGGGCTGGATAACGCCCAGTTCGCTGTCCACGGCGCACAGGGTCGCCAGCACGGTATCCGGGCGCAAAGCGGCGGATAAGGCGTCCAGGTCGATGCGGCCATCGGGGCCAATGGGGAGCACGTCGATTTCATATCCCCGCTCCTGCAGCGCCGTCAGGCAGCCGCTGACCGAAGGATGCTCCAGGGGCGTGGTGATGATGTGCCTTCCGAAATGCCGGGAAGCGTAAGCAATGCCCTGGATCGCCGTATTGCTGCTTTCGCTGGCTCCGGAGGTAAAGACGATCTCATCGGGAAAAACAGACAGCAGCACCGCGGTTTGCTGCCGCGCCGCGTCCATCCATTCCCTGGCTTCCTCCCCGGCAGCATGGTGGGCGTTTGCGTTGCCGATACACGCACCCTCTGCCTGGACAAAGGCCCGCAGCGCCTCCGGGGACGGCGGCATATGCGCCGTATAATCGAGGTAAATCATCCTTTTGCCTCCCATTTCCTACCGTTCTGATAGGCTTATCGCTGCTTATTGTACATCGGAATATACAGAAAAGCAAGAAAGGATTGAGTAATACTCGGAATTACTTTCTTTTTAGTAATCCAAGTTCGCTTTTGTGTCAGTGTCTCCACTTTGCAATCGACATTCAGGACGGAAAAAAGAAAGCGCCGCCCATGAGGACGACGCCGGCACTTCAAACGTCAAGCGGATCAGGGTGCATGATCTCCGTCACCATTAAATCAAGCGAATGACAAAAAAATCTCATCCGCCAGTGAAGGAAATTTTATGTATTCCATTCAGGAGGTCAGCAAAAGGACGGGGCTTTCGTCCCATACACTGCGCTTTTATGAAAAGGAAGGGCTGATCAGCGGCGTGGAGCGCACACCGGGCGGTTTTCGCCAGTATTCCGATGAGGATATGGAGGCGCTGGGCCTGATCTGCTGCCTGAAAAATACCGGTATGCCCCTGCAGGAAATTGCCCGCTTCGTCGCCTTGACACGCCAGGGCGAGCACACCCTGGAAGAACGGGTGAATATGCTCCGGGCCCACCGGGAGAACGTCCTTGCCCGGATAGAGAAGATGCAAAAGCACCTGGAAAAAGTCACCTGGAAACTGAACTTCTATACGCAAAAATTGGAAGAATATCAAAAGAATATCAAAAAAGCCGAAATTCCCTGATGGAGTTCCCGACTTCAATTATTTCAAAATAATCAAATGATTTGTCCCTGCGCACGAAGTTCCTTCCGAAGCCGGTCCGTATCGAAAGGAACCAACGCAGGATGAGTATTACGAGATTTTTCTGTAATTCCTTGGAGTCACGCCATCCTTCTTTTTGAAGGAATCCTTAAAGTAATTGCTGTCGGAAAAGCCGCAGCGCAGGGCGATGGTGGTAATGGAATCGGAGGTGGACACCAGCTCCTGGGCGGCGTGCTGCAATAACAAGCCCCAGTCGTTAAAGGCCGGGGCTTGTTCCATCAAGTTGAAGGCGGCGAAGAAGTCATCATCAGGCGGGCGGCATCAGGCACAGGGCCAGAAGCAGAGCAAGAAATTTCTTCATGCGTGTTGCCCATCTCATTCTTTATTTAAACAGTTCATGCTGTTTATTATTTTTTCATCAGGGCAGCGCCTGCGTTCCAGGCTTTGCCTACCTTCGCGCCGGTGGCATAGTAACCGTTCTGGAACTGATCGAACATCAGGGCGTGCAGCTTTTCGGGGTCTACCTTGCCCTTTTCGGAGAGCACGGCTTCCTCGGCCTTCACGTTGACGATCTTGCCCACGATGCCGTCCACGTAGTCGCTGTGCAGGAATTCCAGCAATTCACATTCCATCACCACCGGGAATTCCTCAATGATGGGGGCGTGCACCTTGTCGCTCTTGACGGCGTGATAGCCGGTGCGCTCGAACTTGTCATTGATTTTGTTGCCCGAAGCGATGCCGAAGAAGTCCGCCACGTCCATGTGCGCCTCGTCCGCCAGGGCCACGGTGAACGCCTTGCTGGCCTTGATGTTCAGCCAGGTGCGCTTGCCCTCGCCGATGAAGAGGATGATCTTGTCCTCGTCGCAGATTTGCCCCCAGGCCACGTTCATCACGTTGACCTTCTCGTTTTCATCGTAGGCCGCTACCATCAGCACCGGCATGGGATAGACCGCAGGGACAACGCCAATGTCCTTTTTCATTTTGATTTTCCTTCTTTCTTTTCGTTTTTATCGTCGCAGAAATACCACCAGCGGTATTTCCCGGGATCGGGATTGGGGTCCTTGGCATAGGCCACGGCACAGCGGAAAGCGTAGAGCACGCACTTATCCAGCTGTTCATTTTGATGCAGACAGGCTTTCACGTACAGCTCATCTGGATTAGCGTCTTTCAGCGCTTCCAGGGAATCATAGCCCAATTCCATCAATTCCTGTTCCTTCTTTGCGCCAATGCCAGGGACGTTTCTCAGATCACTCATGTTCACAGCTCCTTTGTGAAATCCGCAATGGGACGGTACACGTCATGCCATGGCGCGTAAGGCTTGGCTCCCGACGCGGCATAGCCTACAGGCAGCAGGCAGATGGGCTTGATATAGGGCGGCAGATCAAAGGCCTTTGCCACCTCCGCCACGTCAAACAGGCGAACCCACACGGAGCCCAGCCCCTGTTCCCAGGCTTCCAGCATCATATGGGTACAGACGATGCTGCAATCCATCTCTCCGGCGCTGTAACCCGGCTCGGTCTGGCTTTTCCAGGCGCGGCGCTCATCGCTGCAGATCAGGAATACCAGCGGCGCGCCATAGATGCACCGGCACAGGCGGTTGATTCTTGCCAGCGCTTCGTCGCTTTTGAGCACATAGATCATTTGCGGCTGATCGTTGACCGCTGTCGGGGCCAGCTGCGCCGCTTTCAGGATCAGATCAATCTTTTCCTGTTCAACTTTTCTATCAGAATAAGCGCGCACAGAATAGCGTTGAGCGGCCAGATCAAGAAAATTCATGTCCACAATTCCTCCTGCCTTGATGAATCATTGACAAACTTGCCAACCACATCTATAATTATAGCCGGAATTATAAATTCCACAAGAACGCACTTTTTTGTGATATACTATCAAAAAGTATAGTTTGGAGAGAAAAGATGAACATTGAGAAGATAAAAGGCTATCATTGCCCGGTGGAAGCGGCCATGGACGTAGTGGGCGGAAAATACAAGGCGTTGATCGTGTATGAACTGATGCACGGCACCAAACGGTATCACGAAATCGCCAGCGCTGTGCCCCAGGCCACGCCCCGGATGCTGAGCAAGCAACTAAAAGAATTAGAGGAGGATGGGGTGATCAACCGCACCCTCTATCCCGTGGTGCCGCCCAAAACAGAGTATTCCCTGACGGAAATGGGCCAAACCCTGGTGCCGATTGTGGATGCCCTGTGCAAGTGGGGCGAGCATTATTTTGAATTTGCAGGCGTCCCTGTTCCATGTGAATAACGCATTTTCGTCATGGAGAAGCTGATTTCAAAAAATGACAAACGGTTCATCTTACGCTATAATGCATCCGTTCATCGGAAGGTGAATCATTCGTTGGAAATGATTGACCGGATAAGATGCCAGTAGGGAATGAAGCGTGGAGCAGGAACGAGTGTGGTGTTTTCTTATTGTTTAGCGCCATGCGGCGTTTATTGGCACACTGTAAATGTTTATACCACGTCTATTTTACCATCAATTCAGCCGTTTCTCAATGCGGGGAGTTTGACGGTTTGTAAAAAATTCGGGATGCTTCTCAGCGAAATGAATCTTCACCGCAGAATCTTCTCGATGGTCAGCATATTCTTTCCGTTTTGGTATTCATAGTTCACCCTGTCCATGCTCTGCTTGACCATGTAAATGCCCAGCCCGCCTTTTTTGCGCTGCCTGACTGTAAGCGTGGTATCGGGGTCAGGCTTTTCCAGCGGATTGTACGGCCTGCCATGGTCGATAAAGGTGATCTTTGCTGTAAGCGGATTCTCCTGCACAGCGACCTGAATCGTCACAGGGCCGGTTTCCGGGCTGTAAGCATAACTGGCAATATTGACAAATATCTCCTCTGCCGCTACGTCGATCGTGATTTGCGTCGGCATTGGACAGCCCGCCGCTTCAAGCTGCTCGTCTATGAACGCCTGTACCTTTGGTAGATTTTCCCTTTCCGCTTCAATGACAAGTTCCTTCATTCCTTCGCCTGCTTTCCGGCGGTATCTTCGGGGCCAATGTATTTGAGGCCAAGCATGGTCAGATCGTCAAACTGGGGCGCTTCCTTGACAAAGGCGTCAACAGCATGACGGACCTGCGCCAGAATCTCCTGCTGGGACGCGCCCGCGGGAATGGCGTTGAGGGCTTCCAGCGTTCGGTCTGTGCCGAAAAGCTGATCGTCCGCGTTGGTCGCCTCCGCAACGCCGTCGGTGTAGACGAATATGCTGTCTCCCTTTTTCAGCGTGATTTCCGTATTGACGTATTTGGATTTTTTCATCGCGCCGATGGCAAGACCGTGCTTGTCTTTCAGCATCTCATATTTTCCGTTCAGGTTGAGCATCGGGTATTCGTGGCCCGCGCTGGCGGTGGTGAGCTTGCCCGTACTGATTTCAAGAATGCCCAGCCAAACGGTCACGAACATATGGGCATGATTGGTGGCATAGACCTGCCTGTTGACCCGCTCCAGGATCTCCGCCGGCGTGCCGCCCATCAAGGTATGATCGTTGAGTAGAATCTTGGAGGACATCATGAACAGCGCCGCCGGAACGCCCTTTCCGGATACGTCCGCGATCACCAGCGCCAGATGGTCCTCATCGACCATGAAAAAGTCGTAGAAATCTCCGCCGACCTCCTTGGCAGGGTCCATGGAAGCATACAGATCAAATTCCGGGCGGTCAGGGAAAGCCGGGAAAATGTTCGGAATGGCGCTTTCCTGGATGCTGCCCGCAAGCGCGAGCTCCGTTTCGATCCGTTCCTTTTCCTTACCAAGCCGCAGGATTTCTTCGGTGTGCCGGTCGATCTCCCTGGAAAGGGCGGAAAAGCTGTCCGCCAGCACGCCGATCTCATTGCCGCACCGGATGCTGTTCATGGCCTGCCGAACCTTGCCGCTATCCTTATCCGCCATATAAGTTAGGATGCTGTTCTTCACCCTGGTCAGCGGCTGGATCGCTCTTTTGTGGATCAGCAGAAGCAGCACGCCGTTGAGGACTGCCAGGATGGCAAGACTCCAGAGCACTGTTTCCACGATTTTCCGGGTCAGCTCGCTGATGAAGGCGGTGTAGTCGTACCGGATGCGAGCGTAGCAGCTTACCTCTCCCCCATATGCGATGGGCGTGTAGCCGATGATGTAATGCCTGCCGTCCTTCGGGTCCTTCCATAGCTCATAGGCCGTCTTGCCAGGGGCAAGCCCAGCAGAAAGGATTTCTTGCACGGCTGTATGCTCGGAAGCGGAATAGTCCATGCTTGTAAAGCATTCGGCATAGGATACCGCGGTAAAATCATCCATTGCTTCCTCGGCCAGCGCGTCAGGCTCGTCGGTATTGCACCGGATATACAGATACGCTTCGCTGTCGCTTAGGAAATCCATCAAGCTGATATCCGCGTAATGAAACTTACGAACCAAATAGTCCGTATCCATCGCCAGGAGTTGAAAACCGGTTCTGCCCAGGAGGAATTGCAACTCAGGCCCGCAGGTTTCAAAATCGCTCCGCTCACCCGCAAGAAAGGCAAGAAGCGCCCCGGTGGTTTCCTCGCTTTTGCTGAATGCTTCTTCCTCCTCTGTAAGCGCCCTGGTCATATCCTGGGCGTGTTCCTTCGCGTAGGTCCAGAACCAGGACGTTCCGATCAGCTCCTGGCTGATAATCGTGCTGATATTCTCCAAATCCCGGTCGAACATCTCATTCTTGGATTGCAGGTAAGCATCCATCGTTTCATGGGAATAAGAATTGGTGGTAAAAATGAGGATCACCGCGAAAATGACGACCGTGATGATGTCGATTTCAATTTGCAGCTTTCCCTTTTTCTCCTTGATTTTTTCCAAGGCGCATCTGCCTTTCTGTCTTATGCTGTTTTACAGCGAAATGATTGAATAGGAGGGTTCAGCCAAAAGCCTTCCCCTTGATAACAATGATGTCAACTTAAGAAAAAACGCATTCCAATATCAACCAAGTAAGTTTTTTCAACCATCCTCTATTGTCATCCCGAGCGAAGTGGAGCGGCAGCGGAACGCAGTCGAGGGACCTGAAAGAAAGGTATTCAACTAAGCAACTTGATACCCAGCTTTCAGGTCCCAGGTCCCTCGACTCCGCCTCGCCTCTGGCTCGGCTCCGCTCTGGATGACAAAGTGAGGTACTGATTAAAAAGATTGAAATGGAACAGTATTATTCAATCTGGAACGCGTCAGAGAATCCGGTCACATCGAACACTTCCTGCACGGGCTTCGTGAGGTTGCGGAGGATCATTTCGCCTTTTTCTTCCATTTCCTGAGCCGCGCCCAGCAGCACGCGAAGCCCGGCGCTGGAGATGTATTTTAGCTTGCCCAGATCAAAGATAATCTTCTCCGCCTGTCCCAGCACCGCCTCCACCTGATCCTCCAGGTCGGGCGACGTCAGGGTGTCCAGCCTGCCGTCCAGCACGAAGGTGTATTCCGCGCCGTTCTGATTCATGGTGATCTTCAGCCTGGATTCGTTGTTTGCATTCTGTTCCATCTTGATATCCTCCTATCATTTAAGCGCTTATCAGCGTAAGTATTCGCAACATGGAAAAACGTAAGGAAAGGTTAGAGGTTAGAGAGCAGAGTGCAGAGTTCAGAGTGCAGAGATTTTAGTCTCCAAGTAGACAGGCAGCCTATTATTTTAGCAATCTATATTCTCTGAACTCTGTACTCTGCACTCTGAACTCTTTTTTCTTCCGTCTTACACAATACTGATCGGGCTCAGATTCTTCCACTCCGCAAGCGTATCCCTGACCTTTTCATACCAGCCGTTCTCAAAGAATTTGCATTTGGTCAAATCTTCGCCGCAGAAATCCATTCTCGCTCCCGAATACAGCAGGCCCATGGCCCTGCACCCGCCGGTGCAGTATTCAAACCATTTGCAGCCGCCGCATTTCAGGTTATTTTTACGCACGTCGCCGATGGTCGCGCAGACGTTTTCGAGGTACTTGCCCGATGAGAGCAGGTCTTTCAGCTTATCGGTATGCAGATTGCCGAAGGAAATGCCCAGCTGCTGCAACAACCCCGATTCCTGGATACAAGGCACGATCTCGCCGGACGAGGTAATGGCGACCATGCCCCGGTTGCCACGGCAGCCCGGGAAGGTGTCGCGGTATTCGCCGTCTATGCAGGACACAGGAACGATCCGGAAGCTGCCGGATTGCGGGTGAATCCGTAAAAACTGCCAGATGTCGATTTCCATTTTCATGCCGCTTTGCAGGTATTCCTTCGCAAAGGCCAGCATGGTTTCGTAGTATTCCTCCATGCCCAGGCAGGCGTCTCCCGCGTTCATCACCCAGCGGGGCACCTCCGTCGTGCGGATGATGCGCATTTCCTTGACTCCCATGTCACAGAGCACCTTCGCCGTCGGCATCATGGACTGCACATTTTTCCTGTGCACCTGCGTCTGCGACTTCACATCGAAGCCATTCTGGATGCACAGTTTCATGGCGTCCAGGGTCTTTTCCTCCGCGCCTTTTCTGTTGCGCATCCAGTCGTGATGGCCGATACCGTCAAAGGAAATTTTGATCAGCGGATTGCAGCCGATTTCCTTCATTTCGTCCAGAATTTGCTGGGTGATGTAATACCCGTTGGTATTCAGTTCTTCCACGAACATGCCCCGCTTGTGGATTTCCCGCAGAATGTCCATGAACCGTTTATGCACCATCGGCTCGCCGCCGGTGATGGTCAGCGCGTGAATGCCGCAGTCCCGTGCCTGGTCGAACAGGTCGCACAGTTCCTCGAACGTCCACTCGGTCATGAGCGGCGCGTTGTCGGCGGCGTTGAAGCAGTGCAGGCAGTTATAGTTGCACTTGCCCGTCACCATCAGGTTCATCTTCGGGAAATACGGATTCTCATATTTTCTGTAGGCCGACCAAGCCGACGGGTGTTCGCCCTGCTTGCAGGATACGATGATGTTCCGGGCCGCCAGGCCCAGCACGGTTTCATCGGGTTCCATATCGTGCTCGCCGTCGCAGAGCAGCAGAGCCTCCGCCTGCTTCCGGGTCAGCGGCTGCGCGTAAGGCACGCCTTTGACGTATAAAGCATATTCAACATTTTTCCATGTTCTTAAAGCCACATGGTTCGCCAATCGAAAGTACATCTTCATTCTCCTTACAGCAAAGATACGATTTGATCCGGGAAAGCGTACCGAAGCAGTTCATAGCCGATCCCGCTCACGCCGTAAAACAGGGAAGGCGTGACGCTGTTATTGAGCTGATACCCCATATACCGGTATTCGCCGTCTTTTTTCGCGCGTTCATGCATCGCGGCCAGCACCCGTCCCGCGGCATCGCTGTCTCCCGCCGTCAAGTAATATTCCACGATGGCCGAATTTCCGCAGCAGAGATGATCCCGCCCGTTCAGTGGCAGATGATCCACGCAGGCCCGGGCGCGTCGGGCAAGCCCTTCTATCCGTTCATCGTCAAACCCGGATTGCCTGATGCGTTCCAGCATAATGCCGATGCCCGGCGCGCCGGAGCAATAGCCGTGCATATACCCCTCCGGCGGGTAGGAGCGCAGATCCGCCCAGGTGCCAAACTTTTCATGGTATTTTTCATAGATCTCCATTTCAAAGTCCAGCGCCTCCGACGCGGCGTCGGCATACTTCTCCTCCCCCAGCACACGCGCCGCGGCATACAGCGCTTCCGCGACTCCCGCGTGACCGTGCCCCGCGCCGCTGATGGGCCGCGCCGTGTCAGGCAGGGTTTTCCAAAGGGTCTTGCCGTTGTATTCCAGCGTCTTCATGGCAAGCAGGCGGTCCGCCGCTTTGCGGATGATCTCCCGCTTCCCCTTGTACCTGTCAAACCGGCAAAGCGCGGACAACAGCCCCGCCATGCCGATCATCCGGTCCGGCATTCCGTACCGGGGAAAAACCGTTCTGTCCAGCAGCTCGTCGATGCAGGCGTCAAACGCTACCATTTCCTGCTGGGGCACATATTTCCGTATCAGCTCCAGCCCTGTGATGATGCCCGCTGTTCCGCTGGATTCGCCCAGAGGCGGCGAAAAATCGAAGGAAAAATCCCTGAACCGAATATGCTCCATGGCCCTTCCCAGATCCAGCACCGTTTCCTGAACGGCCTTCCGCGCCATCGCCTTGATTCGTTCATCGTCGCCCACGGTCAGATAGGCCGCCGCGAATGCCGCAAAGCCTGAAAGCCCGTTGGTCAGACCGGCGTCGCAGAACCGGAAGGAACTGTCTCCTTCAAACAGATACCCCCAGAACAGCCTGCCGTCCGGGGACGGGATGCCCAGGTCATACGCCTCCTTGAGCAGCCGTCCCGCTTCGCGCAGAGCCGTTTCCTTTTGAAGCGGTTCCTCCGCGCGCTGGGGAATGAAAGCCTCCGGTTTGATGTTCCCGCTCAGCTTGACCGGGTACTGCCTGATCGCTCTTTCCAGCAGTTTCAGGTCAAACAATTCGTCCTTTTCGTCCATGGCGAACAGGTTATCCAGCGCGTGCTCCTTCGCCGTGCGGTCAAACACCTTTTCCATCAGCGTTTCCCCATCCGAGAACAGCGCGCCGCTGCCCGCGGTGGTGTAGACATACGGAACGTCCCCGCGCTTCATTTGCCTGATCTCGGCGTCCACCGTGCTTTCAAAGCCCGGCCGGACGTGGAAAGCAAAAATTTTGGACAGCACATTCACCGCGTTCTCCTGGGCCGCCTCGGAGGCCAGCGCCGTGTGGTGATACAGCTTGTTCATATGATCCACGTAGGACTGAGTGTTACGCATGAGGATGCGGATGGGCACGGTGTCAGGAATCTCCCGGAGCATCTCCGCGATTTCTTCGCGCTTTTCCACCGCGCGCTGGTAGACGGTATCGTAGCCCTCCATGAAAGCGTCCAGATACGCGATCACAGAGACCTTTTCGCCGTTTACCACCGGCGCGCAGCCATCCTCCCCGGTGTTCATCAGCACGCTGTATTCTTTTCCCTTCGGAGAATTGGGCAGGACGCAGGAAAGATACAGCGACCGCCCCTTGAGCACGCTCAACTCGGGCTGCTGGATGAGGTAATCCTCATTTTTCAGGATGGGAGAAAGGACGGTTTCCAGATCCAGAATATACGGCTTGCCGCCATTGCAGGTCACGTTTTCAACGTGCATGTCCGTGCTGCCCAGCAGCTTCATAAACGCCGCCATGCCGCCCATATGATACCAGAAGGTTCTGGCCGCTTCCTCCCCCTCGGAACGCTGCTTTTCAATGAATTCGCACACGCCGAAGCTGTCCCCGAACGCCACGCACTTGGGGATGCCCGCAAACTCGGGGAAAAACCTCTGGGCGATGGCGTAGATGTGGGCGTCTCCCCGCATGTCGTGGGGCTTGTAGACAAGCTTTCCCGCGTCCGTTTGCAGCACGGTCACGCTGCGGCCATGGTTATGGGTATCCCCCGCCGAGAGCGTCATCTCCTCGATTTTCTCATATGGCTTTCCGCCCGTGAGCTTTTCGCAGATCGCGTCCCGGTTCTCCGACATTCTTTTTAGCATTTCAAGAAAAGCGTCCGTCACAAAGCCCAGCCGCATGGTGAGCGTGTCGATCATCGGCTGGGGAAACGCGAATTTCCCGTCCGCCACTCTTTTTGCGATGGCGTTGATGGCCCGCTGCTTCTCCTCGTCCGTGATCATGTCCGGCAGGGAGAGCGCAAAGGGATTGCTTACCGACGCCTCCTTTGCGATTTCCCTTTTCACGGTGCTGTTTGTGACCTGGCCGGTCACGTCCAGCAGCGCCGCTTCCAGCCTGCGGTACACGTCCCCGCCCAGCAGCCCCGCGTGGGGGGAGCGCTTCACCCACAGCATCTGTTCATCAATATATTTCTGGAACATAGTCCTTTTCCTTTGTTGGTTATTTTTCAGACGACAATGTCGTGAAATGAAAGAATCCGCCTCGTCAGTCAGGCTTAGCCTTGGGGCAATGCCGTCAATTTAACAACATGAGGTTGTAAAATGGGAGGTTCGTCCCAAAAGGCTTCCCCTTGAGGGGAAGCTGTCAGGCGCGGAAGCAAGATGGATAAATGAAACGAAGTAAATTCGCGCCTGACTGCGGCCGAAGGCGTAGCGAAGCGTTCTGAGGTGATGTTTGCGTTCAACTAAGTCACTCGTAGGCAATCCAGCAAATCACCTCATCCGACCTGCGCGAAATGACTTGGTTGCTCCGATGTAGTTGATTCCGCGCAGGCCACCTTCCCCTCAAGGGGAAGGCTTTTGGCCGGTTTTCTTACAGTTTATTCATTCATGCGGCGGCCTTGAGCATATCGCCAGAGGCGCTGTTGAATGGGCTTCGTCTCCTTCATTTTTTATTTATTGCAAAGACGGCCTTCTCCCGCGTTCTGCTGGCCAACGTGACCGTCCTTGTTGCTGTTGAGGGCCATGACCGCGCAGACGAACCCAGCGGAAAAGATGGATTCGATGGTCTCCGTCCGGGTTTTGGCGTTGCATTCCCCGCCAGCGGCGTTATCCAGCTCGTCCATGGACAGGGGCGCGTCCTCTTCGCTCTTGGCTTTCAGGAACGCGGCCACCTGTTCCGCCGTTGCTTCGCAGCCGTGGGCTTTCAGGAATTCTTCCTGCTTGCCCGCGTTGGCGGCTTCAATGAACTGGGCTTTCAGTTCCTGGCTGCTCATGACCTCGTTATACAATTCCTGAATGGTCTTCATGATCGTTGCCTCCTTTTCTTCACTTTTTCCTTAGCTGCACAGACGGCCCGAATTTTCATTCCGCTGACCAACTTGTTTATTATCGGTAGAGGCGCTCACAATAGCATATACCGCGCATCCAAATCCAACGGTAAAGAACGATAACAAACCTTCATCGTGCGTTTCCTTGTTGCATACCCCGCCTGCGGCGTTTTCCAGCTCGTTAACGGACAGGGGAGCGTCCTCCTTCGCCTTAGCTTCCAGGAAGGCTTTCACTTCCTCCATCGTGGCTTCACAGCCATGGGCTTTCAGGAATTCTTCCTGCTTGCCCGCCTTGGCCGCTTCGATGAACTGGGCCTTGAGCTCCTGGCTTTCCATGATCTCGCTGTACAATTCCTGAATGGTTTTCACGCGAACTTCCTCCCTTTTAGTCTTTATTGCAGATTCGGCCTTCATTTTCATTCCGCTGACCAACATGAGAGCCTTTCGTAGCAGCGCTCGCGATGGCAAAGGTGGCGCAGCCGATGCCGACGGAGACGACGGAAAGAATCGTTTCATTGGTGGTAGCGCAGTTGCCGCCAGCGGCGTTTTCCAGCTCGTCAAAGGACAGGGGCGCGTCCTCCTGCTGCTTGGCTTCCAGGAAGGCTTTCACTTCCTCCAGCGTTGCTTCGCAGCCGTG
>CADAKE010000024.1 GCA_902788445.1 uncultured Eubacteriales bacterium
GAAGGCCCCATCTTCATGTTCGGCGATACGAACATGCGGATGCGCTTCACCTGCGGCGCGCGGGAATTCTGCAACCAGTGGAGCGAGGCTGGCCCCACCCATCACATGGCCGCCGCCGCTGGACGGCATATCGACACCATTTTGAAGGTGGCAAAGATTTTCAACGTTCCCGTGGATGTTATCACCCGATAAGCAAAGGAGGAAAACAGCAATGAAAGATATTTTGACGGCTCCGTTCATGGTGGAAATGATCCGCACCGCTACCAACATGTACGACCACGGCTGGGACGAGCGCAACGGCGGCAACATCTCTTTGATGCTCAATGAAAAAGAAGTCGGCGAATATCTGAACGTAGCCAACGTCCTGCGCACCATCCCCACGGGCTTCACCGCCCCCGAACTGGACGGCAAATACTTCCTGGTCACCGGCACCGGCAAGTATTTCAAGAACGTGCAGTACGCTCCCGACGTGAACCTGGGCATCGTGCGCCTCAAGGAACAGGGCCAGCAGGCTGACCTGCTGTGGGGCTACACCGACGGCGGCCAGTTCACCAGTGAGTTCCCGGCCCATATGATGAGCCATGTGGCACGCTTGAAGGTCAACCCCGAAAACCGCGTCGTCATGCACTGCCATCCCGCCAATCTGCTGGCGATGACCTACGTGCACGACCTGGACGAAAAGAAATTTACCCGGACGCTTTGGCAGATGTGCACCGAGTGCATCGTGGTGTTCCCCGAGGGCGTGAACGTGCTGCCCTGGATGCTGTGCGGCACCAACGAGATCGGCGAGGCCACGGCGGAAAAGATGCTCACCGCCCGCCTGGTGGTGTGGAGCCAGCACGGCATTTACGGCGCGGGCAAAGACCTGGACGAAACCTTCGGCCTCATCGAGACCGCCGAAAAAGCCGCCGAGATCTATATGAAGATCGCCCATCTGCCCCTGGTGAATACCATCACCGACGACCAGATGCATCAGCTTGAAAAGCGCTTCAACATCAAAGCCCGGGAAGGTTACCTGGACTGATCAGCCATCCCGCAAGAAAACGGCTGGACGCTGCGCCAGCCGTTTTTTGATGCGCTTTTCCGCAATTTTTCCTTGTTCAATCCGTCTGTTTATGGTATGATTATATTGGAGTAAGTTGGAGAAATACGAAAGGAGGCCCAAGGAATGTCCGTTCCTGGACAATATACCAAATGTGATCTTGAAAACCTGAACCCGCTGTGTATGCCGTGGCAGGAAATGGACGGCCTGCTGCAGCCCGTGTTCTCCCAGGATATAGCTTTGCTCTCCCTTGAGCTCGCTTCCACCGCTTACAGCATGGATACCGTGCCCTGGCAGAAAGCGGGATGGCGGGATTTTTCCTATCAGGTAGACAATACGCTCCTGACCGGCTCAAACGTGAACAACGAAAACGCCGGGCTGATCGACGAAGTGGTCAGCGATTATTACCAACAGCTGGCGAAAATGCGCCTGAACCGCCAGAACCCGTTCAGCCAGATCATGGGCTCGCTCCGCCAGCGGAAAGAAAGCGACACCGGAAAGGCCGTCGTGATGCTGCATCCGCTCCTGGGCGGGCAGTACATGGTCGCCATTGGCTTCATGGGCACGGGAAAACGTGTCTACGATTGGTTCTCCAATTTCCGCGTCACGCCCAGGGAAAGTATGCACGAAGGTTTCCTGCAATTGTCCAAGCAGTTTGAGATGAACTGTGACGCGATCCTGTTCCCGGAAACGGCCAGGGAATTGGGCTTGGAGAAGCTGACCCTGTCGGACATTCTGACGGAATGCCGGAAACCCTTCAGCCGCTTCCGCGTCTGGATGGCGGGCCACAGCCAGGGCGGGGCCATCATGCAGCTGTTTGCCTACTTTGCGATTCAAAAGGGCCTGTTACGGCAGAACATGCTGGGATACAGCTTCGCTTCCCCGAGCGTTGTGTACGACCATCCGCCCTGTGAACTGAGCACCTTTCCCCTCTGCCATATCATCAGCGCGGACGACATGTTCCCCCGCACCGGCGCGGCACTGCACTTTGGCCGCTGCCGCGTGTTCTATCCGGACGAACGGATGCGGAAGCGCTGCTACGGCGCGGCATGGGAAAGCGAAGCCTTCCGCGCGATGCTGGCGATGACCCGCAACGTGACGGATACCGGCGGCGCGTTCCTGATTCTGCTCGGCCTGCTGCGGGCGATGGAGCAAATGACGCAGGAGGAATCCATGCTCCTGCTCAACAGCATGGTCGGCAGTCTGCTCCCCGAGAAGCTCCTGACCGCCGTGAGCGGGCGGGGAGAAGACCTGCTCCGGGCGGTTCGGCAGAAAGTAGGGCAGGGATATGCGCTCGCCACAGGAAACGAGGAACCGCCGGAGCACGTGGTTTCCGCGCTGTGCGGCCGCCTCCTGGGCCTCATCAAAGCCCACGGCGCAAAGGCGTTTTCCAAGGCGTTTATCAGCGCCGTCGCCCTGCCGCATAAGCTGCGGGGCAGCGCGGATGAAAACGCGCTCGCTTCCTATCAGTATATCGTCACGGAACGCTTTGATGAACTGCGGTCAAAGGTCTGGTATGCGCCCGCCAGCCGCATGGAAATCGGCGTCCGAAGCAAAACGCGGCATAGGCCGGAACACATCCATTCCCGATTCAGCCGGGAAATCAACCTACGCGCCAGACGGAACACCCCACCCAGGAGGAACATATGAGTTTTCAAAGTGTACTGACGCTGCTTGGCGGATTGGCCTTTTTCCTGTTCGGTATGCGCACGATGGGCGACGGCCTGGAACACGCCGCCGGGCCAAAGCTGAAACACTTCCTGTCCTTGATGACGCGGAACCGCTTTATCGCCCTGATTACCGGCATCGTTGTGACCGCCATCATCCAATCCTCCGGTGCGACGACGGTGATGGTTGTGGGCTTCGTGAACGCCCAGCTGCTCACCCTGGCCCAGTCTGTGGGCGTCATCATGGGCGCGAACATCGGCACCACCGTCACTTCCCTGCTCCTGTCCATCGAGTTTGATCCAGGCCCGGTGTTCGCGTTCGTCGGCATTTTGATGATGACGGTGTTTGATAAGAAAGAAACCGTCAAGCAGGCGGGCGTGGTGTGCATGGGCCTGGGCGTCTTGTTTATCGGCATGGATTTGATGAGCGCCTCCACCGAGCCGCTGAAAGAATGGCCCGTATTCCTGAACCTGATGCAGGGCGTCAGGAACCCCATCGTGGGAATGCTGATCGGCATCGTGGTAACGGCGCTGCTGCAAAGCTCCTCGGTATCCGTCGGTATCGTGCAGGTGCTGGCCGCGGGCGGGCTGGTGAGCATGGAAGGCGCGCTGTATCTGCTGCTGGGCGCGAAGATCGGCGCGTGTACGCCGTCGCTCATCTCTATGGCCAATTCCCGCACGGCGGCGAAGCGCACCGCCATGATCCATCTCCTGTTCAACCTGCACAGCGCCGTGATCTTCCTGATCCTCAGCGCCTTCCTGCCGCTTTCGAACTGGGCCCAATTGCTGGTGCCCGGGAACCCCAAGCTGTGCGTGTCCATGATGCACATTTCCATCAGCATCATCAGCACGATCATTCTCTTCCCCTTCGGCGACTGGCTGGTGAAGCTGGCCTGCATGGTGGTGCCCGGCAAGGAGGAGGAAGAAACGCGGCTGAAACTGATGTATTACGACGAGCGCCTGCTCAAAACGCCCTCCCTCGCCGCCGACCAATTGCACCGCGAGGTGTGCCGCATGGGCCGGGAAACCCACGACCATCTGATCCTGGCTATCGACGCGCTCAGGACGCTTGACCTGTCCAAGGAACAGGAAATCATCGCGCACGAGGATTTGGCGGACTTTCTGGAGGAAGCCATCACGGAAGGGCTGGTCGCCGTGATGCCGCTGGAACTGAGCGAACACGAAAGCAAGCGCATCGCCAACCTGTTCCACGTGGTGACCGATATCGAGCGCATCAGCGACCACGCCATGAACCTGCTGAACCTGGCCCATGAACGCATCGAAAGAAACGCGGAAATGTCTGAAAAGGCCACGCAGGAACTGGACGAACTGTTCGTCTTTACCATGCAGGTGCTGGACGCCGCGCTGGAGGGCCTGGAGGAATGGGGCATCCCCGATTCCATCATGGCGGCCCTGGAGCAGGCGGAGCAAACCGTGGACGACATGACGGAAGCCCTGCGCAAGAAGCACATCGACCGGCTGAAAGAAAAGAAATGCACGCCCAAGTCCGGCGTCATCTTCCTGGAAGCCATCAACTGCCTGGAGCGCGTGGCCGACCACGCCATGAACATCGCCACCTGCGCCCGCGAAGAACCGTTGCATACGCATATGGCGCAATCCTAAGACGGAAATAAAACAGCGCAGACCGATTCAATAAAACGGCCTGCGCTGTTTTTCTGTATTTTGTTATTTTGTTATCTGCGCAGATTGATCCAGCGCAGAAGGCGGCGGAAATCCATGCGCAATTGGAGCCACGCCTGTTTGCCGAAAAACAGGATGAAGGGCAGCATCGAAAGCGCCAAGGACAGCTTGTAGGGCACGGGCAGGATCACCAGCTGATAAATCAGGTAAGCGCCCCAGGCCCAGCCGATCCACCGCATTTTGACGGGCAGGAAGAAGAACAAAAGAATCTCATGCTCGGGGTAGAGCACCGCAAAGGCCAGCAGCAGCGACAGGTTCAGGTATTCGTTCGTCGCCACGCCGACAATGAAGCCGGACAGGATGTTGCCCAAAATGCCGATGGCGTAATAGATGTTAAACCGCGCGCTGCCCCAGCGCTGTTCCAGCGCCGTGCCCAGGAAGTAATAGAAGTACAGGCTGAACAATATCCAGAGGATACTGCTGTTGGGCGGCAGGAAAATGAACGTAATCAAGCGCCAGATTTCGCCGCGCAGGATCAGTTCCCGGTTGAAATAGAGCAGGCTGGACGCGCTGCGGTAGAGGGGCAGATAATCCAGCACGAACACGCCCAGCATGGCAAAGCACAGGTACTTCATCAGATTGGGGATGTAGTGCCGTCCCAGCTTCCGTTCCAGTTTGTTGAGCCAGTTCATGGCTTCACCTCCAAAGAAATTATTGCACGCCCATCCGGATGAACACGTACAGGATGGCGGCGACGATGCCGATCGCGGTAATCAGCAGGCCAAAGGAAATGGCGTTGGTGAGGTATGTTCCATACCGTTCATCGTCCGGCGCGCGGGGATGCATGAGCTTCGCGGGCAGCAGGCCGACTTTGTACAGTCCCTCCGCGATGGCGAAGGACAGGCGCGTGATGGGATTGTGGCTCCGGGCGTGGCGCAGGTCATCCCGGCCGGTGAGGAACAACGAGCGAACCGCCAGCAGCGCCGTATCCATGAACCCGTCGCAGACGCGCCCGATGGCGACGAACACGCCCGGCAGGAACTTCATGAAGAACGCGCTTTCCGGCAGATGGTCGAGGAAGGAAAAGATTGCCGTGATGCCTTTCGGAATCCAGACCTTGATCAGTTTGCATTCCGGCAGATGATCCAGGAAGGAAAACACCGCCGTCACGCCCCTGGGAATCCAGACGATGACCAGTTTACTGTTTGGAATATAATCCAGGAATGAGGCAACGGTGGTTCCCAACCATGGCAGAAAACGGGTGAACACTGGACGGTAGAACAGTTCTTCCAGGTCGAGCCAGTTCGGCCAGCGGTCAACATAGCCTTTTTCCTTGTTGTACAGGAAAGTGCGCACAAAGAACAGATACACCAGCACGCCGATCGCCAAACTGATTCCGCCGCCCAACAGATTGGTGAGCGAGAAGAACGCCACCTCGTGGGTCAGCGCGGGCCGGTTCAGGAAGTCGGCGCTGCGCTGGGTCAGGGGGAGCAGCACCTGGTTGGGGAAAATGCCGATGGCCAGCAGGGGCAGCGCGGTCAGCGCCAGCACGAAAGCGGAACGGAAGGTCATGGAATGGCCATTCAGTTGTTCGTAGTGCGCTTGCCTGTGTTCGTCGGGGTTCTTCTGCCAGAACAGGCAGATATACAGTTTCAGCATATAGGCCGTGGTCAGCCCGGCCGCGAACAGGAACACCCACTCGCAGAAGCGGTACACCGAGAAACCCTCGATCTCCTCCGCCAGCTCCACTAGGCCCTCGTGAATCATGGTTTTGCTGGTGTAGCCGTTCAGCCCCGGCACGCCCGCCAGGCCCAGGGCGCCAATCAGGAACGCGACGTGCAGCAGCCATTTGCCGCGTCCATAGCCCCGCAGGTCGTTTAAATCCAGCGTGTGGGCTTTCATGTACACCGCCCCGGCGCAGAGGAACAGGCACAGCTTGAGCAGCGAATGGTTCACCATATGCCCCACCGCGCCAGCGGCGGCCAGTGCCCCATGGTGCCCCAGCAGCATGGCGCAGGAAAGGCCCACAGTGATATACCCGATCTGCGACATGGAGGAGCAGGCCAGCGTGCGCTTCAAGTTCACCGAGAACACGCCCAGCACCGCGCCAAGCGTCATGGTAAACAAGCCCAGGCCCAGCATCACGTGGCCGAACACGGCGTTGTCGCCCAGGAGATTCATGCCAATCACGATCACGCCGAACAGGCCGGTCTTGGTCAGCATCCCGGACAGGAGCGCGCTGGCCGGAGCGGGGGCGACAGGGTGCGCCTTGGGCAGCCAGATGTGCAGCGGGGCCATGCCCGCCTTCGCGCAGTAGCCCACCAGCATGAGGCACGCGGGCAGGATCAGGTTCGGGTTTCCCCCATTCTCCCGCAGCGCGTCGAAGGTCAGGCTGCCGATTTCCTTCCAGGCCAGGAACATGCCCATCAACGTCACCATGCCGCAGGCCACGGACACGCCCAGGTAGGTCTGGGCCGCCCGCATGGCCCCCGGCGTTTCCTCGTGGGCCACCCACGGGTAGGAAGCGATGGACATGATTTCAAAGAACACGAAGGTGGTGTACAGGTCGTCGGAGAAGAACACGCCCACCACGCCGCAAAGGGTAATCAAGCTAAAGCAGGCGTAGCGGCCTTGATTTCCCCCATGCCCCGCAAAGTATTCCTTGGAAAGCTGGCAGGACAGCGCCCACATGAAGCAGGCCAGCAGCGTATACAGCGCCCGGAAGAAATCCACATAGAACCAAAGACCCAAGCCCAGCATGGACGGAAAATAGAGAAAAATCGCTTCACCGTTCCACGCCCTGTAAAACAGCCAGGCCGCCAGGCCCAGTTCCGCCAAGGTAAACAGGCGCAAAAACAGATCCCGCAGCCAGCCCCTGACTTTTCCCATCAACGGGGAAATGACCGCGCCCGCCAGCGGAAGCAGCAGCATAATCAATAGAATCATACCAGCCCTCCTTCTGCAAGCAGCGTCAGGTATTCCATGACGCGCCCCGCGAATACCGCGGCGGCGATCAATAGCAGGCTGAGGCCCAGGAGCGATACCTTCATGCACGGGCCGGGGTCACACGGCAGCGTTTCCCCCACGGGTTCCGGCTGCATAAAGAACGCCGGGAATACGATCGTAAAAATGTAGATGCAGGTCAGCACGGTCGCCGCCAGCAGCATCACGCCGCCAACGAACGCCCAGGGGCTTCCCTCCGCGAACGCGGCGGTTACGATGGCGTATTTGCTCACGAACCCCGGCAGCGGCGGCACGCCCATGAGCGCGACGCCCGCGAGCGCCAGCGCGCCAAAGGTCAGGGGCATCTGCCGCCCCAGGCCGTGCATCTGGCGCACCTGCGTGCGGCCCGTCTGGGTCAGCACCGCGCCCGCGCAGAAGAACAGGATGATTTTCATGAGCCCGTGGAACACCATGTGGGAAAGCCCGGCGGCCATGCCCTGTTCAGTCAAAAGCGATAAACCGACCAGCATATAGCTCAGATTGCTCACCGTGCTCCAGGCCAGGCGGCGCTTCACCTGCTGCTCCCGCACGGCCATCACCGCGCCATAGAGCACCGTCGCGGCGCTGAGGATCAGCATGACCGTCTGCGCCCAGGAGCCGCGAACCGCCTCCAGCGGCACAGTATAATAGAAGAAACGCAGCACGGCAAACACGCCCGCGTTCACCACGGCCACCGCGTGGAGCAGGGCGGTCACCGGCGTGGGCGCGACAGAAGCCGCTGGCAGCCAGCGGCACAGCGGCAGCACCGCCGCCTTCACGCCAAAGCCCAGGAAGCCGAGGAGACACAGCGAACGGAACCAGGCCAGATTTGCGTTCTCCGGCAGCGCGGGATTTCCGTGGAAATCCCCCAGGCCGAAGCCGCTCAGGCCCAGCATGGCCATAAAGCCCAACGCCGCGCCGCCGATCAGATACAGCATGTATTGGAACGCGGCTTTCGTGGAAGCCTCGTCCTGCTTGTGCCACACCAGCGGCACGGTGGACAGGGTCAACAGCTCATAGGCGATGTACAGGCTGAACAGGTTGTCGGCGACAGAGAGCAGGATCGCCGCGCCATAGGCCAGGAGATACCAGGAAAAGAAGTTGCCCTCCCGTTCCTCATGGCGCATATACTCGATGGCGTACAGCGTCGAAAACGGCCACAGCAGCGCCGCCAGCCCGATATAGACCTTCCCCGCGCCGTCCAGCTGCAGGGCCAGCGTGAACTGTTCGGACAGCCGAAGCACCTCTTCCCGCTCCCCAGAGGCGGTAAACAGCAGGTATCCGACGCAAACGGAGGTCAGGCAGGCGGACAGCAGGGCGGCAATCATCCGCAGGTTCCTGCTTCTGTTCCTCATCAGGAACACAAGC
The DNA here is from genome assembly GCA_902788445.1 of uncultured Eubacteriales bacterium. GTDB lineage: Bacteria > Bacillota > Clostridia > Christensenellales > Aristaeellaceae > RUG563. The sequence goes on from CADAKE010000024.1 coordinate 8,701, forward strand.
CCGCCCAGCGCCACCGGCAGCGCCGCGCAAATCAGCAGTTGCATTGATGGCACTCCTTACAGCAGCGTTTGGGCGACGGATTGGAAATAGGCGATGATCGGCCCGGAGAACATGCCGAGCCCCACGATCAGCGCGGCGTACACGCCCATGGGCAACAGCATTTTCCAGCCCGCTTCGCAGTTGGGTTCGGGCTTTACGTTTTCGCCGGGGAAGCAGCCTTTGATAACCACGGTGAACAGGTACGCCGCCGTCAGCACGGCGGAAATCAGCAGCGCGGTCGGTCCGACCCAGGCGTAGGGAAGCCCGGTCGCCAGCGCGCCCTGGGCCAGATTCCATTTGCTGACGAAGCCGCCGGTTGGCGGGATGCCGACGAGGCCCAGGGAGGCCACGGTGAAGAAAGCATACGTCCAGGGCATCCGCTTGCCCAGGCCCTCCATTTCCTCCACGCGGGTCTTTTCCGTTTTATGGATGATGGAGCCCGCGCCCATGAACAGGTTGTTCTTCATGAGGGAGTGGAAAATCACATGCAGCATGGCCCCCACAAAGCCCCATTCCGTCAGCGTGAACAGGCCGAACAGCACATAGGACACCTGGGACACAGAGGAATAAGCCAGGCGCTTTTTTAGTTTCTTTTCCTTGAGGGCGAGCAGGGAGCCCATGAGGATGGTGGTGAGCGTCAATCCCAGCATGGTATACTGCACCCAGGTGCCGCGAATTCTGTCCGCGCCAGCGATATTGAACAGCACCCGCACAATGCCCAGCACGCCCATCTTGGTAATCACGCCGGAGAGCACCGCGCTGGCCGGAGCCGGGGCCACGGGGTGGGCCGTGGGCAGCCAGCCGTGCAGCGGGAACATGCCCGCCTTGACGCCAAAGCCGATGAGCATGGTCAGGAAGATGATCATAGCAAACTGTTCTTTTCCGGCAATCTGCTCAGCGGTAATCAGGCCGGAGGCAAAGTCGCCGGTGCCGCCGATCGCGCCAACGAAGAAAATGCCGATCAGGGCGGCGCTCGCGCCAATCACGGAATAGATTAGGTACTTGATCGCAGCGGCGACCGCTTCCTTATCCCGGTTGTGCAGCACGAGCGGAACGGTCAGCAGGGTCATCGCTTCATAGAACATATAGTAAGTAACCAGGTTGCCCGCCATCGCCAGCCCGGCCAGCACGCCCTGGGTGACGGTATAAAAGAGGAAGAAGCGGGCGGGGTTCTCGTCATGCTCCAGGTACTCCTGAGCGTACAGCCCGACGCCCGGCCAGATGACCGCCAAGAGCAAAAGCCAGATGCGGCTCACGCCGTCCACCCGGAGGGTAAAGGCGAGCATGTCCGTCCAGCGGAGGGAAACCTCCGGCAGGTCGGGAATTAGCGCGCAGAGCGCCGCCAGCGCCGCGCCCGCTAAGATGGTGAAAAAGGACGCTTTGTTCAGGGCCTCCCCCGTCAGGCGCAGCCCGCGCCACAGGCAGGCCATGCCGATGGGAAGCAGAACCGCCAGGATCATCAAAACAATCATCTTGTATCCCCCTATCCAATTACATAAAAATCGCAATACCCTGCTGAATCCAGCGCAGAACCGGGCCGCCGAAAACGCCCAGCCCAAGATTCATCACAATCAAAACGCCCATGGCGAACGCGAACGGCGCGTCCTTGGTTTTGGGGTTATGTTCCGTTTCTTCCTTCTCCGTGGGGCGGTACAGCCTCAAGGCGCAGCGAAGCAGATAACCCACGTTCAAAGCGGTGCTGATGAGCAGATCCGCCAATACCAGCACCATCCGCCAGCCGCCCAGCGCTACCGCCGCCTGGGACAGATACACCTTGCTGGCAAAGCCGCCCAGCAGCGGCACGCCCACCAGGGACAGCGCGCCGATCAGGAACGCGAAAGCGGCCAGCGGCGCTTTCTTCGCCGCGCCCTGCAAAGCCGGGAAGGTGTCGTGCCCGTCCGCGGCGGATTGCAGCCGGTTCCCCGCCAGGAACAGCATGGACTTGGCCGACGAGTGCGCCAGGATGTGGAACACCGCCGCCGCGAAGCCCGCCTGAGTGCCCAAGGCGATGCCCAGGAAAATGTAGCCAATCTGTGCGACCGAGGAATAAGCGATCATGCGCATCATGTGGCGCTGGCGAATCGCGTGTACCGAACCCATAATGACGCCCACAAAGGCGTACAGGAACAGCACGTCCTCGATGCGCCGGGTGAACACGTCCACGCCCGCCGCGCGGAGGAAAACCTTCACCAGCAGGAAGATGTACATCTTCGACACCACGCTGCTGAGGATGGCGCTGGAGGCGGCGGTGGACGTGCTGTAAGCGCCGGGCAGCCAGGTATGGAAGGGATACAGGGCACTCTTGATCGCCACGCCCATGGTCATGAGCAGGAAGGACAGGTACAGCGGCATGTCATAGCGATTTTCCGCCGCCAGCGCCCGCACCGCCGCGCCAAGCTGCGGGAACAGCAGATGCCCGGTCAGGCAGTAGAGCATACTGAGCCCCAGCAGAAACAGGCCGCTGCCCAGCAGGTTCATGATCATGTACCGCGCCGCCGCCAGCATATTCCAGCCCATGTTCCGGGAAAGGATCAGGGCGCAGGCGGCGATGGTGGAAATCTCAATGAACACGTAGGCGGTGAACAGGTCGTTCGTAAAGGTCATGGCCGTCATGGCCGCCGTGAGCAGACAGAACACCGCGCCGTACAGGTTCATGCGGTTCGGCGCAATGTCATCCTCCAGCTGCTTCCATCCGCCGAGCAGGGATAAAAACATCACCAGCGAAAACAGCAATCCAACCAGCGCTTCTACCGCGCCGACGCGCAGTTCATTGCCAAACGGCGCGCCGATTTCGCCCATGGCGAAAGTGAAGCTGAGGTTCCGCGTTTGGGTGAAATAGAGCAGAACGCCCATGCAGCAGCATTCCAGCGCGGACAGAACGAGCATCACCGCCCGCGCGGCCTTTGCCTTCAGCACGGAGCAGACCGCCGCGCACATGAGCGGCGCAACGATCATAAACGGGGGAAAATTTTGCCACCAGGTCATGGTCATCATTTCCCCTCTCTCCGTATTTTTTCAGCGATTTCGTCGATGTCCAGGGAGTGATACCGCTCATAGAGCCGGATGGTCAGGCCCAGCATCACGGCGGTCACGCTGACCCCGACCACAATGCCGGTCAGCACAAGCCCGGCGGGCAGGGGGTTGACGTAGGCGGAAGACTCTGAAACGTCCTCCGCGTAGATCGGCGCGAGCCGGGATTCAATGTAGCCATAGGACGCTAAAAAGAGGTAAATCCCACTGTCCATCATGGAAAAGCCGATGATCTTCTTCATCAGGTTCTTGTCCAGCAAAAGGAGGGTAAACCCGATGCCGAACAGCGCCACGGCGGTCAGCTCGTCCAGATGGCTGTAAACCTGCGACAGCATCAGAATTCCCCCTTTCTGAACATGGTGAACAGCGCGTACATCGTGCAGGCCACCACGCACCCCACCACAAAATTCAGCGGCAGCAGCAGCCCGCCGGACAGGATGTTCCCCGGCGTGCCGATGGGAATGTGGCTGTCCAGGTGGTTAGCTCCCGTAAAGAAATGGTATCCCTTCGCCAGAGAATAGAACAGCAGGGAGCAGACCGACACCCAGCGGAACGTCTTATAGGTAAAGAACCGTTCGATCTTTTCATACCCGAAAGCGTTCTGGTACAGGATCAGCCCCGCGCCCAAGACCGCGCCGCCGGAAAAGCCGCCGCCCGGCGACAGATGGCCGTTTACGATGATATACAGGCCGAAAATGAGGATCAGCGGGGTGAGCAGCCGCGCGGCGGATTGCAGGATCACGTCGTGCTCCGGCTCGTAATGCCGCTCCTCCTCCCAGCGCTTCAGCCTGCTTTCCTCGTCCCGCTCGCCGTAAATGCTCAGCATCAGCAGCACCGTGCACACGGCGATGAACAGCACGTGGGATTCGCCCAGGGTATCGAACCCACGGTAATCCAGGATAATGCCGGTCACGATGTTCATCGCGCCGGTTTCTTCCTTGGTGTGCTCCACGTAAAATTCCGTCAGTTCGCTGTCGATCAGCGTGTCCGCCGCGCCGAACTTCGGCATCTGGAGCACCGCTTCCATCAGCAGCCAGATCAGTGTGACCGCCGTAACGACCGCCAGGAGCCGGTACCACCAGGAATCCGCATACGCCTTCCGGGCGCGTTCTTCCCGCGCTTTGTCTTTTTGAGCCGGTACAGCTTTTTTCTTCGCCTTTTTTGTTTTTTCAGGAAGCGCTTCTTTGGGGTCGTGTTCCCGCAGCGCGTCCTGCATTTCCGCGTCCAGGGCGTTGCCGCCGTTTTCCAGCCAGTTGAGGAACGGAGCGAAAGCGTCACGTTTCTTCCTGTTCATCTTCCGCTTCCCCCTTTTCCCGGATGGCATGGATTTTCTTCAATGCGGCGAACATGAGAATGGACGAAACGCCCGCACCCACGGCCGCTTCGGTGATTGCCAGGTCGGGCGACTCAAGCAGCATCCACACCACCGACATGGCCAGCCCCTGCGCCATAAACGTGATCACGGCGGCGAGCAGGTTCTTCGTCAGCGCCACCGCCAGCGCGCAGGCGATGATGAACAAAAGCAGGATGACATTCAGGGCTTCCATTCTTTCGCCTCCGCTTCAAAATGCTTTTCGTCCGTTTCCCGCACCAGCCGCCCGATCAGATGGCTGCATACCGGACTGGTGATCCAGAACAGCGCCACCACCAGCAGGATTTTCAGCGTCACCGCGCTGAACCCCGCGTAGACCACCGCCGCCAGCGCCATAAGCAAAAGGCCCAGCGTGTCCGCCATGCCCGCGGGATGGAGGCGGTTCAAGGAAAAGCGAAAGCGGTTCACGCCGATCACCGCGGTAATCTGGATAAATAAACCTGCCAGCAGCAGGAAAGCGAACGCCGCCTGGCGCACATATTCAAGCATCCGCCTTTCCCTCCTTTGCTTTCTTTGCCCGGTGACGGCCAATATAAATCCGGCACAGCAGCACCACCGCCAGGAAACTGAGCATCGCGTAGATCAATGCAATATCCACGAGATAGTCCTCCTTGAGCAGCAGGGAGAGAAACAGGATGATGGTGATGGTGAACGTGCCCGTCATATTGATCGCCACAATCCGGTCTGACGTGGACGGCCCCTTCACCGCGCGGAACAGGCAGACGAACAGGCAAAGCCCCAGCACGGCAATCGCAGCCTGCATCAGCAAAACATAGAGATTATCCATGCAGCGCCTCCTCGATTTTCAGCAGCTTCTTTTCAAAAATCAAATCATCCAATCCTTCCGCCAATTCAGGGCGCAGGCAATGAACCGTCAGTTCGTCCCCCTCCATGGCGACGGTGATGGTGCCGGGCGTCAGGGTGATGGCGTTCGCCAGGGCCATTTTCGCCAGGCGCGTTTGCAGGTTCGTGTGAATCGTGCGCACAACGCCGTCGGATGTGCTCCAGTAGACAATGCCGCACATCTTGAGATTGGCTTTCACGATTTCAGAAATTACGGTCAGGCAATAGCCGATGATGCGGAAGGAAGCGCGATAGAGTTTCCATTCTTTTTGAAACGACCAATCGCAGGCTTTCCACGCAAACGCCATCGCGGCAGCGGTGATAGCCGCGCCAACGGCGACCGTTTCCAACGTCCATTTCCCTTCCAGGATCATCCAGAATAAAAAAAACGTCAGCGCCATGCTACTCTCCTTTTCATTGACAGAGCAGGATCAACAGCACAAATCTCCTACCTGTTAATATAGGCGTCAGGTTGTATTTTTCCGTGTGTAGTATACACGAATCTTCGCTTTTTCACAAGACCTCAACTGAATAATTGTCAAAACCATACTGAATTCTATTTCGCAAAAATAAAAACAAACCATTTTCTAATAAGAATGTGTGGCGTGTGAGTAAGAAGATAAAAATGATTTTTAAATTAGAAATCGGTTTGTTATAATGGAAACCGGTCTGTTGTTTGCTTCTTCTCGAACTTATTGGGTACATTTCTTATTTTCCTGCTTATGACCATCGCGCACTGTTTTTGCTCGGCTTTCTGATTATTTCGATTTTATTAAAAAATCATGTCAAAAGTGCTACGCAATTCCTTTAGAAATTTGCAATATTTGTACGAAAATATCTCTTGTGCATACTATCCATCTTTGATATAATAGGTTCAGAAATAATTGCCCATTTATCTTTTCAGCGGGCATTTGTTTTCGTATAAACGGAAAGCGAGGTTTTCTATGAAGCGGAAAACGATCAGTTGCGCTGTTCTTTCTTTGCTTCTGGCGTTTGCGGCGCTTTCGTCCGGATGCGCGTCCAGCACAGCTCCGGCAGTTTCCCCGTCTGCCATTTCTGCCACGGCGGGAAACGCAGCGCAGGACGTTCAGAACAATCTTTATCAGCGTTTCAGCCGAACTGACCTGAGCGCTTTTGACACCGTAATTACGCTGGTGGGCTTTGCCCAGAGTCAGGCGGACTTTGATCAGGCAGCCAACGAAGCCTTTGAAAGAATCCGGTCTTTGGACCATATTTTTGACGCTTACAACGCTTACGACGATCTGAATAATCTTTACTATCTGAACCTTCATGGCGCTGAAGGCCCGGTGGAGGTGCCGGAGGATTTGTTCCAGCTGATTGCCTGGTGCAAGAGCCAATGGGAAAACGGCCTTCGGGAAACGAACATCGCCATGGGCGCGGTGCTTTCCATCTGGCATGAATACCGAACCGAAGGGATTCAGCATCCGGAATCCGCCCAGCTTCCCCCCATGGAAGCGCTCCTGAACGCCAGCGAGCACATTGATTTTGAAAACGTTGTGCTTGATTCAGAAAAACAAACCGTGTTCTACTCTGATCCTGATTTGACGCTGGACATTGGCGCCGTGGCGAAGGGCTATGCCGCCGATGAAGTGGCTGCTTTGCTCTATCAGAGGATGCCTTCCTTTCTGCTGAGCCTGGGCGGCAATGTGTACGCCGGCAACGCGCCGATGGACGGACGGGCGAATTGGGCAGTCGGTGTGCAGGACCCTGATACCTCCAACAGCGGCACGAAGGATATTCTGGATGTGCATGACAAGACCGTCGTCACCAGCGGGGATTACTGGCGCTATTATGTCGTCGACGGGCAGCGCTACCACCACATCATTGACCCGGAAACGCTGATGCCGTCCACGAAAATGATTTCGGTCACGATCGTGTGCGACAGTTCCATCCTGGCGGACTTCCTGAGCACCACCCTGTTCGTGCTTCCTTATGAGGCGGGCCGGGCGGTGGCCGAGCGTCTGGACGGCGTAGAGGTCATGTGGATTCTCCCGGACGGAACAATCGAGGCTACGGACGGCATGAAGGATTACGCGCGTTCCTTCCGCAAAACCTGAGGAGGCCGCCATGCAGAACAATCAAAAGCCCTCAAAAAAAACGCGCCTCAATCTCCTGATCCCCGTGGCGCTCGTCGTGATTGCCGTCGGGCTGCTGATCGCGTCACGGCTGTTTCTCCCCCAAAGCAGCAATCTGACGCAAAATGAAATCGAAGAACAAATCGCCTCGCTTTCAACCCCTGCGCCTTCGGCGGAGCCGACATTGATCCCGGAGGAAAGCGAAGCCGTCCCCGCCGTGACGGAAACGCCTTCCAACGGCGATTCCACGGAAGCGCTCCCTGCGGGGTATCTGTTCATCATTCTGAACGACCGCATCTGGGGCATCGAACCCCTGGGCGAAGAACGCGACGTGACGGTCGACCAGGGCAACGGCGTGGTGAACGTCATACATCTGCTGCCGGATGGATTCTATATGGTTTCTTCCACCTGCGACAATCAGCTCTGCGTGGGTGAAGGCACCGTCACCTTGAACAACTGGCAGCAGCGCATCCTCGGGCCTTGTGTCTACTGCCTGCCGCACCAGCTGACGCTGGAGTTGGTCGTGCCCAACGCGCAGCCCGATCCCAACGCGCCCGACGCTTAAAAATGTTCCCTTGGGTCATGGAGGACCCTTCTCCCGGAAAACGGGACAATAAAGTAGTAGAAACTGTGTTTTCCCAACAGGGAGACAGAGATAGGAGGACAAAACCAAGTGAAGAAGCAACTTCCTGGCTGGGCGGTGCTGCTCATCATCACCCTGGTCGCGGGTCTGGCGCTGGGCGGCACGAACGCGCTCACCAAAGACCCCATCGCGCAGCAAGCCCTCATCAAGGCGGAAAACGCCCGAAAAGCAGCTCTGCCTGACGCCGCGTCCTTTGAAGAACTGGAACTGGCCGAAGGCGCGCCTGTGGATTGGGTCTACGCGGGAATCAAAGATGGCGCTGCCATCGGCTATGTCGCGCAGAAAACCGTGAACGGTTTTGGCGGCAAAGTCGAAGTCATCGCGGGCGTGGATACCAAGGACGCTCCCGAAACCTTCACGATCGGCGGCATAACCGTGGGCGGATCGGACTTTTCCGAAACAGCCGGTTTGGGCGCGAAAGCCAAGGAACCCGCGTTCACCGGCCAGTTCCCTGGAAAGGTCTATCCGATCAGCTATATCAAGGCGGGCGGCGAAGCGACTGAAAGCACCGTCGACGCCCTGACCAGCGCCACCATCACCACCACCGCGGTGGTGAACGGCGTGAACGATATCGTGAAATACGTCAAGGCCGACGTGCTCGGCATTGCCGGTGTGGAAATGCCCGCAAAGCCCGCGGACGGCGTGTTCAGCGCGTCCGAAAAAGGCTTCCGCGGCCCGGTGTATGTGGAAGCCGCGTTCGACAATGCGGGCAAGGTGACTTACATTGACGTCGGCGACGAGAACTTCGCCGAGGACATCGGCGTGGGCGTGGTGGAGCCGGACTTCATGATCCAGTTCATCGGCAAGCAGATGCCCCTCGAAGTGGCTGATATCGACGTAATCGCTGGCGCGACCATCTCCTCCACCGCCGTGGTCAAGGCGCTGAACACCGCTTACGCCGTCGCTGGCGGCGCGGAGATCGTGGTGCCCGAAACCCCGACCATGCCGGAGAGGCCCGCGGACGGCGTATTCAGCGCGGCCGAAAAAGGCTTCGCTGGCCCCGTGTATGTGGAAGCCGCGTTTGATGAAGACGGCAAGATCACCTACCTGGGTGTGGGCGATGATCAGTTCGCGGAGACCGAAGGCTTCGGCGCAAGGGCGCTTGAACCCGAAGAGCAGTATCCCTTCATCGGAGCTCAGATGCCGCTGGA
>CADAKE010000025.1 GCA_902788445.1 uncultured Eubacteriales bacterium
GCCGCGTTCGCTCAGCTGGTGGAAATCGCCAAGCAGGCGTAAACAAACGCTTTTCAAAGCGCCATCGGAGCAATCCGCGGGCGCTTTTCATTTGCCGTTTTCCTTGTTCATCGAATTGACAAAAGCGCACACATGTTCTATAATAAGAACGTTTCAGAAAGGGGAACCGTATGCGCATTTTGGGAATCGACCCGGGGCTGGCCACGATGGGCTGGGGCGTGCTGGACAGTGTTGGCGGCAAGTGCCAATTGGTCAAAGCCGGCGCGGTGATCACGCCGCCGGACATGCCCATCCAACGGCGGCTCCATTCCATTTTTCTGGGCGTGAAGGAATTGATTGTCACCTACCAGCCCGAGGAAATCGTGTTTGAGGAATTGTTTTTCGCCAAGAACATCACCACCGCCATGAACGTTTCCGCCGCCCGCGGCGTGGCGCTCTGCGCCTGCGCGGACAGCGGGCTGCCCATGTACGAATATACGCCGATGCAGATCAAGCAGGCCGTGACGGGCTACGGCAAGGCAGATAAGATGCAGGTGCAGCAGATGGTGAAAATGATGCTGAACCTGCCTGCCATCATCCGCCCGGACGACGCCGCCGACGCCGTCGCCGCCGCGCTCACCCATGCCGCGTCGGGAAGGATGAAGGAACAGTTTTTGATGAAGTGAGAGGAGGAAATAGGGATTAGGTAAAAACTGATCTATTCAAACATGTTAATTTCTATACGTTTGTTGGAATAATATCGTGTAGGGGCGGATATCATCCGCCCGTGGAGCAAATCATTACGTTTGCTGCATTTCCCGCGTTGTCGCAATTCTGCAATGCGGGCGGATAATATCCGCCCCTACAATATATTGTATAATTTCTATGTGCGATGAATTAATCAGTGGTTACCTAATCCCTATTCCCTAATCCCTAAAAGGAGTAAGCCATGTACGCATACCTGAACGGCAAAGTGGCTGAGAAAGGCCAGAACAGCCTGGTGATCGACGTGAACGGCGTGGGGTATTTGCTGTCGGTCAGCATGAACACGCTCCAGGAAACGCCGCCCATCGGGGAAAGCATGAAAGTATATACCATTCTGTCCGTGCGGGAGGACGCCATGGAGTTATTCGGCTTCGCCTCCCAGGAGGAAAAACGGATGTTTTCCCGGCTGCTGTCGGTCAGCGGCATCGGGCCGAAGGTGGCGCTGAGCATTTTGGGGGCCATGCCGCTGCGGGATTTGACCCTCGCCATCGTGACGGGGGATGTGGCTTCCCTTTCCCGCGCGCCGGGCGTTGGCAAGAAAACCGCCCAGCGCATCGCGCTGGAATTGAAGGAAAAGGTGGATGAAAGCGACTTGAGCTATATTCCCGCCAACGCCGGGCCCGTCACCCCCGTCCAGGAGGACGCCGCCCAGGAAGCCCTGGCCGCCCTGCAATCCCTGGGCTATACCGCCGCCGAAGCCGCCAAGGCCGTTTCCCAGGTGCGCGGGCAGAGCGATTCGGCCAACGAAATCGTCCGCCTGGCGCTCAGGAATATGGCGGGATTCTGATTGAGCAGAGTTCAGAGTTCAGAGTTCAGAGTTCAGATAGATCAAGCGAATCCGTTACAGCTTCGACGGCGCATCCGCTCAATCATCTGCACTCTGTACTCTGTACTCTGCACTCTTTAAAACTTCTTTCAGGAAATAAGTTTTAAGGAGACTGAACCGAAGTGCCTACTGACGATCGCCTGGTGATGACCGGGCTGCGGAAAGAGGACGAAGACCTGGATACTTCGCTCCGTCCGCACAGCCTGCGGGAATACATCGGCCAGGAAAAAGTGAAAACCAGCCTGCAAATCTATATCAGCGCCGCGCTCAAGCGCCACGAGGCGCTGGATCACGTTTTGCTGTACGGCCCGCCGGGCCTTGGCAAAACGACGCTGGCCTGCATCGTGGCGTCGGAAATGGGCCAGAACATCCGCGTCACCTCCGGGCCCGCCATCGAGCGGCCCGGCGACCTGGCGTCCATCCTGACCAACCTGAACCAGGGGGATATCCTGTTCATCGACGAAATCCACCGCCTTTCCCGCGCCGTGGAGGAAGTGCTCTATCCCGCCATGGAGGATTACGCCCTGGACATCATGATCGGCAAAGGGCCGACCGCCCGGAGTATGCGTCTGGATTTGCCCAAGTTTACGCTGGTTGGCGCAACCACGCGGGCAGGGATGCTGAGCGCTCCTCTGCGGGCGCGCTTTGGCATTGTGTACCGGCTGGAAATGTATACGCCGGAGGAACTGGCGAAAATCGTGGCCCGCAGCGCGACCATTCTGGGGATGCCCTACGACGAGGGCGGCATCATGGAAATCGCCCGCCGCAGCCGGGGCACGCCGCGTATCGCCAACCGCTTCCTTAAGCGGGTTCGGGACTATGCCCAGGTGCGGGCCGACGGCCACATCACCGCCGAGGTCGCTCGCGACAGCCTGAACATGCAGGACGTGGACGCCCTGGGCCTGGACCGCATCGACCGCGCCGTGCTCACCGCGATGGTGGAAAAATTCGGCGGCGGGCCGGTGGGCCTGGACACCCTGGCGGCTGTGACCGGCGAGGACGCCGTGACCATCGAGGATGTGTACGAGCCCTACCTCATGCAACTTGGCTTTATCATGCGCACGCCCCGGGGCCGCGTCTGCACGCCGCTTGCCTATCAGCACCTGGGCAAAACGCCGCCCGCCAATTTCAATGAAAAGGTGCAGGAAGTGGAACAGACCAGCCTGCTGGAGTGAACAGAAAAGAGGGGAAACCATGCGTTATATTCTGCTGAGCGCCGATAACCCGCCCACCATCTATGAAGCGCCGGAGGCCATTGCCGAAAGGCTGTGGCATTTCGCGGACCAGTTTCTGGAAGATATCAACCGGCTGGATTCTCCCTTCTGGAAACGGGTGGACGAGGCCGGCGGCGAAAGCTATGATTGCCTTTTCTATACGGAACGCGATTTCGTCGCCTGGCTGAACCACCGGCCTGAAACGAAGTATTTTCCCGTGCGCGAGGCGGCGGGCCTGCCCATGGAGGAGAGGGAAATCATCATGGATACCGCGCTGCGGGAGAGAAACCTTCCCTATGAGCAGCAGCGCTATCCCTGGTTCAACTTTTAAGAGGATTAACTGGGCAGTTGATATGGGTTTATAAACAATTTAAGAAAGAAAGGCAGTAGGCAATAGGCATTAGGGAAACAAGACGAAACCAGTGCTTTGAGGCGACATTTTGTCGATCATTATTTACTACTGCCTATTGCCTACTGCCTTGATGATTTAAAGTGCCCTTTAAATCACATTCGACTGAGCAACGACGAAGAGGGAAAAAACATGCAGATACGCCCCGCGGAGAAAGCTGACCTGGACAGGATCGAAGCCGTATATGCCACCGCCCGCGCGTTCATGCGGGCCTCCGGAAACATGAAGCAGTGGGTGAACGGCTACCCGCAGAGAGCTTTGCTGGAAGCGGACATTGATCAAGGGCAGCTGTTTGTGATAACGGAAAGCGGAACAATCCACGGCGTGTTCGCTTTCATCCTGGGCGACGACTCAACCTATGCTTACATTGAAGATGGAAAGTGGCCCAACAGTAAACCTTACGGCACCATCCACCGCATCGGCAATGACGGCGCCATCCGCGGCGCGGTGAAAGCGGCGCTGGATTTTGCGCTGCAATTTACCGATGAGGTGCGGGCGGACACCCACGCGGACAACGCGCCCATGCAGCACGTGCTGACGAAAAACGGCTTTGTCCGCTGCGGCATCATCTATCTCGAAAACGGCGACCCGAGAATCGCTTATCAATATTCAAAGGAATGAACAGTCTTGAAAACCTCTGATTTTTACTACGACCTGCCCGAGCGCCTGATCGCCCAGACGCCCATGGAGCCCCGCGACGCCGCCCGCATGATGGTCATTCACCGGGACACGGGCAAGCGGGAGGATAAGATTTTCCGCGATTTGCCGAACTATCTGCGCCCCGGCGACGTGATGGTCATTAACCAGACCAAGGTGATTCCCGCCCGGCTGCTGGGCGAAAAGGAAGAAACCCATGTGCCGGTGGAGATACTGTTATTAAAGCGCATTGACAAAGACCATTGGGAAACCCTGGTGCGCCCCGGAAGGCGGCTCAAAAAGGGCGTGACGGTGTCCTTTGGCGGCGGCATTCTGCGCGCGGAAATCGGCGACACCACCGACGCGGGCGGACGCATCGTCACATTTTTATATGACGGCGTGTTCGAGGAGCTGCTGGATCGCTTGGGCGAAATGCCCCTGCCGCCCTACATCCACGAAAAGCTGCAAGACCCTTCCCAGTACCAGACCATCTACGCCAAGCAGGAGGGCAGCGCCGCCGCGCCGACCGCCGGGCTTCACTTCACGCCGGAAGTGATGGAGCGCGTGCGGGAAAAGGGCGTTGAGATCGTGCCGGTGCTTCTGCACGTGGGCCTGGGCACCTTCCGGCCCGTCAAGGCTGAGGACGTGAGCGAGCACCAGATGCATTCCGAATACTACGAGGTGACGCCCGAAGCCGCGGGAAAGATCAACGCCGCGCGGAGAAACGGCGGGCGTATCGTCTGCATCGGCACGACCAGCGTGCGCACGCTGGAAACCGTGGCGACGGACGACGGCGTCGTGCATCCCGGCATGGGCAACACCAGCATTTTCATTACGCCGGGCGTCAAGCTGAAAGCCACCGACGTGCTTTTGACGAACTTCCATCTGCCGGAATCCACCCTGCTGATGCTCGTTTCCGCCCTGATGGGCCGGGAAGAAGCGCTGGCGGCGTATCAGGAAGCAGTGGAAAAAGAATACAGATTCTTCAGCTTTGGGGACTGCATGTTAATACTCTGACAGGAGATACGACATATGAAGATTACCATTCAAACCGGTTACCGCGCCGACCTGGCTGACCTGGCCGAGGGGCTGAACGACCTCATGGCCGACCTGGAGGACATCCGCGACGAAGTGCAGGATCAGGCGGATGAACAGGAGAATGAGGTCTTGCGCGCGGATATTGCGAAGATGGATCAGGCGCTGCGGCTGCTGGCCGAAGCTGCCGACCTGCTGGACGGAGAAGAAGCATAAATGCGCATTGTGGTCATTGGCGGCATGAACCTGGACTTGCTGGGCGTGCCGGACGGGCCCCTGCGCTCCCGGGATTCCACGCCGGGGAAAATCACCCTGCGGCCCGGCGGGGTAGGCAGGAACATCGCCGTCCAGCTTCAGGCCCTGGGCGCGGAGGTGTCGCTCATTACAGCCCTGGGCAACGACGACCGGGCGGCGATGCTCTCGCGCCTCTGCGAAGCGTCAAACATTGACCTGTCCCTTTCCCTGCCGACGGACTGCCCCGCGCCGTGCTATCTGTGCATCCATGACGAGCAGGGCGATATGGCGCTGGCGGTGAACGACATGTCCGCCATGGAGCGGCTGACCCCGGAGGCCATGGCCGGGCGGATGGAAGCGGTCAACAGCGCCGACGGCTGCGTGCTGGACGCCAACCTGCCCCCGGATACGCTTTTTTACATTCCGCAAAACGCTGCCGTTCCCCTGATCCTCGATCCCGTCAGCTGCGCCAAAGCGCCGCGGGTGCAGGCGGTGCTCCCCCGCCTCACTGCCATTAAGCCCAACCGCATGGAAGCCGAAGCGCTGACCGGGGAAAGAAACGTGGAAAAGGCGGCGGAAGCCTTGCTGCGGGCCGGGGTAAAAAATGTGTTCATTTCCCTGGGCGCGGAGGGCGTTTACTACGCCGACGCCGCCACAAGAGGCTATGCGCCCGCCAGGCCGCTGCGCAACCTGCCCGCCACCGGCGCGGGTGACGCGCTGTGCGCCGGGCTGACGGTTTCCCTGCTCCGGGGAGAAAGCGTTTCGCGGGCGGCGCGGGCCGGATGCGAAGCGGCGTATCAGGCATTACTGCGCAGAAACATGATGTAACTTGCGCGTATTTTGTATTTTTTGCGGGAAATCCATAAAAATTTGTAAAATATACTTGCGTTTATGATAAAAAGGGGCTATAATTGACTGCGGTTGGCTGAATCGGGTCTGTGGTTGCAAGCCGATGCCAGTCGCAGGCAAAGCGGTCCACGTAAGCCAGAAAAAATTCCGGTGAGCATGGTGCGGTCTAGAAGTAAGTCCGGCCGCGCGTTTGCGCGCGAGAGGATGGCGTGAGGGCGTTAAACACGCAGAGCAAGATCCCGGCCGGCGAGTGTGGGGGCAAAAACCAGGTCAGCCGCAGCTAACCAAAAATCTATCTCACTAATCAGGGGGTCACAAAAACAATGTATCAGGACAAAACGCTGGTGTGCCGTGACTGCGGCAAAGAATTCGTCTTCACTGCCGGTGAACAGGAATTCTACGCTGAAAAGGGCTTCCAGAACGAGCCCACCCGCTGCCGTGAATGCCGTCAGGCCCACAAGGCAGCCCGCAACAACGGCGCTCCCCGCGAGATGCACGACGCGATCTGCGCGAACTGCGGGAAAGCCACTCAGGTTCCCTTCCTGCCCAGGGAAGATCGTCCCGTGTATTGCAGCGAATGCTTCGCCGCGATGCAGCGCCGCTGATCGTTGACGGAACACGCCCCTGATTGGGGCGGGCTCGCAGCCGAGTATGAGGTTCAATACGACGAAAACGTAATGTTTTCAAGACTTACGGCGTGACTTCGGTCGCGCCGTTTGCTTTGTCCTCCTTTCTTTCCTTTTCCCTTTCAGCGGCTTGACGCGCTGCGCCGGGCCCCCGCGGAAAAAAGGATGGCGGATGCCGGGCTTTTGTGTTATAATCAAAAAAGGAAATCATTCGGAATCAGGCTTTGACAGCAGATTTGCGGGAAAGGAATGACCATGAGCGAAAAAAAAGCCTATCTGATTGCGCAGGCAATCCTCTGTATCCTGCTCGTTCTCCTGCTTTCCGTGGAAGCAATCCGCATTTTTCAGGATGGGACAGCCCGCCGGGCGGAACAGCCGCTGGAGGCGATTTATACGCCGCAGGCCGTCGCGGCCGCTTTCGCGCGCCTGGCGCCGCTGCTGTATCTGTCCGTTGGGATGACGGCGGCGGGGCTTCTGCTGGGGGTAAAGGAGGAACAGCGGTCTCCAAAGACACAGCGCAAAACGGAAGCCATGGAAAAGAAGAAAGAGAATCCGAAAAAACAAACCGTTTTACGGGTCGCCTTTCTCATTGCCGCTCTTGTTTTCATCGCTTTAGGGGCGCTGAACGGCAGCCTCATGGACGTGCTGGCAAAAGCAATCAATCTCTGTTCGGAGTGTATCGGCCTTGGATAAGATCAATCATTCGCCTGTAAAACAGCGCCGGCCTTCCACGCGCCGCCTTGTGCAGCTTTACAGCGCGCTGCTGTATAACGCGCATCTGCGGGGCTTCCTTGAAGGCGAAATTTATCGGGGCAATACGAAGGCGCTTTGCGTGCCGGGCTTCAACTGTTATTCCTGTCCCGGCGCGGTGGGCGCCTGCCCCCTGGGCGCGCTTCAAAACGCGCTCGCTTCCACCGGCCACCGGGCCGGGTGGTATGTGCTGGGAATTTTGCTGCTTTACGGCGTGATTCTGGGCCGGACGGTCTGCGGCTGGCTCTGCCTGCTGGGTTGGATACAGGAGCTTTTGCATAAAATCCCCACGCCGAAGCTGCGCAAATCCCGCGCGACGCGCGCCCTGTCGTGGCTGAAATACGCGATGCTGGGCATCTTCGTGGCGGCGATTCCCCTGTGGTACGGACTGGCGCGAGATATGCCCCTGCCTGCCTTTTGCAAATACATCTGTCCGGCGGGAACCCTCGAAGGGGCGGTGGGACTGCTGCCCGCGAACCCGTCGTTTTTCAATATGCTGGGCGCGCTCTTTACCAGCAAGTTTGTGATCATGCTCGTGATCGGGCTGGCCTGCGTCTTCTGCTACCGCTCCTTCTGTCGCTTTCTTTGCCCGCTGGGCGCGATCTATGGCATGTTCAGCCGCTTCAATATCGTTGGCGTGAAGGTGGACGGGAACCGCTGCAATCAGTGCGGCGCGTGCGTGCGCCACTGCGAAATGGACGTGAGGCGCGTGGGCGATCACGAGTGCATTCACTGCGGCCAGTGCATGGCGGCGTGCCATCAAGGCGCGATTTCCCTGAAAGCGGGAAGCGTCACCCTGAAAGCGCCGGACATGGACCGCGTGGGGGAGACGCCGCGCAAACGCCGGAGGGCGGGACGGATTGCCTGGGGAATCGCGCTGGCGGTGCTGGGCTTCGCGCTGCTGTGGTATAACGTGCTCGATCCGGGCATTCAGAAGCAGGACGCAAGAGCGCTCGACCCTGTGCTTGTCGAGGCGCGGAGCGCGCCGTCCGCGGCCTGGGAGAGCGACGCGCCGGTCGGGTATGAGGTGGGCCAGCAGCTCCGGGATTTCACCGTGGAATGCTTTGACGGAGCGGTGTTCCATCTGGCGGACTGCCGGGGGAAAATCACTTTCATCAACTTGTGGGCCACCTGGTGCACCCCCTGCGTGCAGGAATTGCCGTACTTTAATGAGTTGTACCAGCAGCGCGCGGACGACGTTGCCATGCTGGCGATTCACTCCTCCTTCATCACGGATGATCCGCGGGAATACCTGGCAAGCAAGGGCTTCGTTCTGCCGTTCACGGCGGACACGGAAGACGAGACGCTTTTCAATATTGTTCACGGCAGCGCGACGCTTCCGCAAACTATCGTGCTGAATCGGAAGGGCGAGGTCGTCTATAACCAGGTCGGCTCCGTGACGCCGGAAGTATTGGCCGCGCTGTACGAAAAAGCCGACCATTGAAACCGGAACGAGGGGCTTCGCCAGGGCAATCGTTTATTGCAATTTCGTGACAAAACAGTTACGAAACTGATAAAGAATTGCGATCAATGTAGGGGCGGATATCATCCGCCCGAAAGAAACGATTGGCGGCAATCAGCATTTTCATGGCTTGCATGACATTGCTTAGCGCGGGCGGATGCTATCCGCCCCTACATACCCGGGATTTCTTGTTGCACACAATCTGTAAGCGATTGCCATGAGGGCTGGAGAAAGCATCCATTGAACCATAAAGAATCCCCTGAATCCAGAACTGTTGATCGTTTACAGCATGGGTTCAGGGGATGCTTTTTTAGAATAACTGGCCCGGCAGCTTCAGCTTTTCCTTGACAGGAAACTGCGCGTCAAAGCGTTCAAACGCTTCCGGCTCCTGCTCGGCTGCATAATATCCTTCCGGCGGAGCGTATTCTCCGGTAATCCCACGCAGGTATCCGGGAATCAGTTCCTTGCAGAGGAAGAAGGAGGCGTCCGCCCCTTCCGGGAGACCGTGGTAGCGGACGCCAAATTCGCTGGCGAAGGTAAAGCCGCTCTTTCCGTAAAACAGAATATTGCCCTCAAAGCACAGCGCGCCGCAGCCAAGCGCCGCCGCCCTTTCCAGGGATGCGTCCAGCAGAATTTTTCCGTAGCCCTGGCGCTTGTATTCCGGGGCAATGCAGATGGGCCCCATTGTCATGATGGGAATCTCCCTGCCGTCGTCGGCCCGGAGGACGGCGCGCATGAACATGTTCTGCCCGATCAGGACGCCGTCTTTCTCCATGACCAGGTCCAATTCCGGCACGAAAGCGGGGTCGTCCCGGAGCCGGTGCAGCACGTAATGCTCGTAGCAGCCGGGCCGGTATACATTCCAGAACGATTCCCGAACCAGGTTTTCCACCGCGCGGTAATCGTTTTTTGTTTCATTGCGAATGATGATGCTCATTGATTTGACCTCCTGCTGATCATGCCGTTTATCTTTACTGGCAGATACGCTCCAGGCACCCGTCCGCCAGGGACAAAACTGCCGTCTTGTCCTCCGCCGCGTCATAGACGCTGTACAGCAGAAACATCGCGCCATATGCCTCCGCCGCTTTTTCCTTCGCTTGCGGTATATCCAGGCTGATGAACAAATCGGTGAGGTAGCCCAGCGGGCCGGAAGCCAGGTACTGCTGATAGAGCTGTCCCATTTCTTGATTTCGGAACTGCTCTAACGTCAGCATTTTTCGGAATTGCGCCGCGAAATCATCCTGCGTCCAGTAGCGGAACATGGCTTTGCTGAACGCTGTGATTTGGCGCAGGGAGGTTTCCCTGTAGGCGTTTGGCATCTCTGCCGCCGTCCCAACGGGGACTTCTTGTTCATTTGCCTGCTCCGTGTCCCGCTGCTCCATGCGCCGCAAAATGCTGTCAAAAATGGCGCGCTTGTTTCGATAATGCTTGTACAGCGCGCCTTTTGTGAAGCCAAGCGCTCCGGCAATGTCGCTGGTCGATACGGCTTCGTAACCATTTTGGGCAAACAGCCGAAGCGCGGTCAGCAGGATGCGTTCTTTCGTTCCGTTCGTCCGCGCCGCCCCCTTCAATACGAATTGGTAAACGATCGTTTACATCTTGATGATAGCAAATCTTTGCGGATCTGTCAATGGACAAAATAAAAAATCCCTGCGGCCTCTGTTCTCAAATAGCAAAGACCGCAGGGGAGACGCGTGGGAGAATTACTCTTCTCCTCCGATAACTTGTTCAGCGGCTTTTTCGGCAGGCTGTTCTACAACCACCTTGTACAGCTCATATCCGGCGCTTTGGGTGTTTGTAATGAATCTGTCGTCATCCGTAACAACGATCGACTTTGAATAATTCTGGGGCAGCAGTGTTTTCCCGTTCCAGGTGAACACGTTATAGCCGTCGCTGAACTTTCCGACCATCAGGTATCCGCTGCCGCGGGTTTTTACGATGGAGCAGAACAGTGATTTCACATTGCCTTCTGGAGAAATCAGCTGCGTGGTGGTCGTTAACGACGCCTTTTTTGTGCTGTAATAGGTGGAGCCGTACCTGGTAAGCGCGTCCTCTGATTCCACGACCGGTATAAGCGTCTGGGTTTCCAGGTCGTAGGAGCAGTCCACGCCGTCCTTTTTCACGCTGATAAAGCCGTGATTGATGAAATGATCGAGCGCGCTTTTGTTTTCGTAGATTTCGTCATACACGCAGGGAAGAACGACCCGGCTGTCCCGCAGGGAGTACAATCCCTTTTTTCCGTCCTCGTTGCTGGTCAGGATCACATAGTCCTTGGAAACGGAGGAGATGGCTCCGTTCCACATCGGGATAATGGTTTCACCATTCAACGTGATCAGCGAGTTCATCGTCTTTCCCTGGAAGTTGATTCTGGCGGCGCTCAGCAGCAATTCATCGGAAAGCTGGGTCTCGGTCACGCCCGAGCAGCCGTCCATCACCATTTCACCTGAAAGCAGGTTGATCAGCATCCAGTTTTTGATGCCGTACATGCTGCTCCTGAGATTCTGTATTTCAAAATCAACGACGCTGCCCTGTTTGTCATAAACAGTCAGCTTGTCTTCCTGATCCTGGAGATACAGGTAATCGCCATGCGCGGCGGCATCCTTGTACTGATCGGGGGTCAGGGAAAGAATCGGGGCCAGGAATACTTCGACGGGCTCATCGTCCGCTTCGGGCTCAGGGACCACCTCGGCTTCGGGAGCGGGCTCCGTTTCAGCCTCAATATCTGTTTCGGCAGCGGGGAGAGCCGTCTCAGCTTCCGGCGCGGGCTCAGCCTCAGCGTCGGGCTCGATCTCGGTTTCGGGAGCGGGGAGAGCCGACTCGGCTTCCGGCACGAACTCAGCATCAATTTCCGAAGGCTCCGCGCCAAGATAAAAAATATCGTAGCGATCAATCAGGAAAAAATGCTTTCCATCGGCCGTATAGTCGTAGTCGCTTTTCGTGCCTTCTTTCATCACCAGACCGGCGCCCCACAGCGGAGAAAAGACCTTGAAGAGCCCGTACTGATAATCAGTCAGCCGCGTTTCGTCAAGCCGCATCAGCGCATGGCAATTGAGCTCGTCAACCGGCATGATCTCTTTGGCTTTGTATTTTTTGCTCTGAACGGAACCGACGCTCAGAAATCCATAGCCCAGAGAAGACAGGTTTTCGTACTGGAGCGGAATGACCACATTCCCGTCCGTATCATATACGCCCCATTTGCTGGTGTCAAAGTCCTGGGCGATCAGAAGATTGGTTTCGTTGATCGGCGTCAGATTCCCCATCATTTTGAGGATTCTGACAGCTTTCACTTTTTCTGTTACGTCTGCCTTCGCTGGCTGCAAAATCCCGGTCAGCGTGGCGCACAACAAAAGCAGACAGACAAACCGCATCCGCTTTCTGTTTTTCATGGCAGCCTCCGTTGCTCAGCGGGTGATCTTATCCAATTGCAGGCCAGTGCTGGTGCGGATCATGGCGAGAGAATCGTTGGTGAGGGTGATTTCTTTATAATGGTTCAGCGGCAGGACGATATTGCCGTGCCAGTCAACCAGACCGAAGGAAGTGCCCAACTTGGCTTCCAGCAGGTATCCGTCGCCGTTGGTCGTAAGAAGCTCATCCGCTTCCACCTTGTTGGCGGCCCCGTCGCCCGCGACCACCATCAGGTCGCCTTCGACCGTGGTATAGTACAAGGCGCAGCCAATGACCTTCACCGCGCGTTTAAAATACTTGGGCGCGCAGCTTTCCGCGTCGTTTGCCACGTCATAGAAGCCCAGCTTCTCGTCCTTCTCAACGCAGACATAGCCGTTATGCACGTACTTGTCGATATCCGTGGTGCTGGACAGGATGGAAGTGTATTGGCAGGGCACCAGGAAACGGCCTTCATCCAGGGAGAACAGGCCCTGCTGCTTTTCCGCGTCCGCCACGAGCGCGTAATGATCCGTCACATCCAGGACTTCATAATCCGCGGGCAGGATAACCGTGCCGTCCGCTTCCATCAGGGCGGCCAGCTTAGTGCCGTCCAGGGAAAGACGGGTCGCCTTCACCAGCATCCGATCCGAGAGGTTCACTTCGGAGACTTCGGAATACCCGTCGCCCAGATTCGCGTTGTCCAGCAGGCTGATCAGTTGGTAAGTATCAATTTTATACAGGGGATTCTTGATGGAAGTCAGCGCAATGTCCACAGGCTCAAAGCTGCTGTCATACAACGTGATTTCATTGCTCCGGTTGATGATGGCGATTTTATCGCCGTGGATAAACGCGTCGGAATAGGCGTCACGATCCAGAGAAGCGATGGGTTCGATGTTTTCGTCGGTGATGTAATACAGGTCGATGCGCGCATAGGCATAACTGGTGGAGCCGACTTTGTAGTCCTGGTCGGCGGTATTCTCAGGATCGACGACAAAAGCAAGAACCCAGTGGTTATTGAATACTTTGAAGCCGGCATATCCCGTTTCGCCGATCTTGCGGCCGTCGCCCTTCCAGAGCGTCTTTCCGTCCACGGCTTCCTTATCGCTGTAAGCGCTGAAGAAATCGTATTTCAGGGATTCGATGGTGGTGTTGCCGTAGGGGATCCGCTGCTGCCCGTCCGTGGTAAACAGCCCCAGGGTCTTATCCTGCTTGGATTCGACCAGCAGGTAACTGGTGCCGGCGACAGGCTTGATCGACGTCATGTACCGGAACGCGGTATCGAGCTTGATTTCCGCCAAGGCGCTTGAGGCCAGCAGCGCGAGAACCAGCGCGGCACACAGGCATTTCATCAAATGTTTCATTTTTTTCTCTCCTTTCAAAGAACCGTACCCTGAACGTACTGCAAAGCAGCAGTGGTTTTCGGAAAAACCATGCCGCCTGACTGCATTTTTATGCGAGTCGGACCTCTTTTGCTGCGCGAATAGCTGCCGAGACGGCCGTATTCCCCCCATAAAAATCATTTTTAGTATATCAAGGAAGCATTGATTTGTCAATGTTCCTTTCCGTAAATTCGCCGTTTCCGAGGCCCTGTGCAATAAAAAAACTGCGCTTCCGCAAAGAAGGGCAGTTTTCGTGAAAGAAGTTCCTCTGAATCGGGCTCAATACAGCTTTCCGGTGAGCACCACGGCCGCGATCAGCAGCGCCACGACTGCGCAGGCGATATAATCCCGGCGTTCGCATTTCAGTACCCGCAGACGGGTGCGCCCTTCACCGCCGTGATAGCAGCGGGCTTCCATGGCCATGGCCAGGTCGCCCGCTCGGCGGAACGCGCTCACAAACAGCGGCACCAGCAGCGGCACCATGGCCTTGGCGCGGGCGATCAGGTTGCCGGATTCAAAGTCCGCGCCGCGGGCGGTCTGGGCTTTCATGATCTTGTCGGCTTCCTCCATGAGGGTGGGAATAAAGCGCAGCGCGATGGACATCATCATCGCCATTTCGTGGGCGGGGAAGTGAATCACCCGCAGGGGGGAGAGCAGCCGCTCCAGGCCGTCGGTCAGGGTGATGGGCGGGGTGGTCAGGGTGAGCAGGCTGGAAAAGAGCACCAGCAGGATCAGGCGCAGGGAATAATGCACCGCCAGGATCAGCGATTCCCGCTTGATCTGCGCGAAGCCCAGATCGAGCAGCACGGTTTCGCCTTGCAGGAAAAACAGATTCAGGATGAAGGTGAGAATCAGGATCAGGCGCAGAGGCTTTAAGCCCTTCACCATCATCCTGACCGGTACCTTAGACAGCTTCGTCACGATCACCAGGAACAGGATGATCGGCGCGAACGCCAGCAGGTTGCCCGCCAGGAACACCGCCACGATGATGGCGACCAGCAGCAATATTTTGACCCGTGGGTCCATCCGGTGCACTACGCTGTCGGCGGGGTAATACTGGCCCAGGGTGATATTGTTAAGCGCCATGACATTTCCCCTCCTTCCACAGGGCCAGCAGGGCGGGCAGCGCCTGCTCCTCCCGGAAAATGTCCTCGGGGCAGTTCAGGCCCATTTCGCGCAGCTTCATGCCCAGCTTGCACACGGAGGGGACGTCCAGGCCCATCTGCTCCAGGCGCTCGGCTTGGCGGAAGATTTCCTGCGGCGTGCCTTCCATGGCGATGGTCCCGTGCTCCATCACCACCGCGCGGGTGGCGAAGCGGGCCACGTCGTCCATGGAGTGGGAGATCATCACCACAGTGGACCCTTGCTGATGCAGGCCGGAAATCAATTGCAGCATGTCCTCCCGGCTCTGGGGATCGAGGCCCGCGGCGGGCTCGTCCAGCACCAGGATCTGCGGGCGCATGGCCAGCACGCCCGCCATGGCGACGCGGCGCATTTGTCCTCCGGACAGTTCAAAGGGGGATTTTTCCGTGAAGCCCGGTTCATCCAGGCCCACCTTTCGCAGCGCCTCGGCCACGCGCTCTTTGATTTCGGCGTCGGAAAGGCCCAGATTTTTGGGCCCGAAGCCCACGTCCTTGGCGACGGTTTCTTCAAACAATTGGTGCTCCGGGTACTGAAATACCAGCCCCACCTTGCGGCGCACCTCGCGCTTGTCAAAGCCTTTCTGGTGGATGTCCTGCCCGTCCAGCAGCACCCGGCCCGAGGTCGGCTTGAGCAGGCCGTTGATGTGCTGGGCCAAGGTGGACTTGCCGCACCCGGTGTGGCCGATCAGCGCCAGGAATTCACCCTCCCGGATGGTCAGGCTCACATCCCGGATGGCGACGGCCTGGAAGGGACTGCCCTCCTGGTAGGTGTGGGTCACCTGCTCGAGCGTCACTTGCACAGCCGCGCCACCTCCTTCGCCATTTCGTCCACGGTCAGGATGCCCTTTGCCAGCGGCATTCCCTTCGCGCGAAGCTGCTCCGCCAGCCGCGCCATGGGCGGCGCGTCCAGACGGTAGGGCAGGATGCGCTTCACATCCGAAAAGATTTCCCGCGGCGTGCCGGAAAGCACGATTTGTCCGTGGTACATCACGTGCGCCTGGTCGCATTCCACCGCTTCTTCCATGTAATGCGTGATCCACAGCACTGTGATGCCCTGCTCTTTGTTCAGGCGCTTCACGGCCTGCATCACTTCCCGCCGGCCCTGGGGGTCAAGCATGGCGGTGGACTCGTCAAAAATAATCGCTTCCGGGGCCATCGCCAGCACGCCCGCGATGGCGACGCGCTGCTTCTGCCCGCCGGACAAAAGATGCGGCGCGCGGTCGGCAAAGTCCAGCATCCCCACGTCCTTGAGCGCCTTGTCGATGCGGGCGGGCATTTCCTCCGTGGGCACGCCGATGTTTTCCAGCCCGAACGCCACATCCTCGCGCACGATGGTCGCCACCAATTGGTTGTCCGGGTTCTGGAACACCATGCCCGCGCGGCGGCGGATTTCCCAGGTTTTATCGTCGTCCTGCGTGTCCATGCCGCAGACCGTCACATGGCCCTCCGTGGGCAGGTACAGCCCGTTGATCAGCTTGGCAAGCGTGGATTTGCCCGAGCCGTTCTGGCCCAAAATGGCGTGGAAGGAGCCGCGCTCGATGCTCAGCGACACGTCCCGTACCGCCAGCGGCCCGTCGTCTTCATAGGCAAAGGATACGTGATCGGCCACAATAATTGGTTCTGCCATCCTTCTTCCCCGTTCTTCGTGTTTTCGGCGTCCCAGCGGACGCACGGCAGATTATACCATACTTTCCCAACAATCGCAAGAAGCGCCGTGCTGAAAAGCACGGCGCGTGAGCGAACCGGGGTTATTCTTGAGATTGCTTATTCGGCGGCCTTCACAGCGATGACGTGGGGCTGCGCGCCGTTGTACCAGTAGAGGAAGCCTTCCAGGTCGATCTTGTCGCCGATGTTCAGATTGGTCACAGCCTGGTACACTTCGGTGTCCTCGCCGCACAGGTAGCTTTCCACGGTGAAGGAATACACAGCGCCGTTGACCTCCAGGTCGAAGTACAGGTCATTGTTGTTCCCTGCCGCGCCGGAGCCGTCCCAGTTGTAGAGGAACGCGGCGTCGTTTCCGTTGGCGTCCTTCTTGGCCACCACGGTGGCGCCCTTCACGGCGACCAGCTCGTTCTGGTGGGCGATCAGGTCGTCGGTGCCCAGCAGGTCGGTCACGTCCAGGGCTTCGGGGATGAAGGCATCGGCTTCCAGGATTTCATAGGTCGCGTCGATGATTTCCACTTCGCCGCTCCATTCAGCCTTGTAGCCGGTCACGCGGATCTTGGTGCCGGGCACCAGCTTGTCGTAGTCTTCCTGGCTCATCGCCATATTATAGAGGAAGTAAGCGCCGTCTTCCGCCTGGGTGTAGATGGTGCCCTTGTTGTCCCACCAGCTCTGCTTGGCCTGGACGTAGGTTTCCACCGTCACTTCGCTGTCCAGTTCAGCGGCCACGTAATCTTCATGGGTCATCACGCCCTCGGCCAGCGCCGCGCAGGCGCACACAGCCAGCATCAGGGCAAGAACCAAAGCCAGCAACTTTTTCATCTTTCCGTCTCCTTTTGTTTTTTGTTTTGGGAACCGCTCATATTATACAAAAAAAGTCGGATAAAGTAAAGCGTCTGGCATTGTTTTTTGCGTGTCTGTAAATCCTTCAATAGTATTCATAGAAATAATTCATAGGTAATAAGTTTGAAATAAGAGAGACTCCTGGGAAAGTATGAAAGGGCCCGCAGGCCCGTTCATCAACAATCCGCAGGCGGCGGCATGTACGTCGCCGAGGAGCGGCTGAAAGCCGCTTCCTATATCAAGGAGCGGC
This sequence comes from uncultured Eubacteriales bacterium, assembly GCA_902788445.1. GTDB lineage: Bacteria > Bacillota > Clostridia > Christensenellales > Aristaeellaceae > RUG563. Next base: position 17,446 of record CADAKE010000025.1, read on the forward strand.
TGAAAGCCGCTTCCTATATCAATTTGCGGCCGTAAAATGAGCGTTTTCAAAGAAAACGCCATTTTACAGCAAATTGATGAATCGAATGAAAGCGGAATCCTGATTCCGCTTTCATTCGCCCATTCAGCGACAGCTGAATGGAATTAATCGGGCAACCGAATGGTCACGCCGCTTCGGAAGTCCTGCGGGGCGAGGCAGGGGTTCGTTTGCAGGAGGGAGGCGACGGAAACGCTGTACTGATTGGCGATGGATTGCAGCGTATCGCCTTCCCGAAGGGTCACGCTGGCGGGCAGGGGACAGGCGATATTCTCCGCGGGGATGCACACGATGTCGCCGCCCTGGAGCGCGTTCAAGTCTTTATCGCTGTTCGCGGTCTTGAGAGTGTGCCAGCTCAGGTTGTAGCGAAGCTGCAAATCGCTGGCCGTCTGGCCGGTCTGCACCACGCTGCGGCGGTTGGCCGGGCAGGTGTAGGCGGGGGTTTCCGGCGTGGGCTGCGTTCCTTCATTGTTGTTTCCCGTGCAGCTGTTCTGGTCGGGCGTGGGGCAGGAAACGCCATCCTGCGCGGGTATATCCGCGTTGCAGTAGGGAATGCACAGCACGTCGCCAATGGTGAGGCGGGCGGGCGGGATGCCGGGGTTGGCTTCCAGCAGGTCGCGCAGGCTGACGTTCAGGCGCTGGGCAATGAGGTAAAAGCTGTCGCCGCGTTTCACGGTGTAGTTGTAGGCGCAGTTGCGCTGGGTTTCGGACATAAGCAAAGCCCCCTTTCCTTTTTACAGTTTCAGTCTATGTAAGGAAAGGGGGCGGAGTGCAGGAAAGTTTGTTATAGCTGAACCAAATCAAACGCCGCGGCGCGGGCCATGCGGTTCATCACGGCGAGGGCTTCGCCCTCCGCGTTCCAGCCCTGGGCGAAAATCAGGGACACGTCCAGCGCGTCCATTTCCCGCAGGCGGCGGAACAGAAGATGCGCGCCTTCCCGCGGCGTGCTGCCGAGGGAAAAAGCCCGGCGGCCGCCAAAGAGCGGCAGGGCGCTGTCGTGGGCCAAGATGGCGGCGTTTTCCGCCTGATCATAGCGGGCAATGATTGCCGCCGCGACCGCTTCATCCGTGCCGATGAACACGGTCATTTTCGCTTTCGGCGCGTAATGCCGGTGCTTCATGCCGGGGGAGGGCGCGCTTTCGCCCTCCTTCAGGGGCCGCATCACGCTGGACGCGACCGTGCATTGCCCGACGATGGAAGCCACGTCCTCCGCCGTGATCGCGCCGGGGCGAAGTACACAGGGCACATCGCCGGTCAGGTCAAGCACCGTGGATTCCACGCCCACGTCGCAGCTTCCGCCGTCCAGGATCAGCGGGATCCGGCCTGCCATGTCCTCGTATACGTCCCGCGCGGTGGTGGGGCTGGGCCGCCCGGAACGGTTCGCGGAAGGCGCGGCAATCGGCAGGCCGCATACTTCCAGCAACTCATGCGCCACCGGATGGCTGGGGCAGCGCACCGCCACGGAGGGCAGGCCCGCCGTGGTCACGTCCGGCACGCGGCTCGTTTTCATGAGAAGCAGCGTCAGCGGCCCCGGCCAGAAAGCGTCCATCAGCTGTTCGGCGGTGTCCGTCACCCGGCATAATCCTTCCAATTGATTCCGCCGCGCCACGTGGACGATCAGGGGATTGTCCGCCGGGCGTTCCTTGGCGGCGAAAATGGCCCGTACCGCTTCTTCATTCAGCGCGTCCGCGCCCAGGCCGTACACCGTTTCCGTGGGGAAGGCCACCACCTGGCCTGCCCTGAAAAGCTCTGCGGCTTTTTGCAGGCTTTCTTTCCCGGCGGGGAGACAAAGCGTTTCCATAAATTGTATAACTCCTTCGGAATATCCAAAAAATGTATAAATTCTTGCGCATATTCACCCCCACCTTTTGCGAACGCGGAGGCGAAAGCAGTACCATGATAGGCGGATTCGCCCAGATTGTCAAGGATTTTTGCTTTTTTTCTGCGTTTTGCGGTTCCCGGTATTGTGCAAATGAAATGAATATGATAAAATGAATATGCAAAATGGAGGTACGAAATGAAATCCACCTTCTATTTCTACGCAAATCCATTTCATTCAAGGAGCGCGGAGGCGGCCCATGCGCTGTCCTCGGCGATCAAAAAACGCGGCGGCAGGGTGCTGACCGAGCAATGGCTTTCTGACCGGGGCGTGGGGGAACCCTGCCCGATGCCGGATATGCCGGGGGATACGCGGGCCATCGTCGCCATCGGCGGGGACGGCACGCTGCTCATGGCCGCGCCGGAAGCGGTGCGAAAGCGCGTGCCCATCGTCGGCGTGCACACCGGCACGGTGGGCTTCCTGATGCAGGGCGAAGCGGACAAACCGGAACAACTGGCCGACACGCTGACGGCACCGGAATATTCCCTTGCCTCTTTCCCGCTGCTGCAAATCGGCTATGACGGGCAAAGCTATCTCGCCATCAACGACTTGGCGCTGACCCGCGGCGAGCATCCCGGCGTGATCGAGGTGATCGCGCGGGCGGATGGGGAGGAAGTATTCCGCGCCCATGGGGACGGCGCGGTGGTTTCCACCCCGCTGGGCGCGACGGCTTACGGGCTCTCCGCTGGCGGGCCGATCGTGCGCCACGACGTGCCGTGTATGCTGCTCACGCCCCTGTGCGCCAGGGAACTGCTGCTGCGGCCCGTGATCCTGCCGCTCGGGGCGAAGGTCACGCTGCTGGCCCACGGCCAGGAAAGGCGGCGGCTGCAATTGGCCATCGATGGCCAGACGCTGCTGCCCGTGACCCACGAGGCGAAGGTGGAAATCACCACGGCAAAAGAGACGATACAAATGATCAGCCTCCGACCCTCCCGCTTTTTTGCGACGCTGCGCAGGAAGCAGGCGGTCTGGAACGACTATGAAATACAGGAGTGAGCGAAATGAAGAACGCGCGTCAAACGGCGATTCTGAGCATCATTGAACAGAACGATATCGAAACGCAGGAGGAGCTGGCTTCGAAGCTCCGGGAGATGGGCATCGACGTTACCCAGGCCACCGTGTCCCGGGACATTAAGGAACTGCGCCTCCTGAAAGTCCTCTCCGGCACCGGTGGGTATAAATACGCCACGGCGGACAAGGCGGAGCACGGCCTGTCCGAACGCTTCGTGCGCATGTTCAAGGATTCCGTGCTGTCGGTCGCCTCCGCGGGCAACATCGTGGTGCTCAAGACCCTGTCCGGCAGCGCGAACGTGGCGGGCGAGGCCATCGACTCCATGCGCCTGCCGGAGATTTTAGGCACCATGGCGGGGGATAACACCGTGTTTGCCGTGGTGCAGAATGAAGCCGTCGCCGCCGACGCGGTGAACCGGTTTCGGGAGATGCTGAAGTGATTTTAAGGCAATAGGCATTAGGCATTAGGCAATAGGCATTAGGCATTAGGCAATAGGCAGTAGGTGGCAGGAAATAGGGGAATCAGCACTTTGAAGCATTTTCTGATCATGATTTACTATTGCCTACTGCCTATTGCCTAATGCCTCAAAAGAGGTACATATGCTTCAATCGTTATCAATCCGCAACATCGCCCTGATGGACGAAATGCAGGTGGAGTTTTCTTCCGGGCTGCACGTGCTCACGGGCGAAACGGGCGCGGGCAAATCCATCCTGGTGGACGCGGTGACGCTGCTGCTGGGCGGGCGCGCGCAGAAGGAACTGATCCGCCGCGGCGAGGAACGGGCCAGGGTGGAAGGCGTGTTCGACGTGTCCGACTGTCCGCCAGTGCAAAAACTGCTCAAAGAACAGGAATTGGACGAGGGGAATGAACTGATCCTCAGCCGGGAAATCACGCTGGCCGGGCGCTCCTCCTGCCGGGTGAACGGAACGCTTTTGCCGCTGGCGCAGTACCACCAGTTCACCGACCTGCTCATGGACATTCACGGCCAGCACGAGCACCAGTCCCTCATGGACGACAGAAAGCACCTGAGCTTCCTGGACGCATCCGGGGACGAGGCGCATGAAGCGCTTTTGAAGAAAACCCAGGCGGATTACGCGGCCTGGCATGACTGCAAGCGCGAACTGGAACGCCTGCAAAAACAGAGCGCCCAGGCCAGCGAACGGATGGAGCTTCTGCGTATCCGGCAGAAGGAACTGAAAAACGCGAAGCTGATTCCGGGAGAAGAAGAAGAACTGGCGAAGGAACGCGACCGGGGCCGCAACGCGGAGAAGATCGAAAGCGGACTGCGGGAAGCGTTCGAGCGGGTGTATGACGGCGCTGACCCCGCCGCCGAAGCGCTGCGCACCGCCGCCGGGGCCTTGCAGCCGATCGAGGGGCTGGACGAGGAATACGCCTCCCTCCGCGCCCGGCTGGACGCGCTGTATTATGAGGCGGAGGACATTGGCCTGACCCTGCGGGATTTGCTGGCCCGGCTGGACATGGACCCGGACCGGCTGGAGGCGGTGCAGGCAAGGCTGGATTTGATCCGCCGCCTGAGCCGCAAGTACGGCGGGGCGACGGCCGGCGAGATGCTGGGGAAGCTCAGGGAAATCGAACAGGAGCTTTCCAGCTTTGAAAGCATCGACGACGACCTGGACGCGCTGAACAAGAAGGAAAAAGCGCTCGCTTCCCGGTACAAAAAAACCGCGGAAGAATTATCTGTATCCCGGCAAAAGCTGGCTCGGAAATTTGAAAAAGAAATGGAAGTCCAGCTGAATGATTTAAACATGGCGGGCACGAAATTCCAGGTCACCTTGCCCGCCTGCCCGCCGGGGCCGCTGGGCGGCGAAACCGCCGCTTTCCTCATCGCGCCGAACCGGGGCGAGGAATTGCAGCCCCTTTCCAAGATCGCTTCCGGCGGCGAACTCAGCCGCCTCATGCTGGCTATCAAGTCCGTCGCCGCGCAGCGGGAGGGCGTGCCCTCCATGATCTTTGACGAGATCGATACCGGCATTTCCGGCCGCGCCGCGCAGGTGGTGGGGGAGAAGATGGCCGCCATCGCCAAAGAGCGCCAGGTGCTGTGCGTGACGCATTTGCAGCAGATCGCCGCCCTGGCCGACCACCACTACCTGGTGGAAAAATCCTTTGACGGCGAGCGCACCCGCACGCAATTGACCCCGCTCACGGGGGAGGCCCGCGTGAACGAAATCGCCCGGATGCTGGGCGGCGACCCGGAGAGCGCGCGGGTTCACGCGAGGGAAATGCTGAGGAGGGAGTAGGGAATAGGCATTAGGCAGTAGGCAATAGGCAATAGGGAATAGGGAGTAGGGAGTAGGCATTGGGTAACCACTGATTCATTCATCGCACATAGAAATGATACAATATATGTAGGGGCGGATATTATCCGCCCGCATTGCAGAATTGCGACAACGCGGGGAAATGCAGCGAAGCGTAATGATTTGCTCCACGAGCGGATGGTATCCGCCCCTACACGTTGTTATTCCAACAAACGTATAGAAATTAACATGATTGAATAGATCAGTTTTTACTTAGGTTTTCATCGACTCCATGTTTATCGCCCCGAAAAGCAACCGTTTCACCGCGTTGCCTTTTCGGGCTTCTTTTTTTCATATCCTGGGCTTTGGCTCTTTTCAATTGCTAAAATTTGCGGTATAATGCAGGAAAGAGATTTTCCCATTATTGCGCAAGAAACAAAAGATGTTCTTCGTTAGGATAAATGGGAGCCGAGAGGATGTGACGATCATGGACAGGTTCTGGAAAGGGGCTTTTGCCTGGCTGTGCGTGTTGGCGCTGACGCTTTCATGGCTGCCCGCGTTGGCGGAGTTTTCCCCGCGATACCAGCAATTGAGCGCGGGCGAAGGGATGACCCTGACGCTGCGCGCGCAATTTGACGCGCTGTCCCCGCTGTCCAAGTCCACGCTGGGAACGGTCAACGAGGGCCTGGACGGCTTCGCGCTGACGTTGACCACCGGCAACGACCGCCGGGCGGACTTCGCCATGAACGGCGACAGCGTCCTGCAGGCGGACGTGCAGCGCAAGGACGATTACCGGCTCACCACCTTTTCGCCCAATGGCGGCAGCTACCTGACCGCCCAAGGCGACCCGGACGCGCTGACGCTCCTGTGGGGACGGGAAACCGAAGTGTTCGATCCCTCCTCCTTCCCGGCGGCTTATTTGAAGCTGGCGCCGCAACTGTATGAAAAGCTATCGTCCCACGTCACGCCGAAAAAATCCAAAGAAGCCACATCCATCAAGAACGCTTCCAAATCCACGTCCAGCGAAATCTATACCTTTACCGGGGACGACATGAACGAATTCTGGCCCCGCGTCCTGGACACGTTGCTGCCCGCCATGGAAGAGGCGCTCGCAAAGCAGCCCGCTCTGTATATGAAAGCGGAGGAATTGCTGGAAGAACTGGAATTCTCCGGGGAATGCAGGTTCAAGCGCTTCCTCAACAAAGAGGGCGAGGACATGGGCGTGCAGTTCACGGGCAACGCCGCCCTGGGCGAGGATAAGCGCAAGGTGACGCTGTTCTACGGCTTCACGCCGGACAAGGGCGGATACCTTTCCTTCTCCGCTCCGGCCACCAAAGGAAAAAACAATTTCAAGGTGACGGCCGCCGTGCAGCTGACGAGCAAGAAGAGCGTGAACACCGTCGCCGTGGAGGGAACATACACCCGTACCTATGACGGCAAAACGGTATCCGGCACGCTGACGGCAAACCTGAAAAACACCGTCAGGGATGAAGATGAAAAGTGGACGGGCAAAGCGACCGTCACCCGGACGGAGAATAAGGTCAAGAGCACCTGGACACTCACGCCTGACCTGACCTTTGACGACGATGGGCTCAAAGGAACCGTCGCGGTTCAAAAGAAGGAAGGCAATAAGAATACCGTCAAGGCGGCGCTGGATGTTTCGCTGGGCGAACGGGAAACGCTCACGGCCCCCGCGGCGGCCAGCGCCAAGGATTTGCGCGAAGCCTCCCCGGAACGGGCGAAGATTGCGGTGCAGGCGGAACTGGACGCCCTGACCGACGCCTTCATCGAGATCCTGGAGCCGCTCACGGAAAAGGAACTGACTTCCATCGAGAAGGATCTTCAAACGGACGCCTGGTTCATGTTCCCGATCACGTCCGCGGTTCAGTCCGCCGTGGCGGAGCTGACCGCGCCGGAGGAGGAAACGTTTGACGAAGCGGAAGAAGAGGAAGAAGCCTTTGAGCAGGAAGACCCGGCCGGAGATGAACAATCGGACGAAGGCTGGTATACTTCATTTGACGACGGAGACGCTTGACGCAGGAGGAAACGAGATATGAAACGATGGATTTCGCTGGCCCTGTCGCTGCTGCTGATCGTGAACACGGCGGCGGCCTTCGCGGAAAACGATACGCTGATGGATAAATTCTACCAGCAGGCGGTGAAGGAATCGGCCTATCGCGGAACGGTCACCTTTACCGTGATCGGCGACCGCAGCGCTGCCTTCCCCGACGAAGTGTGGCCGCTGCTCAAAAGCCTGCTGCCCAACCTGACCCTGACCCTGGAACACACCACCCAGCGGAACCGGGATGAGGGCGAAGCGGACGTGACCTTCGCCCTGAGCGGACAGCCCAGCGCGAAGATTTCCTATCTGTATGATGAAAAGCTGACGGGCATCGCCAGCGACCTGCTCAACCCGGACACCATCTACGCCGCCGGGCGGAACTGGAACTGGCTGTCGCTCCTTTCGGCGGACGCTGGAGCGGGCGAAGGCTGGCCGCCGGTTTGGAAGCTGCTGCTGAACGGGCTGAACGCTTCGGACGCCTGGAAGGAAAGGTGCAGGCCGCTGCTGGAAAAATACGAAACGATGGCGGCATCGTGGATGAACGGCTTTGCTTCCGTGTCAACGGGCATGGAGGGAGACAAGGCTTATTCGGAGCTTTCCTGCAAAATCCCCGTCCAGGAAGTGAAGGAAGAAATCAAGGAACTGCTCCGGGAGCTTTACCAGGACGAGCCGATGCTCAGCCTGCTGAAAGAAATCGCTTCGCCGGAGGAAGCGGCGGCGTACCTGGAACCCGCGTCTCAGGATACGATCCTTGCTTCGCTGGATCAACTGAACCTGGAGGGCAACGTGGAAATCGTCCGGCGGCACGATTCGTCCGGCACCACGCTGCTGGACCGCATTGCTTTCCCCTTTGCCCAGGACGCGCTTCTTACCCGGCTCTCCTTCTCCGTTTCCCCGGTGGAGGGGGCGCAGGAATGGCGCGTGACCGGAGCGGCGAAGGACGGCTCGGAATTTGATATTTCCTGCGAGGAAGTTTCCCCCGGCGCGTATACCGGCTCCGTGGCGCTGCTGGTGCCGGTGGCGGCGGAAAGCGCGTCCTTCGTGGTCAGCGACGGCGCGCCGGAATTGCGGCCTGTCGGCTTCGATTACAGCTTCAATTGGGATCAGGGGGAGGAAGCCTATTCCCTGGCCGATGACAAATCCACCCAGACCATCCGGGGCAGCCTCATGCTCCGCCCCCGGGGCGAAACGGACTGGCCGATGCAGATGCTTTCCTTGAACGCGGAGCTTTCCTCCGGCAGCTCCAAGCAGTCCCCGACCCACCTGGACGGCATCCTTTCCTGGATGGATATGGAAAGCGGCGCGGCCATCACCGTGCAGCTGACCAGCCGCACGGTGTCGCCCTTTGCTTATACCGTCGTTTCCGATGCCGAGGATGTGATCCGCGTGGATGAAATGACGGGCGGGCAGCGTTCCGCGCTCTGGCAGGAATGGACGGAAAAGCTGGCCCAGTTCTTTGCCTCCGCGCTGATCGGCGGCGCGGCAGGGGCGCGGGAATAAAGCGGCCGGATGGCTGAAATGTCGAAATCCGCGCTTCAATCCATCAGAATTGATCGGTGCGCCGTATTGTCAAAGGATTGAATGTGTGGTATAATCATACATGTGAGAAGCGAATGCTCCGTGTTCATTATTCAGGGCCGGTTTCAGCGGCCCTGGGACGCAGCATAGATCCATTCGCGCAGAATAAGAAAGGGGTATACAACATGAAAAAGTTGATTGCTGTCCTGTTGGCGATGGTGATGGCTTTCTCCTGCACCTTCGCCTTGGCGGAAGAGCCTGCCCAGAGTCTGCCCGGGTTTGAGCTTCCCGCTTTCACGACGACCTTCCAGATGGAACTGGACGAAGAAGCGGCGCTCAGCCTGCTGACCGCCGCCGGACTGCCCGAAGAATACGCAGGCATTGCGAAGACGCTGCTGCCGCTGCTCAACGGCATGGGCGAACAGGCTGTTTTCGCCAATAACGGCCTGCAGTATGACCTGAAGATCAAGGACCAGGATGTGTTCTCTCTCGTGGCGGAAGCGACCGAAGGCGGCTTCGCCCTGTCCACCGACCTGCTGCCCAGCTATGTGCTGACCATCAAGCAGGAAACCCTTGCGAAGCTGTTTAAGCAGGCCATGGAGCAATTCCAGACGGGCATCGGCCAGCTGGACATGGAAAAAATCATGGAAGCTGCCGGCAACATCTTCAATTACGCCATGGAAATGGGCGAAGTGATGCAGAACAGCGTTGCGTTCGGCGAACCTGTCAAGGGTGAATATCCCCTGGTTGACGACGTTGTGTTCAATACCGAAAAAACGCTGACCGTGGATGTCAACGCCATCATGGAGGCTGTCAAGACCTTTGCCGCGAAGGCGACCGCCGACGAAACGATCAAGTCCGCTCTCGAGTCCGTTGCTTCCATGATCCCCGGCGCGGAATTCGACCCGGCCGCCCTGGCCCTGGAGGATGTGCCCGCCGAACAGCTGCCCGAAGTGACCGGCCTGGTGTACACCATCACCGATGACGAAGGCAACGAGACCGCCGCCGACACGTATGTGATCGTCAACGCCAAAGGCAAGGAGGACAATTCCGGCGACACCAACACCTACGTGTACGTGAACGAAACCTCTGTGGACGTGATCGTGGAAATTCCCGCGGAGGAAGTCTCCGTCGAATGCTATATCGAAATGGGCGAAGATGGCGTGATCGTGGATTACGCGATTTCCGCTCCCGGCGCGGACGTTGAAGTTACTGCTGCGGTTGCGATGGGCGAAACCGGCGTGGCCCTGGAAGCCGAGCTGTATGTGAATGATCCTGAGAATGCCATCATGGCTTTCTCTGCTCTGTTCGAGTTGGTCGGCGAACGCACCAAGAGCGCGTTTGACGGCGAAAAGGCCGAACTGGCCCTGGATGGACTGCTGGATGAACAGGCCGCTCCCGAAGTGATCGGTAACCTGATGATGGATCTGATGACCAATGGCCTGAGCCAGATCATCAACAACGTCAAGGCCGTGATGCCCGAACAGGGCGCTGTGCTGGAGCAGATGGTGGGCCTCCTCATGGCTTCTGTCATGGGCGGCGGCGAAGCTGTGGAAGCTCCCGCTGAGTGATCGCTCACGATTTGATCCCTCTAAAAAACATTCTGCCGTCCGGGTTTTTCCGGACGGCTTTTTCAACCAATCGGAAAGGAACGAAACATGCAGGACTTTTCTTTGCCCCAGGCGCGGCCTTTTGATTTCCCGGAAGGGGAGCACGGCGTGCTGCTGATCCATGGCTTTACAGGCTCTCCGTCCCATATGCGGCTGGTTGGAGAAGGACTGCGGGAGAAGGGATTCGCGGTTCGCGGGATTCTGCTGCCGGGCCATGGTGAAACCCCGGAAGCGATGGGAAAAGCGACGTGGCAGGATTGGGCGCAAGCCAGCCGGGAAGCGGCGGCGGATATGCGCGCGAAATATAAATATCTTACCGTGGCGGGACTGTCCATGGGCGGATGCCTGGCGCTGATGCTGGCGGAGCAGATGGAGGCGGACGCCTGCGTGTCCATCGCCGCGCCGATGAAAACAACGGCCAGGTTCCGTTCCCTCGCGCCGGTGGCGGCGAAGGTGCATCCCATGGTGCACAAGCGCGCCGACGGCAGCCGCAGTACCCTGAACGCGGATTATGATATTGGCTACGACAGTTATCCCCTGTCCAGCGTGGCGCACCTGAGCGCGATCATGCGGAAGGCAAAGCGCGACCTGGCGCTCATCCACTGCCCGATCCTCGTCGTCCAGTCCCACGGAGACAAAACCGTCACAGCCGACAGCCCGGACATGATCCTGAACGGTGTGTCGAGCGCGGTCAAGGCGCGGCTCTGGCTGGACGACGCCCCGCACGTCTGCACCATCTCTCCGGAATATCCGAAGATCGTGCAGGCGATGGACGAATTTCTGCGAAAGGTGGAACAAGGATGAAATGCGAGGTCTACCCGCTGAATACGTTAAAAAACTACAAGTACGTGGTGGTTCTCACATCCTTTCGGGGTCAAACTGTTCTGAGCCGCCACCGCAGCCGCGACACCTGGGAAACCCAGGGCGGCCACATCGAACCGGGGGAAACGCCGTTGCAGGCGGCAAAGCGCGAACTGTGGGAGGAATCAGGCGCGGAGGATTTCGACATTTTTCCGCTGTGCGATTATTCCGCGGCGGATGATACGAGCAGCGCAAACGGACAGGTATTTACCGCGGCCGTCCGCTCCTTCGGCCCGATGCCAGCAAGCGAAATGAAGGAAATCGGTTTCTTCGATCGGCTGCCTGACAACCTGACCTACCCCGATATTACGCCCAAACTGTTCGCGCGGCGGGCGCAGGAACAAGAGTAAAACACACAATTTTGTCCAAAACAACGGGAAAAAACTTTTCAATTTGCTCAATCTTTCAGAAATTCTTTTTAAACCGCTTGTATTTCCGGCGGCCCTATGGTATACTACCACTTGTGGTTTTCCAATAAAGAACGGAAAGCCGCGGAAGCAAAATTGATCGTCCTTTGAGAAAGAAGGGTTTAACGAAGAGTGGGAGCTGCAAGCAGGAAGGCCGCGGGGTTGGACGCTTTGTTCGTGCCCCTGTGTTTCCTGGAAAAGCAGTTGTGTCCCGCTCTTTCTGTATTTTTAAGTTCTAAGTTCTAAGCGCGAAAGATATTAGCTTGGAACTTAGAACTTGGAATGAAGCACTCCGCCGAGAGGAGAGAAGAAATGCCCCCGAAAAACGCCAACATGCAGAAAATTACGGCGATCTGCGAAAACATGGCCAGGAAGCTGAGCTATGAACTCTGCGACGTGGCCATCGAAAAGGAACCTACGGGCCATTATCTGCGTATTTATATCGACACCGAAACGGGCGTCACGCTGGATGACTGCGAAAAATACCATCGCGCCGTGCAGCCCGCCCTGGAAAACTTCGACTACGATTTCCTGGAGGTCTGCTCCCCTGGCATCGACCGGCCGCTGAAAACCCAGCGGGACATTGAAAAGTCCATTGGCCTGCTGGTGGAAGCCAAAATGTATAAGCCGGTGGACGGACGGAAAACCGCCCAGGGCTTGCTCAAGGAAATGAATGATGAACACGTGCTGCTCCAAAACGGGGACGAGGAAATCGACCTGCCCCGCAAAGCGGTGGCGCAGGTGCGCCTGGTGCCCGATTTGAGCGCGTTGGATGAGGACGGAGACGAGGAATGAGGGATTAGGGACGAGGGAATAGGGACGAGGGATGAGTGAAGAAAGGTGCCAGTTGTTTGCGGGCACTCGAAAACCTAATCCCTACTCCCTGCTCCCTAATCCCTAACCCCGCTGTAATATACAGGAAGGACTGGTAATCAACATGGCACGCAAATCTGAAATGATGGACGCGATCGAAGCGCTGGCGAAGGCCAAGGACATCAGCGTGGATCAGATCGTCAGCGCGGTGGAGGAAGGCTGTAAGGCCGCGTACCGCCGCTATTTAAAGCGCAGCGCCAACGCGCCGCTGAATCTTTCCGTGGTGCTCAGCCGCGAGCACGACGTGCAGATTTTCGCCCGCAAGGTGGTTTCTGAGGAAGTCGAGGACGAATACCAGCAGATTTCCCTGGAGGACGCCCGCAAGCTGCGGCCCAATTATGAACTTGGCGATATCGTGGAAATGGACGTGACGCCCGCGGACTTTGGCCGCGTCGCCGCGCAGACCGCCAAGCAGGTCATCCGCCAGCGCTTGCAGGACGTGGAAAAGGGCAAGATCTACGACGAATACATCGAGAAGGAAAACGAGATCCTCACCGGCATCGTGGAGCGCGTGGAGCCCAAGGGCGTGTACGTCGAACTGGGCCGCACCCACGGCTACCTGGACGCCAGCGAGTTCATGCCCGGCGAGGAATACCGCCCCGGCGACCATATCAAGGTCTACGTTTTGCAGGTGTACCGCGCCAATAAGGACGCCGCCCGCACGCCCCAGGTGGCGGTGAGCCGCATCCATCCCGGCCTGGTCAAGCGCCTGTTTGAAATGGAAGTGCCGGAAATCGCCACCGGCGTTGTGCAGATCAAGTCTATCGCCCGCGAGGCGGGCAGCCGCACTAAGATGGCCGTGGCCTCCACCGACGCGATGATCGACCCCGTCGGCGCGTGCGTCGGCCCGCGCGGCAGCCGCGTGGACAAGGTGGTCAGCGAACTCAAGAACGAAAAGATCGACATTATCAAGTGGTCGGCCGACCCGGCGGAGTTCGTGGCCAACGCCTTGAACCCCGCGTTCGTGGAGCAGGTGCTCCAGTCCGACGAGGAAAAAATCTGCCGCGTCGTGGTGCCGGATAACCAGCTGTCCCTGGCTATCGGCAAGGAAGGGCAGAACGCCCGCCTCGCCGCCAAGCTGACCGGCTGGAAGATCGACATCAAGTCCCAGACCCAGTACAACGAACTGCGGGCCCAGGAAGCCGCCAACGTGCCCGAGGGCAGCGGCTCCATCATCGCCGATCACTTTGAGGACTATGACAAGCTGCCCGACAGCGCAGACGACGAAACCGTGTAAGAGGGCTGTTTCATGAAAGAAAAAAAGGTGCCCATGCGGATGTGCGTCGGCTGCCGGGAAATGAAGCCCAAGAAGGAACTGCTGCGCGTGGTTCGCTCGCCGGAGGGCGAAGTGTCCATCGACGTGACGGGACGCAAGCCGGGCCGGGGCGCGTATGTGTGCCACTCGGCGGACTGCCTGAAACGGGCGATCAAGCAAAAGCAGCTGGAGCGGGCGTTTGAATGCGCCCTGGGCGAGGAAACGCACGCTTCCCTGCTGGCGGAGCTGGAAAAGCTGGAGGCCCAGGCATGAGCGCGGTGTTCGGTTTGCTGGGCCTGGCCTGCCGGGCCGGACAGGCGACGCTGGGCGCTGAAGTGGCGCTGGCGGAAATCAAGAGCGGCAAGGCGGCCCTGGCGCTCATTGACGAAGGCGCGTCGGAGGGAACGAAGAAAAAACTCCTGGACGCCTGCGCGTTCCGAGATGTTCCCGCGTTCTTCCTGCCGGAAGGGGAAATCTCCCGCGCCTGCGGGCGGGACGGCAGGATGGCCGCGTCAGTAAAAAAGGGTTCGCTCAGCAAGCGGATGGAAGAGCTTTTGAAGCAGGCGAAGGAAGCGCCTGACCCTGCGGAAAACTGAGGGAAATATTCTTACAATATACGAACAATTTATTATCAAGCCAAGTGCGGGGGTGCAAGCATCGAATGACCAAGGTGAAACTGGCTGAAGCCACGAAGGAAATCAATCAGCAGGCGGGCGTGATCCTGGAGGACGCTTCTCGTATCCGGCGCAGCCTGGATACCGTGATGCAGGCTTTGCGCAAGCAGGAAGCGAAGTTCCAGCGCGAAGAGGAAGAAGAAAAAGCCCGGAAGCGCCAGGAGGAACAGGCGGAGCTGGCTAAGCAGCACGCCAAGGCCTGGACCATGCCCGATGAGGACGAGGCGGTAGCCCCCGCAGCGCCCGCGCCTGAAAAGGCAGAAAAGAAGGAAGAAAAGGAAGAAAGCAAAAAGCCCGCGGAGAAATCCGCGGAAGCTCCGGCGGAAAAGCCTGCCGAAAAGCCCGTGGAAGCGCGGACTGAGCAGCCTGCCGCGAAGCCGGAAGAAAAGGCCGCGCCTGCGCCGAAGGCTGAGCCCGAAGCAAAGAAGGAGCCCGGGGAAGCCAAGCCTGCCGCCCCGGCGCCCAAGGCGGAAGCGAAGCCTGCCGAAAAACCGGCGGCCAGGCCCGCTGCGCCCGCGGCTCCCGCCGCCCGGCCCGCCCCGGGAACGCCTGTCAAAGCGCCGACCGTGCAGCCGGTTCGTCCCGCGCCGCGCACTTTGCCGCAGAACGCTGGCCGTCCGGTGACGACGCCGCAGTTTGGCCGTCCGGCGAATGGTCAGGCCGGTCAGTATGGCCGTCCCGCCAATCCCCAGGGTCCGTATGGCCGTCCCGCGAACGCGCAGGGCGGGCAGCAGTATGGCCGTCCGGCGAACGGCCAGCCCGGTCAGTATGGGCGTCCCGCGAACGCGCAGGGCGGACAGCAGTATGGCCGCCCGGCGAATGGCCAGCCCGGCCAGTACGGGCGTCCCGCCAACGCGGCGCAGGGAGGCCAGTATGGCCGTCCCGCGGGCCAGGGCCAGCAGGGCAATCGCCCCGCCGGAGCCGGCGCGCGTCCCCAGGGCGGCAGCCGTCCCGCGGGCGGCGGACGCAGCCGTGGGCCGGAACTCACGCCCGTGGTGGAAAAAGAGCGGGTCAGCAATTACGACCCCAATAAAAAGCAATACCAGCGCCAGCACGATCCGGAGCACGTGGCGAAGAACCGCAAGCAATTGCAGAAGGAAACCTTCAACGGCTACGACGACGAGACCGTGCGCGGCGGCAAGAAAGCCCGCGCCACCAAGAAGCAGCCTTCCGCCCAGCAGCTGATGGCCCCGATCAAGATCGAAAAGGCGTATATGACCGCCGAGACGATCACCGTCAAGGACTTGACCGAGCGCATCGGCAAGCCCGCGGGCGAAATCTTAAAGAAGCTGCTGATGCTGGGCATCATGTCCAACATCAATTCCGAATTGGATTACGACACGGCTTCCCTGGTCTGCTCTGAATTTGATGTGGAACTGGAAATGAAGCTGGACAAAACGGCCGAGGACGCCCTGTCCGAAGCCGACGTGGAGGACAAGGAGGAAGACCTCCAGCCCCGTCCCCCGGTTATCACCATCATGGGCCACGTCGACCACGGCAAGACCTCCCTGCTGGACTATATCCGCAAGGCCCACGTCACCGCCACCGAAGCGGGCGGCATCACCCAGCACATCGGCGCGTATACCGTCAAGCTGGATGGACGCCAGATCACCTTCCTCGATACGCCCGGCCACGAAGCTTTTACCGCCATGCGTATGCGCGGCGCGCAGGCGACGGATATCGCCGTGCTGGTGGTGGCCGCCGACGACGGCGTCATGCCCCAGACCATCGAGGCCATCAACCACGCCAAGGCCGCGAACGTGCCTATCGTGGTGGCGATCAATAAGATGGATAAGCCCGCGGCCAACCCCGACCGCATTATGCAAGATCTGACCAAGTACGAGCTGGTGCCCGAAGCTTGGGGCGGCGATACGATCATGGTGCCCGTCAGCGCCATCACTGGCGACGGCGTGGACGACCTGCTGGAAATGATCCTTTTGCAGGCCGACACCATGGATCTCAAGGCCAATCCCAACCGCATGGCGAAGGGCGTCATCATCGAAGCCAAGCTGGACAAGGCGCGCGGCCCGCTGGCCACTGTGCTGCTCCAGAACGGCACCCTGAAGGTTGGCGACAACATCGTCGCCGGCATGGCCTCCGGCCGCGTCCGCGCCATGGTGAACGACCGGGGCGAGCGCGTGCAGAAGGCGGGCCCCTCCACGCCTGTGGAAATCTCCGGCTTTAACGAAGTGCCCCTGGCGGGCGACGAAATGTTCGCCGTGGCCGACGACCACCTGAGCCGCCAGGTCGCCCAGGAGCGCCGCGACAAGCTCAAGGCTGCCCGTGCGAACACCACCAAGGTGAGCCTGGACAATCTGTTCGCGGGCATCGCCGAGGGCAAGGTGCAGAACCTGAACATCATCATCAAGGCCGACGTGCAGGGCAGC